>CAZETM010001213.1:0-2701 GCA_964514885.1 uncultured Polyangium sp. | reverse complement strand
ACACGCGACGCACGCGATCTTCACGCAACCTGGCAATCAATGAATCGATATGGGAGCGCCGCTCGAGAATGATCGTTTCTTTCGCCGCTTCGACGTGCTCCGCCGTAATGGCCACGCTGCGATCTTCCACGTCTTGATCCACGATTTGATCGGCCAGCGCATTCGTGAGCCAAGGATGGCCCTGACCCAATTCGTATATCTTTCCAGCAGCTTCCGGCAAAAAGATTTGTCCCGTACGAGCCGTGTGCTGTGCAAGAAGCTCCGTCACTTCGGGTTCATTAAAGGAACCAATCGTCAATGCTTCGACCGAGACGTTAAATGGTGAACTCGTGCCCATCCACGCCACAACGCGCCGATCTTCTTCACGCAGAATGAAATCACGCACTTGGCGCCGTCCCACGAGCACCACACTGGCTGGAAAAGGCTGCTCGAATCGGCCCAGGTAGCCTCGGCGCAGTTGCGTCAAGAAAGACACCATGGTTTCTCCGACCAAACAGTCCGCTTCGTCGAAGAAAATCACCCAGGGCTTGTCGTCGTGTTCCGATAGATGCCGAAGAAGTGCCCAAAGTGCATGCGCAGGATCACGGAGAAGCGTTTCGATGTCGGGGAGCGGTACGTCCGGATGAACTCGCATGCAGACATCGAGCACGCAGCCGAGGATGGTCCGGAATCCCTTGACAGGATCGGGTTGCTCGCGGGCCGTCTCGACGTCCACCCACATGGCTCTCCAATTGCCCGTGGCGTTGAGGTGGTCTTCGAGCCATTGGGCGCTGGTGGTTTTTCCTGTTTGCCAGCCAGCCGTGAGCGTGAAGTACTTGTGATCCTCGATGAGACGCCTCACGCGGCCAAGTCGACGCTCGGGCGGCAACATGTAGTGATCGCGAGGGTTACATGGACCGGCGGTGTTGAAACACGGGCGCATGGCGCGGCACTCTGCACAACGTTCACATGACTGTCAACCTCGAAGGCACGGCGTGAGCGTCCTCGTCAATACCCGAGGTAGACCTTTTCGAGCCAAGGCGGTGTGCTGAGGCCGAAGTAATCACGAAGCACGTGTTCGGCCGTGTTTAACGCGCCTTCCACCCAGCCCTGCACCGTCGAGTAGCAATCGCCCACGATATAAATATTGGCCGATTCCCACGGCTTCCTGTTGGCCGCCAGCATCGGCCTGGCCAGCCTGGATCCCAACGAGTTTGCGGAGCCGCTCACTTACAACCCCAACCGCAGCAACCTGATGTCGGCCATGGTCAACTTCAACGCTGTTGGTTTCACCCCCACCGGCGCCGGCCGCCGCACCTGCCCCGACGAACTCGACCGCGTGACGTGCGCGTATTTCGGTGCGGTCGAGAATGACCAAGCTCCATGCGCGACGTCGTACGGATATTCGCTCGATGGGAATCTGACGGACAAGTCGGACGTGGGGAAACTGTTTTATGCAGACAACACGCATCCACACGCGGTCACGCAGGCGAAGAACGACAAATACAGCTATAACGCGGTAGATAATCAGACGCTCGTCCATCACAACGACGACGAAACGAGGCATCAAAACGTGAGAGGAGATACGGGAAGCGAGGATCGCTCCGTGACGCTTGACACGCCAAGCTCGAAAATGGCACCTTGTTTGCCCTTAGTGCCGCGCGTGGTGATGCAGGTTCGAGGCGCTGGACTCAATGAACTCGAAGAACGCACAGAACGCACAGAACGCAACGAACGCAGACACGGTGGCAGCAGTCCCGACGAAGGCCGGCGTCGAGACGCTCGTCGCGTTACCTGTGACCGATGGTGTTGCATCCGACCCGAAAAACGATCCGCTCGCCAATACGATTCTTGCCACGGAATGCCGCAAAGAGCCCGAGCCTACGTCGTCGCCCCCGGGCTCAACGCCCGAGCTCTCCATGATCGCCGATTACGAGCGCTACGACGTCGGTGGCGAGATCGCACGCGGCGGGCTTGGTCGCATTCTCAAGGCGTCAGATCGACGGCTCCACCGCGAGGTCGCGCTGAAAGAGCTGCTTTGGCCTGGCGGCGACGCCGATGCCCGCTTCCTTCGCGAGGCGCTGATCACTGCGAAGCTTCAGCACCCGTCAATCATCCCCCTCCACGATGCGGGGCGCTGGCAGAACGGGCAGCCCTTCTATTCGATGAAGCTCGTCTCCGGCAGCTCGCTTGATGCGGTCATTGCGGCAAAAACCACACTCGCGGAGCGCCTCGCGCTGCTCCCCCATGTTATCGACGTAGCCGAAGCCATCGCCTACGCCCATAGCCTTCGCATCATCCACCGCGATCTCAAACCGCAAAACGTACTCGTCGGCTCCTTCGGCGAGACGGTGGTTATCGATTGGGGCATCGCCAAAGATCTCTCCTCCAGGAGCACCGAATCCAACCAGGTTGCGACACATTTCAGTGACCCTTCGGCTGACCTGACCCTCGACGGGGACGTAATGGGAACTCCCGCGTATATGCCACCGGAACAGGCGTGCGGAGCGAGCGTCGACGAGCGAACCGATGTCTACGCACTAGGCGGCATTCTCTATCACCTTCTGGCCGGCGTGCCCCCCTATGCCGACGATTCTGTTCACGACATCCTTCGAAAGCTGCTCACTATGCCCCCAGGGCCGCCAACGAAGATTGAGGTCCTGGTCCCCGGGGCGCCTCGGGATCTGCTCGCGATTGTCGACAAGGCAATGGCGCCCGAGCC
>CAZETM010001212.1:0-2708 GCA_964514885.1 uncultured Polyangium sp. | reverse complement strand
GTGCATTCACCGGAGCGAGCTATCGCAATTGTGACACGCGGCGGAGGGATTGCGGGAACGCGCTTTTTGCACGTGGATCACCTTGGGTCGATCGATGCAATGACGAAGGAAAACGGCGCGGTCGAGGAACGGCGCAGCTATGACGCGTTCGGCGCGCGGCGAAATCCCGAATGGGGAGGGCCAGCGGGCTCATTCACGAGCCCGACGACGCGAGGATTCACGGGGCACGAGGACGAAGAGGACTTGGGCCTCGTGAACATGAAGGGGCGCATCTACGACCCGAAGATCGGACGGTTTACGACGACGGATCCGGTCATTGGGGATATTTGGGACGGGCAGAGCCTCAATCGATACGCGTACGTGCTCAATAATCCACTAGCGCTCGTGGATCCGACGGGATTTGCTCCCGACAAACCCACCTACGACATACGCATCAAACACGTCTACGAAACACCAACGAGCATACCCGAAACCGTCCTGACCAACGTCGGAACACTGGAGCCTCCAAAAGAGGAAAAGAAACCACCGGCGACCGGGAAACATGCGGCGGAAATAGGCGCGAACGCTCCGCCCGTCGATGTGAGTACCACGGGAAATGGTGGGGATGGTTTGCCGCAAGAAACGACGCCACCAGAGCTGCAGAAGCGGGGGTTTCTCGACGGAGTTTGGGACGGTGTCGTTGATTTCGGCTCTCGCGCCGATGAAATGATTCCCGGATCGTGGGCCAATTCAATGGCCCAAATATGGACGATTGTCGACGTCGTCCAGGCGTACCGGGGCGGTGACGTCATCGACGCGATCAACGTGGTCAACCCATTGATGGGTGCAGCCAGCCTTGGGGTTGCCATCGACGAAGAAGACTGGTATACAGCGGGCCATGCAGCGGTCGGCGTGGGAGTGGCGATTCTCAGCGTCGTCATCGCGAGGAAGGTAGGAGGTGGCGGGAAAACGACGAGGGGGCCGCCGAAATCGGGCTCCAGTTGGACAAAAACCCGAAGCGACCACTGGAAGAACCGTGCTAGTAACGCCATCGATGGAGAGTTCTCTCCGCAGAATCTCGAACGGATGCGACAAGGGAAGTCCCCGTTGCACCCGGAACTGGATGTCCCAAAAGAATTGCACCATAAGGTACCGCGTCATCAAGGTGGCACACATTCCCCCGATAATTTACAGGAAGTGTGGCCTTGGGAGCACGAGCAAATCGACCCGTTTCGCCGCTACAAGGGCCCGCGCCCCGGAGACTGAAATATATGAAGCGAAAACTCCCCGCTGAAAGAACCATGAGTAGCGCCTTCAAGGAAAGGGGGCGACAAGACGTCGTTATGATCGACGTATTCGATATCAATGACGGCGAACTGCTAAAGCTCATATTCGAGAGCATAAATTCTCGTTGGCGACAAGGAATTTGGCTAAAAACAGACCAGTATTTGGCAATCAATCACGTGCAGTGCCCGAGCGCCCAACTTTGGCAAGACACCGCGCCGGCAGAGATCTTGATCGAATGTCACACAAGCGATAGACGCCTTCATTTGTACAATATTTGGGACAAGGGTAATGGGCAAGAGTCTCAATCGTGGACATCGGGCATGGTCGTCGAGGAACTTCCAAACGGTAGACGTTACCGCTGCAATGACATTGGTTTTGACACGGACTTTGCCAAACTGATTTTTCGGATAGAGCGCATTAAACACTGAGGCTCAAAATATGCCATAGCCCGCCAAACTCCTGCTACAAAGACGCACGCAAAGAATATATATAACCATGAAATTCGAGAACTCGGACTCACCCGTTGATGCGGCTGAACTTGCGTTGATCGACTCGGGGATTTCATTGACGCTGCCCTCTACGTTGAAAGGCCAGTACCTGAATTCGAATGGCGGCGCTCCAATTCCGTATGTGTACGAGGACGATAACCTTGATACTGTAGTGACTCAATTTCTTCCGATCGCATCGGCAAAAGGCGCGCGTACAGCTGTAGACACGGACAACGACGATGGGTACACCGTCGGCCAATCGGTCGGCGTAGGAGTGGTCATCCTCAGCGTCGTCGTCGCGAGGAAGGCGACGCGTTTAGGAAAGGGAGCGAAGACTACAAGGGGGCCGCCGAAAAATTCTACACTTCAACCGGGGCCTTTCGCCAAGGAGTCCATACCAGGTCACCGCGGCAGACCAACAGCAGCCGAGCAAAGACAGATCAACCAACTCATGAAGAAGCATGCAAACGCTGACATACACGCCACTACATCCCATCATCTTCATTAGCGATCCCTCGAATGTCGATGCAGAGATGCCCGATGTCGACGCAGAATCTGTGGCAACTGCTACGGATACTTGCGTTGCGGTCCGAACAATCGCAGACGTAGACGGCGACGTGACCATTACACTCTCACAAGTAACTCCCGATCCCATACGGACTTCATACACCGAGGTTTTTTCTGACGACATCGAGTGCCCTGGTCATGAAGTGGCTATAATCAATTCACACAATGAAAAGCTGTTGAATGCAGTATTCGCAGGGACATTGATTCACGTGACCGTGCTCGTTGACGACGATGTATACCCACAGAAAATCTGGGTTGAGGCACAAGGCAGGAATAAACATGCACCGCTGCAATAAAGCATGGCACGTCGAAACCAAATCAATTACAAGCAGGGTACGTGTTTCCTGGTCCTTTTGCGGGGCGGCGGTTATGCAAGGGGCATCGTCG
>CAZETM010001211.1:0-2713 GCA_964514885.1 uncultured Polyangium sp. | reverse complement strand
ACCTTTTCGCGGGGGGAGCCGGAATACGCGCGTACGGATCCGACAGGGGACGCTCTGATTCGGGCTCTCGAGGAAGTTTGGCCATAAAAACCAGTATAACCCATCTGCGCGCGATTGCGCGGGCGTAACCTTTCGCGCATCCGCGTACTTGCCCCATTCGGCCAACGTCGTCACGAGCGCCGCCCACGTCTCGGGTGCCGACTTCGGACATAAGCCGTCGGCTTTTATCCACACGCGAAAGGCGAAACCAGGCGACCTGGGATGCATCGTGCGGGAGGGTACGACGACGCCGTAGTCTGCGACAAGAGCCGACAAGCTCGAGCGTGCGTCTTGGTCAATCTTCGTCGGCCGACGGCTCGGCATCATCCAGGTCGGTTAGCTTCACGAGCCGATTGTTGCGCACTTGAGCCATCAAGGTATGAGGCTGCGCCAGTTCCACGCGCGTCAATGCGGTCCAAAATGGAATGGTCCGCGTGCGTTCGGGAAGGGGCGTGCACACGGCTCGCGGCGGCAGACCCAGTTCCTCAAAATAATCCACCAAATCATTGCCATAGATGATGACATCCGTCTCGTGCACCGAGAATACCGGGTTTCCGTGCCAGAACGGTTCCATCGGGATCATTCGAATTGCATAAATCGGGATCAATCGCGGTGCTGCGTCCAAGAGCGCATTCACGCGGGCGATCGCTTTCTCGATGGAACCCGGCTTCGCGCCCCACTCCCGCTCCCAGACGCCATGGCGGACATCGAACAAAATACCTTCACGCGGCCAATCGAGCAGGCGTCGAACCTCGGTGTCGTCCGGGGCGCGCCAATTGGGAAGATCCTTGCCCCGAGGCACCACGAGCTGGAGAAACATGCGCAGGTCAGGCGGAAATCGGATGTCGAAACGATGTTCTGCCGCTCGAATTTCCTCGTCGCTCAAGCCCGGATCGAAATACTCCACGCGCCTCGTACGGCCGGTTCTTTGTAGGCGGTCCTGTCCCTCGCGCAATCGATCGACGATGTATTGCCATTCGTGAGGACGAAAGACGCGACCTTCGTACATCGGGAGCGATTTCATGGGAGTGTATTTTCCTCGGCAATGATCGCGGTGTCCATACGCTGTTGTGCGTATGCCGCCGCCTTCATGGGCTTGATGGACAATTCATCAATGCGGGGGCGTTTTTCGGTTCGTATCGGATCCAAGCTTGTTTGAACAGGCGCTCGCGATCTCGTGCCGCCGGGACCTGGTCGTTTGACTCTCGCTATCGACACGTCGACAAAGATTCGGCGCTGTGGCTCGAGCAATTCTTGCCTCCGGGGCAATCCGCCGTCGAGTGGCAAACAATCTCCAGCGGTATCGACGTCTGATACCGTGGGTGCTCGTATTCGCCCGTGCACTTCGCTCGCGCCAAGCAATACGATGCCGTGGTTCGGTCCATCGGAACGAGGCAACATACCTCGCTGCCGCCGCAATCTTCAGGGCCATCGCATTCGTAGATCGTGCCCTCGCCATTTCCTGCGCGTTCGCAATCTTCCGGCTTCGAAGCGCATTTCATATCGATCGTCGCGCAACAGACGGAATCGCAGGTGGCTCGGCCGCAGGCAATCTTCTTGACCGGTCTTCGAGGCTCCCCGGGCAAAGACATGAGGGCCGCGCGCACTTCGGGATGCTCGCGCAACTCCAACGATTGCTCGAACAATTGCCGTGCTGCCTCGACATTTCCCGTTGCTTTTTGGATGAGCCCCTGATTGTAAAGAATCGAGGCCATGGGCATGGGGGACGCTGGATTCATCTTCAAGGCCAGGTCACATTCGGCTTTGGCCCAGCCATATTTGCCCTTTTTCAAATTGATCCAGCAGCGGTCGTTCCATCCCATGCCGCCACGCGTATCCACGAAGGTTGCGTCTTCGGGTGGAAGTACGGGGCGGCGAGCGTCGGTACCTTCATCCGGGTTGGATGCAGCGGGTGCGGTCGATGCAGGTTGGGCGACGGCAGGACTCGTCGTGGCGACCCCTGGAGCAGGTGCCGCAGGACAAGCGCACGGCAAGAACCGAGTGCCACCCTGATCGCAGGCTTGCGAGCTGGTTCTGCCGTCAGGGCATGCACAGGCGATCTGCTGGCCCGGGGTGCATTCCTTGGAGCGGCAGGCCGAAGTGACGATGGCGCAGAACGAAAGGAGACAAGCAGTCCACGTGACGATTCGAAGGCTCATCGGACGGCGCATGCGCATAGTTCCCCCGGCGGTTTGTTGGTGAGCGAACGGTAAACCTTTTTGCTGGTGCGACGCAAGCGTGATGATCGCGGCTCATCGGTCGCTTCAGGGGTCGGGTTGTCGGGGCAATTCATGAGTGCGGGGGCGTTTTCCGGTTCGAGGTAACGACCCCGACGCGAGCGTCTTGCCGTCCGGCGAATACGCGACCGACGTCACGGGAGCCGCATGGCGACACGACGAGCAAGATCCACACGCGAAAGGCGAAACCACGCGACCGGGGATGCATCGTGCGGGAGGGTACCACAGGGCGACATTGGTCGGGAAGACCCTATCAACTTGGCGCTTACGTTTGGATCACCGAGTTGCTCTCCCCGATCGGAGTCAGGTCACCGCGTTGCTCTCCCTGATCGGCTCTCGATCGTCGAGTCGATCTTCCCTGATCGCCTCCCGATCGTCGAGTCGAAACCGAAAACGACGACGCAACACGCACCGGCCGTGAGCTGACGTGGTGCAAA
>CAZETM010001210.1:0-2717 GCA_964514885.1 uncultured Polyangium sp. | reverse complement strand
GGTCACTCGTCACCGGCACGCTGGGGTTGCGCGTGCTCATCAAGCCATGAGGAAAGACGTTATGCGTTCAAAAGGTTTGACCATTCGTAACGCACTGCTGCTGATGGCGAGTCTTGCCGCATGTGCCTCCATGTTCGCCGCGTGTGGCGTGAACTATGAATGGGGTGGCGTCATTCATGAGCCGTTTCTGTGCGATGACACCACGTACAGCGACTATCACTCACCCATGTGTGTGGATGACCGATGCAAGACAGGTCGGGCGCTCCCCACAGATAAATGCACGGACGCGGGTTCGTCGGAGGATGGTGGTTTGTCACAAGATGGTGGCTCGTCTGCGCGATGTTCGGGGAAGTGTGTACCCAACGCGCCTGATGGTTTTGACGATCCCCAAGCCCTCTACGTTGGTCCGTCCAAACCGTGGCCTCACGACGATGACTGTCCTGCGAGCGTCGGTTCATTCGGGGACCTTCGCTATACCGACCTTCTCATCCCGTCGCCCGGATGTCCCGCGTGCATTTGTGGACCGATCGAGGGCTCCTGCTCGCCTACTCCCGAGATTTTTTTGAACGCTGATCTGTGCAACACGGCCCTCCTGTCCACGACAAACTTTGGCGGCCCACCAAATTGGACCGGCGCATGCACGATGACAAACGCCGTACCCGCGAACCTCGAGTGTCCACCGGGCAGCGGTATCCCGTGCGCACAGTCGATCGTGACATCTCCGCTGCCCGCGCCAGTTGACGGATGCAAGCCGATCCCGTTGCCTGTGCCGAAAGCGACCGGGGACAAAGTCGCATGGAAAAATGTTGTTCTGTCGTGCAGCTCGACCGTCAAGAGCGATGAGTGCACGGACGGTTCATCTCAACAGTGCTTTCCTTCGTTACCCGGCGAACCCGGGTGGAGTTACTGCGTTCGACGAAAGACGACAGGTGTCTTCGAGTGCCCCAAATTCTCTGATTTTCCCGAGCAGGTTCTAGCGTTCACGCACGACAGTTTTACCGACACGCGAGCGTGCACCGAGTGCACATGCGAGGCGTCGGGCGGTACGTGTTTCGGCACGTTGCGCGTTTACGCGGACGATGCTTGCAGCACAAACGAATCGTTGTCACTCATGCTGGGTTCCGATGGGCCGAACTGTCAGAACTTCTTTCCACCAGGAGAAGCTTTGAGCAGCAAAGAAATCACGGATCTCGTGTACGTGCCTGGTGCGTGCGCGCCGAAGGGTGGTGAACCTGTCGGCGGTGTCGAGTTTGTCACGAAGCCCCAGTTCGACGGACACGAGCCCGTTTTTACGTGGTGCTGCATGACGAAACCTGAGGCGGACGCGATGTGATTCGAGACCGACGCGGCTCTTCGATCGTTGTCCACTACAGTGGCACTGGGAGGGGCTTAGCTACGCATGCGCCAAGTGGCCCATAACAAGAGTCGAATCCGAGTGCTTGGCAGTCGAACGACATGAGCACCCCGCCGTTGCAAACTTCGATGAAGTTGTCAACACACGATGTCGACAAGGTCCATCCCTCATAGTCGCATTGAAAATCCGCTCCGCATTGTGGCCGTGAACCTCCGATGCACTTGAATCCTTCGCCCAGGGTGGCGCAATTGACCATGTGCTCGTGACCATTGACGCAAGCGCGAAGGATAGTGGAGTTGACGCATTCGATGCCGTTGTGAAATTCAGCCCAGTCGTCCGAGAAATTCTCGTTCATCGTGCATGACGGTCCTGCTCCCGCGCATGTTGCGTTCGTAGTATCGACGGAACATGCGAGTCCAAACGTCGAGCAGCGTGGCACTAACGCTCGAAGGAAGGCGTCTTGTGGCCCGTCGTAGTCGCAATTACGCGGCGCGCCGTCGTCGGTGCAAAAAGGCATCTCCGTTTCGTGATTGCACGACTCACGCGGAATGACACACGCTCCGTCGCGACAATCGAGACCCAAGCCTGTGCAGTTGGTCCATACGTTGCGAATATCGAACGGCGGGAAATCCGTTCGAGTCAATGCGATGCCGTCGTAACAGCCTTTTTCGTAACGAGGGTCATCCGGAAGGGACAAGATTCCGAGACATTCAAGGACCGCGTCACAACCGTTGGTTTTGTCTTTGAAACAGTTCACGCGATCGGCAATCGCCCGCTGCACCGAACGCCCGTAGATCGTTCGATAAAGACGATCGACGCGCTCATTTACGTTGGTTGAGCCATAGGGCGTATTGCGTAAACAGGTTTCGACGAAAATAGCGGCCTTGGCAACGGCCTTCATGTCTTTCGCACCTGGCAGATCAATTGGCTTATCACCACCAAGAGCAGGCAGTGGTGGTGGAAGCACGCGTTCTGGGGGCGGAAAGCATATCCAATCTTGGTCCACGGTCGGATATTTTTTCCGGTCCCGGTTGTCGACAGGCCCATACCATCCCGCCCGACACGGTGCCGGTGCGCACCCCATAATATGCACCGTGACCACCACGACCCCTAACGCCAAAATCTTCCGACCAGGCATGACACCACCCTCAAAGCCAACACGAACCACCGCCCGCACCGCTCACCGGCCCGAGTTGTCCACCAATTTACCAGACAACCGCCGAAATGCCGCTGCGTTTTCGGAAGGTCGGGTACGGCGTGCGGTACGCTCCCCGTCCCTCGACACTCGCCATCCGGCACTTCGCGCACCCCATGTGCCGAATCATCCCACCTATTTTCACTCGACGACATTTTGTTACGCCGT
>CAZETM010001209.1:0-2717 GCA_964514885.1 uncultured Polyangium sp. | reverse complement strand
GAGGTGCGATCGGCATGGTTCACAGGTAGGAGGTGCAAGTCCAAACCCGGGGCCCTGACGGAGGGAACCCGACACCGAAGAGACAAGGGCCTCGCATGGGAAAACCCATGCTGCTGCGGAGGGATGCAAACGCCGTGGTGCCTGCGAAGGGAGGTCTGGTGGAAGTCGTAGGTGCGTCACCGTTTCGAGCGAAAGCGAAGCGCCGTAAGGCTGTCCAGGCGGGTGAGTTGGCCTCCAGCAACGAAGCCCGAAATCCGTTCGTAGCCTCGTGACAGTATTGGCGACGGGATGGTGTCGAAGTCTGTGAATCTTACCCGAGGAGTTCTGCTGGGCTCCCTGATGCAAATCAGCGGTAGAACTGAGGACGAAAGAACGAAGCTCCGAAGGCCCATCAGAACAAGGATCGACGCGCAGTACCGCAAGACCAATCGAAAGATGGTTTCAACCGCGACAAACGGGGAGGGAAAGCGTCGACGGCGACGAGAGTGGAAGGAAGAGGCAGAACATTGCTGAGCAGGGCAGAAATATCCGCAAGGAAACCACGACAAACGAGAAGGAAACGTACGTCCTATCCCGCTGATCGTGGAGCTATCGCTCAACAATCAGAAACCTCCGAGAGCCCGCATGATCCACTCAGGTCTCCTACGCGAGCCGCCAAGCGCCTAACGCGGGGAACGAGAGCGGCAAGCATGCTCGAAGAATTCGATATCGACGGGTCGTGAACCGGCCGGCGATGGGGGTGAAAACCTATCGTCCCGAAGAGCCGTGTGTGAAAAGCACAAGCACGGTTCTGTGAGAGGCGCCCTCAGTGATGAGGGCGCCTACTCGACAGAGGGGGTCAGCCGCACCCCCCCACCAAATCCACCCCTCCAAAAAATTCGTCCACCATCAGCTTCCACGCCTGCGCATTTTCTTTCGGCCCGCATTTCCACGGGCGACCTTTCAGCTTTTCCCCGCGAATCATCGCCCGTTGCTCGCGATAATATCGCGTCGCCAAGTCCGCCCCGTATTCGTGCACCGCTTGGCCGTTGTTCGGTTGAAACGCATAATACGTCCCGCCTCGGACCACCGTCTCCGTCGGAGCATAAGGTGTCAGGCACGCAATACGCGTTCCGCACTTTTGCAAAATCGATTCGTGTATCGCACCGAGATTCTTCGCCGACCAATTCATCGTGCCAGAAGCATGATCCTCGTCGTTCAAATGAAAGATCTCGTGAAACAATGTCTCGCGCACGGCATCCACCGATACGTGCAGCGACCCGGATACATTGTATCCAATGCTCCAGTCGGACGCATACGCAGACGGCGTCTTGCGATTTACTGACCGCAAAAATTTGTATCGAATCGATCGATGACGATAATGAATTGGTTTGTCCGTACGCGTTTTTAGTCTGTCGAAAAATACTTCAAAATCGGTACTCGATGCCGCTACCCACATCAGGTGTCTTTCATGACGGCGCACCGGCAATTCGGGCACGATTTGGATCGTTCCACGAAAACCTCCATCCATCACGTATTCGCGCTCGATGCCCGCGACATTTCCCGAGCCCTCCCACATCGACAAAGCAAGGTTCTGCGCAGATGCTTGACCCTCAAACCGTTTTTCGATCAAGCACCGAATCACGATGCGCTCGTCCGGCGCGGCGCATGTGGCCGGAGCAGGTCCTCCTTGGAACAGAATGGCTTCCGCTTCGGCGGCCGTAATGCCGACCGGATTCGGAGTTGGCGCAGGTTTGTCCGCGGCAGCAACCGAAACGACGGGCGGCGGGGCAGGCGCAAGACGCGGCTCGGCTGCTGAAGCTACGGGCGCACTGGGCGCTGGATCCGCAGGGATAGGCGGCGACGAACACCCGGGGATCAAGCCTGCGATGACGAAAACCAAACCACGCCGACCCCAAGCCATCTCGACACGATAGCGCCCACAACAAAAATTCTCTACACCTCGGAGCCATGCAGCACGACGCTCCGATCTTTGGGTTCAACGCGGCTCGCGAAGACATCGTGCGGGCGGTGGTCTCGCGTGTCGTTTTGTCGACGAAAGATCCGCTGCTCGCGTTGAACGATGCGGCTTATCACGAGGTCAAACGGCTCGAAACGAGTCGTCGAAACCCCGAAGAACAGAAAGAGCTCGTCGATTGGCAACGCACCGCGCGCACGCTTTCGCGTATGGGCGATGGAGAGCGTCGGGACAAACTCGCGCACGTCACCGAGCAGATCGCGTGGGATGTGGCGGGCAACTTCGATCAACGCGTGTATGCCGTTTCGTCGAAGATGCTGCCGCCGATCGTGACGTATTTGCTTGCGCCGAGGACGCTCGCGCGCTTGGCGATGAATCCGCAAAAGCTCGTGAGCCTCGAAGCGCTCGACGACAAAGTTCAAGTCGAAGGGCCGCTCGCTGAGCTGCGTGAGCTGTCACGACGTGGCACCGCGGTGTATGTCCCGACGCACCTGTCGAACATGGATTCGATCGTGTTCGGCTACGCGCTCGAACGAGCTGGGCTGCCTCCGGCGACGTATGGCGCGGGTAAGAATTTGTTCACCAATCCGGTGCTTTCGTACTTCATGCGCAACCTCGGCGCGTATCGAATCGATCGGCGCGTGAGGCACAACTTGTACAAAGACGTGCTGAAGACGTACTCGTCGGTGCTGCTCGAGCGCGGGTATCATTCGTTGTTTTTCCCGGGGGGCACGAGGTCGCGATCGGGCGGAGACGAGCG
>CAZETM010001208.1:0-2726 GCA_964514885.1 uncultured Polyangium sp. | reverse complement strand
ACCTCGGCGGGTTCAAGCCCCCGGATCCCCCAGGCCCCAAGGATCTCGATGCGGTCATGAAGACAGCTATCTTCGTCCAAAGCTGCATTCCGTACGTGCTATTCTCGGATCTCAACATCAATGGACGTGTCGATGCAACCTACAGCACAATCATGGCCTCGTCGATGGAGCGAGCCATTGCCGAGCGCGTCAATTGCTTCAAGGACAAGACCAATGGCTGCGAAGCCGTGCGCGAATGCCTCGGCATTACGCTCACGCAGGACGAGCATAATTTCGAGAGCGGATGCGAAAATGGGATGGGCGTTCGGTATCTCTATGATGGATCCTCTGAGGTCGTATGGATGAACTGCGCCGGTTTGGGATTGGAATGTTACGACAAACCGTGGCCCCAATGCGGACTTTCTCGCGTTCCATGCGATCCGGCACTGGACACCCCAACCTGCACCAACGACAATGCACCTCGAGAATGTGTGCGCGAGTCTAGTGAATCCGCAGACTTCATCTATCAGCGCCCGAGCTGTTCCAACTTCGGGCTCGTGTGCGCCGCAAGCGCGGACGCTGCAACGTGTGTCGGGTCAGGACAAACGTGCAGCCAGACGTTTTCGGCCACCGGCAGTTTCCTTGCCGACTACCGAGCAGCCATTACGTGCGAAAATGAAACTACATTGCGCGCGTGCGTGAATGGCCAGGAGCAGTTGATCGACTGCCCATCGCTCGGCCAAGGCTTTTCGTGTATTGGTGGTTCGCGGACTCGCTGCGGATTCGATTTCCAGTGCGGAAACCAGAGCTTCTTCCTTCAGCCAACCTGCACAGGAACCGTGCTGTCTATCTGCAATTCAGGAGTGCGAGAGGAGATCGACTGCACGTCGCTCGGTTTTTCGGGGTGTGATTCGAGCGCCGGAGTGTGCAAGCCTTGAGTCGCACTACATTGCGGCTCATTGACAACAGAAGACGCGAGGATCCGAACCTACCGTTTCGTTGATCAATTCGCCACCCTTGGGCTCGCATTCGCCGGGAACGTTCTGCTTCCATTGAGCGCTCATGGAGCCGAGCGAATACGGCGTTCCTGCCAAGTCAACGCAAGTTCCCGCACCGGCCGAAACGTTCTCGAATATCGGCATTGGCCCGTTGGTACACATCGTGTCCTGATAGGCCGAAAACGATGCATTGCATTGCGCACCTACCGGCTCACCGCATTCACACGCCGAGCATTCCAGTTTGCCCTCCGCACCCGAGTGGAAAAGGAACCGATCGGGAAATTGGCTCGGGCATTGCGGCAGTTTGCTTTCGTTGACCGGGAGCAAGTATTGCACGCATTGTCGAAATTCTGGCGGGGGCGGTTTTGTGCTTGCCAAACAGAGTTCGGCTGGATTTTCGCATTCTCCCTTCGCTACGCCCTGACAAGCTTTCGCGAAGGTATGCCAATAGAGCCCAGGCCCAAATGAAACAAGCCCAGGAGCGAATGCTGGTGGGTCCGGAATTTGCGCCGCGATGGGCTCGCAAGGCATTGCTTGCGCGGGCGCAAGCTTGATCGAGGAAAAGCTGCCTCCAGGAAAAACCGAGGGCGATACGCAGGACCCGTCCCATTCTGCGGGCGCAGTGTATCCGTCAGCGTTCGGATCTTGGCAAAACTGCTGGTTGTGCACGGTCATTCCATCGGGCAATGCGCAACTCGACGGACCGCATTCGCACTTGTCGCATTGCATCCAGATGTTCGGATCGGCGTATCCGGTGTAAAACACCTGCGGAGCCCGGTCGGGGCACTCAGGTTCATGTTCTTCGGCACCCATCCACAAGAGCACCGCTTCTTTGCGGAAATCGGCGGCACCCATTTCGACGCAGTCGCCTTGGCATGCCGCGGGGTCAATTCCGGGAGCGTCAGGACCGGCGTCTACTTCGTCGGGGGGGCAAGGATACGGACCACCGTCCCCGGTGCAGTCAAATACTAACTTTTTGACACCCGTGGTACAGCCAGTGCTGACTTGAAGGGCTGCTGCCCCGAACGCAATCGCAAAGCCCATTGACAGTTTCCATGCATTCATGATCTTACTCCCAATCCTCCATGCTTCGTAGTTGATCAATCGCTTCATAATTTCACCACGACTCCCAGCAATAACGCTCCGTAAACGGTCGGCCCCATCCACCGAGAACCATATCTTTGAACATCCACGTCCAATCGTTCAGCAAGTTTGAAGATGTCCCCTTGAATGCGAAGTCCTATCGATGGCCAAAAAAAATGTTCCGCTCCAGCGCGAAACCCACCACCATAAAAAGCGCCTGTCAATGGTTCATTTGCTGCGTATTCGGGTGTTACGAACGAATACCGAGCCGCACCAACAACAATCGCCGGGCAGCCAAACGCAATTCGATAATGGACGCAGACTGCGCCATGCCCCGCGAACGCAGATGTCGCGATATTTCCGTCAATCGCTACTGGCGCCCACCCTGCAAGCGCCCCAACGTCCACGGACACCGCCCATGGCGTTCGCAACTCCCAACGGTAGCTCGCGATGCCCGTGACACCGATCGCAGGGGTCGGAGCGGCCCCAAAAAACGCCGACACTCCGCCGACGAACCGCCAGGGTTTGTCCGAGGAACTCGGCTCGGTTGGCGGTGCGACAGACTCATGAACGACGACGGTCTTCGTTGACGACTCGACGATCGTCATGACTTCCGGCGCAGGTTTGTCGGGGGCTGCGAAGGCAACATCGACCTCGAGATCTTCA
>CAZETM010001207.1:0-2726 GCA_964514885.1 uncultured Polyangium sp. | reverse complement strand
CGCGCTTGGGTTGGGTCTAAAGATTCTGATGGGTGAGCCGCGTCAGGTGCCCATTGCGCAGCATGCATTCCCAGCGGGGCCGCCTCCGGTGCCAACGGTGAAATCGACGGCTTCTGCGCCGGCGGCTGCGCACACGGAGGAGCCCGTTGAATTTCACACGGAAACCCCACCGGCTCAGCCTGTTTTGACGGCGGCACCATTGCCCAAGCCTGGTGGCGTGATTACTGCGCCTACTGTGAAAACGTCGCCGACGACGCCGACTGGCACCAAACCTCCCAACACGAAATACGTACCGCCGGGGAGCATCGATTAGGAGCAAAGCATGATCATGCGCAATCCTCGCGAATTAGCTTCCCTCATTGCTTCGTTGGTCCTGGCCGGTGTTTGTCTCGTTGCAACGCCTGCTCGAGCTGACGAACCGGTCGACGAGCAACGAGTGAACACGTTATTTGCCGAAGCGCGTGAAGCGTTCGTCGCAGGTGATTATGCGACGGCGTGTCCCAAATACGAAGAAGTCGTGCGATTGAAGCCTGGTTTGGGGGCGCGTATTGGTCTTGGCGATTGTTATCGTGCGCAAGGGCGTTTGTCGAAAGCGTGGGAGACGTACAAAGCGGTCGTCGATGAAGTGCCCGAGGTCGTCAAGCGAGCCAAGGGTTTTACGGAGCAATCCAAAGCGCAAAAACGTGGTGACGAAGCGCGAGCGCGTATTACGGAAATCGAGCCGAAAATCGGATGGATTGTCGTCGTCGTGCCTGAAGCGGCGGCGGCGCTGCCGAATCTCACGGTGCATCTCGATGGAATGGTGCTGGCGCGCGAGAAGTTTGGCGTACGTTTGCCCGTAGACCGTGGCGAACATGTCATTGACGCGGGTGCGCCGGGCAAAAAGACTTGGGGAAAATCGGTCGCAATGGGCGAGGGAGCCGAGCTTTCGGTGACCCTGCAGCCGCTCGAAGACGACGTGCCGCCGGTGAAGACCGATCCGGTCGTGAAGCCTCCGCCGAATGAGATAACCCCGGCGATCGTGCCAGTTTCGGGGAACAAACCTCCGCCCGATACGAAGGGGCCCGAGGTTGGCCAGAAAAACGATTTTTTCAGCACACAACGAATTGCCGGCCTGAGCATTGGGGTCGTGGGGCTCGGGGCTGTCGTGGCGGGAAGTGTATTGGGTTTGCGGGCCATTGAAAAACGCGATGCAAGCGTAGTAGATGGCCATTGCACTGTAAATTCGTGCGATGACATTGGTTTGCCCTTGCGACAAGCGTCCTACGATGCGGGCAATGTGTCTACGGGGCTATTCATTGGGGGCGGCGTGGCGCTTGCAGCAGGAGTGGCTCTGTTTTTGACGGCTCCGAAACGTCCCGCATCGGTACAGACAACGTTCGTGGTCGGACCATCGAGTCTTCATTGTATTGGGCGATTTTGACGCCCGAGAGGTATCGCATCATGCGTCAAGCACTCGTCACGAGCCTCGTCATCGTCGTTGCGGGAACGCACTTCGGTTGCAATGTATTGCTCGGGGTCGACGAACCCATTTTACGCTCGAGTTCCGGTAATGGCGGAGCAGGCGGCGGTGACGCTGGCTCGGGAGGGATCGGCGGCACGGGTGGTGGAGGAATGGGTGGCGGGGGTATGGGCGGTGGCAACTGCGCGCCGACCGAAGCTGCTGCGTGTGATGGAGTCGACGACGATTGTAATGGCAAAGTCGATGATCTCCCGCTGATCACGTGTGGCATTGGTGTTTGCCAAATAAGCGTGGAAGCATGTGCCGACGGTAAACCGGCGGAATGTTTTCCGGGCACGCCGACGCCTGGCGAGCTTTGCGACGGCAACAATGATGGCATCGATGACAACTGCAATGGGCAAATCGACGAAGGATGCCCGTGTATCAAAGGGGCCACCGATTCGTGTTATTCCGGCGCGCAGGATACGAGAAACATCGGTGCATGCACGGACGGCACGCAAACGTGCACCGACGTAAATCAATGGGGTGCATGTGTCGGCGATATCTTGCCCGTGGTCGAGACGTGTAATTCGATCGATGACGATTGCGACGGCGTGATAGATGACGGTTTTGGCGAAACGACGTGCGGGGTAGGGGCCTGTCAAGTCACCGTTTCCAATTGCGATCCTTTGGGCATGGGTGAATGCACTCCGAAAGCCCCGACGGACGAAATCTGTAATGGCATCGACGACGATTGCGATGGCCAGATCGACGAGCAGGATCCTGGCGGCGGAATCGCGTGCATGACGGGCGAAATGGGGCCTTGTGCCGCGGGTTTGACTCAATGTGCCGGCGGAGTGCTCACGTGCAAGCCGAACGCGATGGCCATGGCTGAAGTGTGCAACAACGTCGATGACGATTGCGACGGAACCGTCGACGATGGCAATCCTGGCGGCGCAATGATGTGTCCCACGGGTTTGATTGGCGAATGTGCTACGGGAAGCACGATGTGCATGGGCGGAGCGCTCAGTTGCATTGTTCCGGCGCCCACGGAGGACATTTGCGACGGGCTCGATAACGATTGTGATGGCGAGGCCGACAATCATGGGGTTGGCGCGGGCATCGCGTGCATGACGGAGATTCCGGGAGAATGCTCCACGGGTTTCACCGTCTGCGAAATGGGGATGCTCAAGTGCAATCAATCGAAGATCCCTGCGCCCGAGGTGTGTGACGCCAAGGACAACGATTGCGATGGTATGGTGGACGAGGGCAATCCTGGCGGGGG
>CAZETM010001206.1:0-2727 GCA_964514885.1 uncultured Polyangium sp. | reverse complement strand
CAAATCTTGTTTCTGCGTCGTGTTATCCGATTCGGCCAACCCCTGAATCTGCTGCCGCACCGCCTGCGCACGCTGCACCGCCTTGCGAATGTCCCCGCTCAAGAACACCCCGCTGTTCTTCTTTGCTTTCTCCAGATCCCAATGGAACTGCGTGATCTGATCGAGCGACAAACCCACCAGCGAATCCCCCTCGCGAAGCGCATGATCCAAAAACGTAAACGGATGATCCTTCGCCAACGTCACCAGCCACAACGACAATTTCGCCAACGCCACCGCAAAGGGATTCTTGTCCACGCCATACAAACACCGCTGAGCCACCAGACGCATCGCGTGTTTCAAATCCGTCTCGTCCGGCGGAATCACCGGTTTGTCCCCAGGACGATGTTTCCACGCATTCTCGAGCGCCGACCCGAGCTGCCGGCACGTCTCCACCAAAAATGCACCCGACCCCATCGCGGGATCACACACCTTTAATGAGAGAATGTCGTCCGCGGTCAAACCTTCGGCCTTTTCGCCCAATCGCGCCAGCACCGGCGCCAACGTCTTTTCCACGATCGGCCTGGTCAGCTCGCGCGGCGTGTAATGCGATCCGCTGCGCCGCCGTTCTTCCGTGGGCTGCAAATATAAAGTGCCCGGACCAAGCAGCCCCGGACGACGCGGGGAACCTTGCTTCACCAGCGCCCGCGCCAATTCCTCGTCCGTTTTCGATTTCTTGATTTCCGCCGCCACCGTCGGCGAGACCTTGACGTCCACCTCGGCCAGCGCCTTGACGCGGTCGTCGGGCTTTTTCGCCAGCACGTCCGCGAGGTTGACCACGACGTGATGGGGCTTGACGCATAACGAGGGGCCCGCCGCGGCTTCCAGCGTATAACCCATCATCGCTTCGTACACGCTGCCGATTTGCTCGACGTCCAGCGTGCGATACGAAATGCGCTCGGAGCCCAATAACAAGAGCTTGTTCAGGACGCGAAAAACGACGCCATCGGAGACTCGTGGCGCTTCGATCCGGTCGGGCTTGCCGCGATTGTGTCGATAGGGTCGGCCTTCGAGGAAGGGATATTCATTGGGATCGAACAATTCGCCAAGGCGGGCGGGTAGGTAAAACGAGCGGTGTTTGGCGCCGAAATAGACCATTGAAAAGAGCGACAAGACCTGCGCCCAGGCGCCATATCGCTGATCCATGGTGTCGTGAAATCGAGCGTCTTCATCGCGCAGACGAGCGTACAGGCCGGTGATGGAATAGCTCTGCACGAACATTTGGCTTTCGGGCAAAAGCTCCTGGTCTTCGGCATAAAGCAAAAAGACGAGGCGCATCAAGGTGGCGAGCAAACCGCCATAAATATGGGCGGGGTCGTCGATCAATTCGGTGGCGAGCAGGGTATCGGCGGAAAGGGCGCGGGCGGATTGAAACCCGGCGAGCAATTCACCGAGGGCGGCCAAGACCTGTTCGGACAATTCGCTGGAGACTTCGTTTTGATAACGGCGGCTTTCGCGCAAAATGGCGGGGAGTCGTTGCGACGCGGGGCCTTGAAAGAGGCAATCGCCGAGCAGCATTTTCATGGCGCCCAGGACTTCGCGGCCGGCGGTCTGGACCAAGAGGCGGACGGGGAAGCTCAAATGGCCGGAGGTTTCGGTGCGGGGGGCATGGACGAGGCGGATGGTGCGGCCATTGGAGAGAATACCGATGGGGACTTCGCGAGAATCGAGCAATCGTTCAAAACGAGCTTGGGGACTGGCGGCCCAGCGTCGGCCCTGTTCGGGAATGCTTTTGTCGAGGTTGGTGCCGGGCTCTTCAATGCGAACGAAGAGAAACGGTTTGCCGTCGGGATCGAGCAGGACGAGCGAGGGTTCGAGGCGGTCATCACCAAAGTTATCGAGGCGGACGGTGAATTCGGAGGACAATTCGGGGCCAGCGGGTGCACCGGCGAGGCGTTCACGAGGCCAGCCGAGGAAATCGCAAAAGAATGCGGGGAGGTCTTCGATGACGGGATCGAGTGCGGATTCGTCGAGGGTGCGTTGGACTTTGGCGACGTCGCGGGCGGTTTTACCGGACAAGGCTGGGAGGAACGAGAAAAACTGTTGGGCCAATTCGGCGAGATTGCTGCGGTCGAAATGGACTTGAGCGCGGACCAAGGCGGTGGGGGTGACGACGAGGCCGACTTGCTCTTTGATGAGATAGCCGAGCCAAGCGTCATGGGTCGCGAGGAGTTCTTTTTCGATGGTCATGATCAACCCGAAATCGGCCAAAGGTAAACGAGTCCGACGGCTTCGCGCCGCGGCGAGCCGACAGCGTAATGCCGTTCGATTCGCTCCGCTTCTTTATCTGCTTGCGGCTTCAATTCGAGAATGCGTTTGTTCCAGTACGCAAGGTCGTCCTGAAACTGGTCGTATTCTTTGGCAGTAAAACCGAGAAGCTGCTGGCCCGCTCGAAGTTCCGGAAACTTCTTCTCGACTTCGGTCTTGTGCTTGGCCAAGCGTTTTTCCTGATCCGCAATGACCTTACGTAGCGCCGCGGCTTCTTTCTTGCCACGCGCTTCCAATTCTTTGCGCGCTTCTTTGATGCGCCGATCGAAATGTTTATCCAATTCTTTGCGCAACACGTCGACGTCTGCCGAGACGCGGGGTAACAATTCGCGCTTCGACCACGCGGCATCGACGTCGCCAAGGGCCGGAGCCTGAAGCGAAACCTGCGCCAGGCGATTCAAAAGCGGGAAGAGCCGCTCTCGA
>CAZETM010001205.1:0-2728 GCA_964514885.1 uncultured Polyangium sp. | reverse complement strand
CGCCTGTTGCGCTCGAGGAGCAGATGCGGTTTGCCATCCGTGAGGGTGGAAAGACCGTTGGTGCTGGGGTCGTTACGAAGATCCTGGCCTAAAGGAAAAGCAGCGTCATGGCCGACACGACGAAAATCCGGATTCGCCTCAAGGCGTTCGATCATCAGCTTCTCGACAAGTCCACGAGTGACATTGTCGAGACGGCGAAGCGAACGGGCGCGCATGTTGCGGGTCCCATTCCTCTTCCGACGGAGATCCGTCGATATACGGTTCTCCGCGGCCCGCACGTGGACAAGAAGTCGCGCGAGCAATTCGAGATTCGCACGCACAAGCGACTTCTCGACATCATCGAGCCCACGCAACAGACCCTCGACGCCCTGATGAAGCTTGATTTATCGGCTGGCGTCGACGTCGAGATCAAGAGCTAGGAGCAGCATGAAAGTCAACGTCTACAACCTCAAGCGCGAGCAGGTTGGCGAGATCGAGCTTTCTGACGAGGTCTTCGGCGCCGAAGTGAAAGAGCATCTCTTTTACGAGGTGGTCAAGGCCCAGCTAGCTTCACGCCGTGCTGGTACCAAGGCGACCAAGGAACGCAGTGCCGTTGCTGGGTCGACCAAGAAGCTTTACCGCCAGAAGGGCACGGGTCGTGCTCGTCAGGGTTCGATTCGTGCACCGCACCATGCCGGTGGTGGTATGGCGCATGCTCTCGAGCCGCAAGACTGGTCGTATCGTCCGCCGCGTAAAGTGCGTATTAGTGCTCTGAAGAGCGCTCTGTCGCTCTTTGCCAAGCAAGATCGCCTGATCATTTTGGACAGCCTCGAGCTGCCCGAGATCAAGACCAAGGCGCTCATCGATGCGCTCGGTGCACTCAAAGTCGACAAGAAGGCACTCGTTGTTGACAGCGCGGGCAATGAAAAGCTCGTGAAGTCGATTCGCAACCTCGAGCATCACCAGTTCTTGCCGCCGGAAGGGGTCAATGTTTACGACCTCCTCCGCCACGACCACCTCGTCGTCTCGAAAGAGGCGGCCAAAGCGCTCGAAGCGCGCTGCCTTCGCTAGAGGGAACACGCCATGCAGCCCGAGCACATCATTCGTCGGCCGATTGTCTTGACTGAAAAGTCCAGCCGACTTCGCGAACAGAGCAACAAGGTCATCTTCGAAGTTCATCCGGACGCGAACAAGATTCAAATCAAGAACGCGATCCAGACGCTCTTCAAGGTTGGCGTGGTCGACATCAACACGCTCGTCATGCGCGGCAAGGACCGTCGCATGGGGCGTGGTTACGCCAAACTCCACAACTGGAAAAAGGCCATCGTGACCCTCGCGGCGGGCGATCAGATCCAGTTCTTCGACGAGGAAAAGTCGGAGGAGTAAGCCATGGGTATCAAGACCTTCAAACCGACGTCTGCGGCGCGCCGTTTCTACTCGGTCAGTGATTTCGCTGAAATCACCAAGTCCGAGCCGGAACGTTCGCTCGTCGAGAAACAAAACTCGACTGGCGGCCGCAATAACAACGGCCGCATTACCTCGCGTTTCCGCGGCGGTGGCCACAAGCAGCGATATCGTATCGTCGACTTCAAACGCGACAAGATTGGTATTCCTGCAACGGTCGCGGCGATCGAATACGATCCCAACCGCACGGCACGTATCGCTCTCTTGCATTACGCAGATGGCGAAAAACGCTACATCCTGGCTCCCGATGGCCTCGGTGTCGGTGTCAAGCTCCTTGCGAGCCGCAATGCCGACATCAAGCCCGGCAACAGCCTGACTTTGCGCTACATCCCTCCGGGCACCTCGATCCACAACCTCGAGATCCGTAAGGGCAAAGGCGGCCAGCTCGTTCGCTCTGCGGGCGTTGCTGCGCAGCTCATGGCCAAAGACGGCTCGTACGCGCAGGTTCGTCTTCCGAGCGGCGAAATCCGCAAGGTCCACCTCGATTGCCGGGCCACTGTCGGCCAGGTGTCGAACGTCGAGCACGCCAGCATTAGCCTCGGCAAAGCTGGGCGCTCGCGATGGTTGGGTCGTCGTCCGCATAACCGCGGTGTCACCATGAACCCTGTCGACCACCCGATGGGCGGTGGCGAAGGCCGGTCGTCCGGCGGTCGTCATCCCTGCTCGCCGTGGGGACAGCTCGCCAAGGGCCTCAAGACTCGAAACAACAAACGAACGGACGGAATGATCATCCGTCGTCGTGGAACCAAGGGCTGAGCCATGCCGCGTAGCGTTAAGAAAGGCCCCTTTATCGACGGTCACCTCTTGGAGAAGATCCAGGGTGCCCAGGCTTCAGGTGGTCCGAAGAAGGTCATCAAGACGTGGTCGCGCAGGTCCACCATCATTCCCGATGCCGTGGGCTTGACCTTCGCTGTGCACAATGGCCGCAAGTTCGTTCCCGTGTTCGTCACGGAGAACATGGTCGGTCACAAGCTCGGCGAGTTCGCACCTACCCGGACGTTCCATGGTCACTCTGGCGACAAAAAAGCCAAGGTTGGCAAGGGTCGCTGAGTAGCTTCTAGCTTCATCGGCTGGTCGCACGACCCCTCGCCCCGAAAGGAGCGGGGGGTTTTGCGTTTTTCCCTCAGAGAATTGAAAAATGAAAAGGCTAACGAATTGGATTCGTTAGCCTTTTTTGCCAGGCGCACCTGGAAGGCGTGTAGCAGCCTGTTGAATTATCGTCGCGAGCGGCCGAAAGCTAGGGCGACGGAGCGAGGAATCCTCCTGGATTTCGAGCGATGTCGAC
>CAZETM010001204.1:0-2729 GCA_964514885.1 uncultured Polyangium sp. | reverse complement strand
GGCGCCATTGTCGACTGCCCAGCCGATGCCTCGAATCGCATTGGCGAGGTTGACGCTATTGCCCTGCGCGACTTTGACATTGAGGAGCTGACAGTTTTGGCAGATGCCCGCCGAATTACTCCAGTTGTTCGTCGAACCTCCCGCGATCGATGCAACGTGAACGCCGTGTCGCCAGGTATTCGAGGAATCGGCTTCGGCATTACCGTCCTGATTCGCAGCGTCGTATTCGACACCGGATAGCCATTTGCTGGCGAGATCAGGATGCAAGGTGCGGCCGGTGTCGAGAATGGCGATACGGACTGTCGATGAGCCGGTAGTGAGATCCCACGCAGCCGGAAGCTGGATCGCCGGATAGTGCCATTGCTTTGGGTATTGCGCGTCGTTTGCCGTACCCGAAAGCTCGAATTGCCAATTCGGGTGAGCGTATTCGATATCGTCGCGAGCGCGCAGCTCATCGATCCTTGCCCACGTTTCCGCAATCGGATCCGGGGCAATGAGGTTTGTTCCGGCTTCCGGCGTGAATCGCACCAGGCTCGTGTCGGGCATCAGCTTTTCGATTTGCAGATTCTCCGCAAGTTCTGCACGAACCTTGGCATCTGCTGACACGCGGAATTTCACAATCGCTTCATACGGAACGAATGGCGGCATTGCCGTGCGATCTTCCGGAATCGTCGGTTCACTGGCATCGTCATCAACCGGATCGGTGGGAGAGGGGTCAGTGTAATCGACAGTTGTGCTATCATCATCAACCATCGCATCGTCATTGTCGACGATGACAGTGTTGCCACAACTCGCGCTCAGGATGCCAAGTGCGAGGGTCGTTCCGAGAAATTTCCATCTGTGGAGTGAATTCATGGTTTGTCCTGTTTACCCATTCACGGATGGGCGATCATTGCGATGGAGCACGGTCACTTTGCGGACTTGGTGACAAACGAAGACAAGCGTAGTTTCGCTGTTGCCAACGCGAACAGCGACATCGGATCGCAGCACGGAAATGCCACGATGGTAGTATTTATCTTTGCATCGCAGATCTCTTCGACAGTGAGCCCTTCCTCGACGATGAGAGAAAACAGGTCCTTCTTTTGCGGTGTTGTGCACTCCGCTTTCATCCCGTCGAGGATTTTCCGGTAGTAGTCCTTTGTCCCGACCTGGTCTTCTGGACTTGGCCGATCGTCGGCGGCTTCCACTGCGTCCGTGTCGTCATCGAGCAACGTCTCGCGGGGCTTCTTGTAGTGGTCGCACGCGGCGTTCTTGGCGATTTTGCCAATATACGTGTCAAAACTTGCAGCACCCGGCTTGTTGGGATCCCAATCGCGAAGACGCTTGCCGTTGTCGGCCCATAGCTTCGCAAGCAGATCCTGCAAACGATCTTCCATCTCCGTGCGGACGTCGCGTGTGCGGTAGATTTTACGCTCTCGGAGAAGGGCACCGATCGCCGGTCGAGCGGCTCCATCGATGGCTTCGAGAAGAAGGCTCAACGCCTCCTGATCGCCCGCGAGGGCACGCTCGATGAGTGCGGTTGTGATGATGGCGGGCATGGCTGTGGACTTCGCCATGTGGCTGGTACACCGCCATTCATTGCTGGGCCAAATTTCTTGTTGCTACCATGCGGCTTGATGGTCCCACGGCCTTCAAAACTCGGCACCCCAAGCCTCGCGGAGCATGTCGGGCGTAATCGACGTAGCGGCCGACTACAGGCGATACTCGTGCGCGTGATTCGCACCTCGCTCGGGTGCAAGCATGCGTGCGCGTCGTGCCGCAGCTCAAGCGCTACGTGTTGTTGACAACCTTATGCCCTCCGCAGCTCAAACGCTGCCTCCTGAGAAAACTCGCTTTCGGTGCGACAGCTCTCAAGCACTGAGCAGATGTTCGATCTGTTCGAGGTCGATATCGTGGCCCTGTCACCAAGCGACGACGTCGACTTCGATGCCATAGTGGGAAAACCCGCCGCGTTTTACATGGCCGCGGACACCCGGCACATTGGCGCAGGAATTGCCCTGGTCCCAACCAACAGACCGACGAGCGCTCGTACACTTTTTTCTTGATCTTGTCCTGGCAAGTCAGTACGGTGCCCTGTCGGTAGACTGAACGCGCGATACCTTGGATGAGAGGTGAGTTATGTTAGCGACAGACGTTGTGGCACACATGACAGCAGAACAAGCTACTTCAACCAAAACATCCGAGAAACCAACGGCTGAAGCAATAGCATGGGCAGAAGATTTTTTTGATAGCCTTTCCCCTGATGCTCACGAAATTCTTCAGCGCCCACTGCGCAGAGCGCCAATTCCCAAAGCGCAATGACCCGATCAAAACTCCTCTCCGAAGACAGCCTACTCGGTCTCTGTGATGTCTGGAAACGACGTCGCAGGTGGAGCGCTCCTCCGCAGCCACGTGTCGTTGTTGCTTGTCGTCGGGAGGCCGAAGACTTGCTCGACGGTTTTCCAACGCAGATCGAGGAGATCGCTGCAATTATTTTCGCATTCAGTAGGAATGAATATCGACTCGAAGATGCGGCAATCGAGTTGCCCATTGCAGCGTCTATCGCCCAAGCACGACAGTCTGGCATGCGCGTCACGGATGCACAGATCGAGCTATTAAAGGGTCTTCAAGACGACATCGCCGGCGACCTTTCGTGGAATGAAACGGTTGCACGATGCGAGCAAATTCTGCTACCCAAGCGCAAGTAAGAAGAGCAGTTGCCGCTTCTTCAGATGGCATGGCATAGGCGG
>CAZETM010001203.1:0-2729 GCA_964514885.1 uncultured Polyangium sp. | reverse complement strand
CGATTGGTATACGGTGGGACGAGCGTCGGTGGGCGTTGGCGTAGCGATTGTCGCGACCATCGTTGCGAAGAAGGCGGATGCAGCGTCAAAATCTGGCACGTCGTCGCAGCGACGAATTCGGTCTTGGGAGGCCGAGATGGCCAACCATCGTCAAAAGCTTGCAGATTACAAGGCTAATCCTGATGTCGTTGACAATAGGGGGTTCTTGAAAAATGCACCAACCCCTGAGATTCGTCAGAAGATCATCGAAACGCGCATACATCATCTGGAAACCGAGATCAAAAATTTCCAGAACCAGATTGACAACGCAAAGGTAGGAGGTGGAGGCTAATGCGAATCACAACGGAAGAACTACGCGTTGCAACGCTTGCATTGTTGCAGCATTTAGACGAAATCGGGCAAAATGAGTTCGAGATCGACGAAGACTATTATTGGGTAGTGCCCCAGGACCAGGTATACGTACCGTATCAAACGCCTAAAGATTTGACGCTGGGGCAACTGTCGCACGACGTTGAAGAAATCCAGGCCCTGGCGCACGGTCGAAGGGAGCCGTTGGGCTACGTAATGGTTTGGCTTGCAGCTGTTATGCGAAGAGTGGGAGAAAAATCGACAGGATGAGCGTGCCAGCGAATCCAACCATTTGAGATGGCGTATGCATACGCCCAGCAACTCCGAAGGAGATACCACGATGATTCCGTCAAACATGCAACCGTTAGATTGGCTCATGGTCTGGTATTCCTCTCAATGCAATGGCGATTGGGAGCATCAGAACGGAATTAAACGCGTCGCCGCACAGGACTCGCGCTGACTTGGACGACTTGACTCCTACCGAGGTCTACGAAACGCTGTATGGCCAATTCGTCGAACCCGTCAATACCCCATCTCCCAAGCCGTGGCCAGGGCCCTGGAATCGTGAACCTTACGTTCTCGATGAGGTCGGAGAATCCTGCTTCAACGATGATTCGCGCACCTTCTTCATGAACGCTCTAACTTCCGTCTGTAATGACGGCGTGAGCTGCAACAGCGCCACCGCGGCCCGCAGAATCGGCAGGTCCGGCCCATCCGCATTACGCCCGCCCACTACACCGTATTTTTTGCCGTCCGCTCGATTCAGGTCCTCGTCGAGCTGCAAGTTCACAGCGCCCGCAAAGAGCGCCAATTCCTTCAAGACCTCATCAAACGCCGTACGCTCGTCTACCGGGCCTTTTTCATCGCCCGTCTTGCGTTTGCATCGGACTTTCTCGTCCTGGCAATTCATCGTGAAATGGGCGAACGACGGACGAGGTAATGGCGTAGCGTCATCGGATTTCGGAAGCAATGCCGAGCTTTTCGGGAGCAGCACCGACGATGGCGGCAGATGCGACGGCGACTGGCTCTTCGGCCGTTCGGCATCGGATCACCAGGGACAACACGATCTCCCGATCGAGCGCTCAAGTCGACAGGACTGTGTCATTACCGTTTTCATTTACTAGCATTCGACTTCTCTTCTTTCTTGAGTTTTTCGACGTAAAGTTCCAGGCGATCGAAGCGGCGTTCCCAGATCTCCCGTTGTGCTGCGAGCCATGCCTCGATGGTCTCGAGAGACTCCGTGTGCAGTGCGCATGTTCGGACGCGACCTTTTGATGCGGGTGCGCAGTGAAACGAGGCGCCTATCGACGAGACGCTTCTTTCAGACGGCGGGCTGGCGTAAGTCCGCAACGACGTAGCCGACGGCGTGGATCTCCGCCTCATGCGCCTCGTCCCTCCAGGGCTCGGCGAGCGCCGCGGCGTACCAGTTCTGCATCCCCTCGAGCGCCAGCATCCGCTTGCAGTACTCGGCGGAGGCTGTGGACAGACCGGGCGAGTAGGTCTGCGCTCGGAAGGCAACTGGTGCAAAGAACGCGTCGGCTGCGGTAAACCGATCGCCAGCGAGGAAGGGACCACCAAAGCGAGTGAGCCCCTGCTGCCAAAGGGCGTCGATGCGGCCCCAATCGCGCGCCACGGCCGGCGTGATCCCGTTCAGCCGCACACGGAGACCACAATTCATGCTGCACATCGAACGCAGTGCCTGGAATCCGGAGTGCATTTCCGCGGCTATCGAGCGCGCGAAGGCTCGGGCTGCGCGATCCGCCGGCCAGACGGACGGGTGCTGCTCCGCCAGGTATTCGACGATCGCGAGCGAATCCCACACCACGAGTCCATCCGCCACGAGGCACGGGACACGACCCGTGGGCGAAACCTCCGTGACCTCGGTCCATGCGCTGCTGCCGAAGGGCACGAGACGCTCGTCGAATGCGATGCCCAGCTCACGCAGGAGCAACCAGGGGCGGAGGGACCAGGACGAATAATTCTTGTTTCCAATGAAGAGTCGCATCGGGGCGAAAGCTGACGCAAGCGCTGCGTGCTTGCAAGGTGATGTTTGCTCGCTCAATTCAGCGTGCATTGCAAACGCACGAACGAGGCTCCCGGGCCTTGTTCCGCGGCGTGAGCCTTCTTCGTGACCAGGTTAGTGTTAATCAACCCAATCGGATGCGGTGTGTTCGTTTGGCGTTCCACATCGAGCATCACATCGAGGTTTTCGGCACACGCAAAATCTTTATCGAGGCGCATTTCGTAGAAGCTCACCACGATGTGGTTCTGCGGCACCTCGACCCCGTCCATGTCGATTTTCAATGCTCCGTATTGCATAACGGGAAATAAAGATCGCCGAGCAAATCGAAAACGACCGTTTTGCCGTCCGGGCTCACGTC
>CAZETM010001202.1:0-2730 GCA_964514885.1 uncultured Polyangium sp. | reverse complement strand
GGAGCCGGCGCTGCTTCTGCTGCAGGCACTTCGGCAACTTCGTTCGGCGGCGTAACATCGACGGGCGCTGCGACCGCTGCTTCCGGTGCTGCCGTTTCACTCGGAGCTTCCGGCGTTGCAACGGCTTCTATGGGCGGCTCTGCCGCGACAGGCTCGTCAACGACAGGTGTTGGCGCAGCTTCCGCGACAGGCTCGGGAGCTGGCGGCGCGGGCTCATCGACCATCGGCATCGGCATGACTGCCGTGGCCTTGGCGCTCGAAGCCCTCGGTGCTCCTGCTGGCGGCGCAGCTTTGAGTTTGTCCGCGCTCTCGACGTGTGTTTGCCCCGCGGCTCCATTGCCATTCGTTTGTGCAGCAACGGAAGCTGCTACGACCGGCAACGCAAGAAGCTCATCAGCTTCCCAAGATGGCTTGTATTGAAGCGCAAGCCGATCGAGCTCTTCCGGGGACAGGCTCCACGACTTCCCTTGAATTTGTTCTACGGGCATGAGTGGAAACCGAAGGTACCACCCATGCCGACTGACCGCCAAACTCGGCTTTACAAATCCCGAAGATTGGTTCTCACGTCGGCCAACGTGCCGCTACGGCGAGCCTTCCAAGCAGGAATTTCACGGCCTCGGTAGCCGCTCGAACTGCCTGAATTCGCAACGGGATTCGCCGCGTTGACCAGCAGGCGACCATCAGCAAAGTTCTCGTCGCTGAGCTTGTCGGCGTAGATCGGATTGAAGGTCGCCATGAAACCGAACCACAAAGGCCACTCCGAAGCGCGCGTATTGCGTCGCTCCATCGGATCCACCGGACCCGCTCCGGCGCGAAGGGCCTGTGCGACTCGCATCCTAGGCTCGCTCTTCGCAGCATCGATGCTCTTCGCTGCGTGCAGTCAAGGCAGCCCCACGCCTCCGTCGACAACCGTTCTCAGTGACGAGCTTCGCGCGATGGGTTTGCTCCATGTGCACCACGAGCTTCCACCACGACCAGAAGTCGTCGCCATTGCCGACTCGGTGGCGATCGCGTCGTCACGTGCAGGTCGTAACGAGCGCGGAGCGTCTCTCGCATCACTCGCAGCCGCACTACGCACGCGTGCATATCGTTTGGATCGCGCCGATGCCGATGCTCGCGAAGCGCTCGAGCTGCACGCCGCAGCCGCGAGCGCTGCTGCAGGAACGCCCGCCGGATGCGAGGCGGATCGTCAACGTGCTCTGCTCGCCGGTGAACTCGCACGCGATGCTGCCGTGACCTATCGCGAGCTGTACCTCGCTTCACGCAGGCAAGCCGTGCTCGCTGCACGCACGCCATGCCACGCTTCAATCGATCGCGCGCTGGCTCTCGCCTCTGCCTTCAGGCCACGTAGCGACGCGATGACCGTGCTCGAACGTGAAGGCGACGTCGCTGCTTCAGGCGCAGCTCGCGGATCTACCGCACCATCGGCGTTTGCTCCCACGATGCCCGTTGGGTCTGCCGCGACAAACCCGAGCGCTCCTGCGAAGGCCGCAGCCGCAGGTCCCGAAGGACAAGTCGTCGTTTCACCGAAAGACGATGCAGTCCCCAAAGGGCCCGTCAAAATCTCTTCGATCGAGCCTTTCGGATCCGACAAAGGCGGTCGCGTCGTGATCCACTTGAGCGGCCCGACCACGTTTCAAGTTGGCCAGCTCGGTGCCGATGCAAGCTCCGGCAAAGATGCGCGCGTGTTCGTCGACATCGCGCGTGCCACTGCACGAGGCGTCAAAAAAGAAATGGAAGTGGGCGGTGTCGTTCGTCGCGTGCGCTTGGGAGCTCAAGAAGGCGGAACACGTGTCGTTCTCGACCTTGCTGCATCGCTCTACCGTCGCGTTTTTTATCTGCCCGATCCCTTTCGCATCGTCGTCGACGTCAGCACCAGACCACCGCTGCGCGAAGACAAACAGAGTGCGTCCGGACAACGCGAAGTTCGTCGCGTCGTGCTCGATCCCGGTCATGGCGGACAAGACTCCGGAGCTGTTGGTCCCACGGGTTTGACCGAGAAAGCCGTCACGCTCGACATCGCACACCGCGCAGCAACGATCGTATCGCGCGAGCTGGGTATGGAGACGATGCTCACGCGTGATGACGACACCTACGTCGCGCTCGATCTGCGCACTGCACGAGCAAATGCGTTTCATGCGGATCTCTTCGTCTCGATCCACTGCAACGCATCGGAGAACGGTCAAGCTCGCGGCCCCATGACGTTCTCGCTCGATCGAGTTCGCGATCCCAACGGCATGGCCATGCGTATTGCCGAACGCGAGAACGCGTCACGCCCGCCCAAGAAAGGCGCAGCCGAACACGACACGCGCGCGATCGACGAAGAGATGGCGCTCATCGTGTCGAACCTCGACGTGGGCGATCTGCTCGAACGATCGCGTCACGTCGCCGATCTGTTGCAACGAGCGTCCGTCGCGTCGTTAGGACAACGCTGGCCCGATACCAAAGATCAAGGTGTCAAGTCAGCCGGGTTCTTCGTGCTCGTGGGCGCCGACATGCCCGCCGTGCTGTTCGAGACGTCGTTCATCTCGAACCCCGAGGACGAAGGGCGTTTGGCCACGGCGGACTACCGTCAGAAACTCGCCGATGCCGTGGCCAATGCGATTCGCGCGTACCGCGAAGGAAAGTAAACGTCAGGGATTCGTTTTTCCTTTGAGAGCGTGTTCAACAGGCTCTGAGGTCCAACGAATCCCCGGCGCTTCGCTCATTCGCGCTCGAGGCCCATCAGCC
>CAZETM010001201.1:0-2733 GCA_964514885.1 uncultured Polyangium sp. | reverse complement strand
CTTTGTGACGTAGGTGCGAACACTTCAAAGACCGCAACGAAGGTCCGGAACACGGCAACGAAGCTCCGGTACATGGAAACGAAGCTCCGGTACATGGAAACGAAGCTCCGGAACAGGGCAACCAAACTCGGACATTGAGGCGAAGCTCCGGTACGTGGCGCCGAACCTCGGGAACATGGCGCCAAACGTCGGGAACACGGCGCCGAACCTCGGTAAGCTGGGTGTGACGCCGAGCAGATGCATGTGAAGCCCGGCCGGTGCGGGTGAACAGCTCGACCCGAGTATTTGGAGCATGCGTGCGATCGATCTTCGGCCTCGGCACGATCGCGGCTTCGTGAAAATACGACTGTGTCGAGAAACTTTGGGCAAATGCCTCATCGCGTTCGCGTGCGCGATTTCATAGGCGGAGCATGCTGGGGCAGGTTGACTGGTCGACCTGGAAAGAAACGATGCAATCATCCTCCGGGAGCATCTCGACTTGGCAAGTGGAGGGGCTTGTTACGCGGACGCCATCTAATGCTTAAACCTCTTCTCCCACTCTTCCCTCGTCTCACATGGACTGCCTCGACTTTGCTGGCTTTCGCACATCATGTCGTAGGGATCCAAGCCCTCCCCTCCCTCTTCTTCCGGGGCTGACGACGGAGGCGTCTGTACCGGAGGCGCCTGTCGTTCTGCGCCGGCACAAGCCACTTGGGTCATGGCTGGCGCCATCAAGAAGGCAAAGGGAACCGCCATTCCTTGAAGATAACTTCCGATCTTGGTCGCTTTCATGGTGGAAGCAGAGCACTGCTTCGCGGGCTCGTCAATGGCGATCGGTTTTACGGGGTCAACCGCCAATGGTGACGGACGCGGCGAAGGCGTCAACACCATCGCCAGTGCAGGCTTGGGCGCTGGCCATGCGGCTTCAGGCTCGTGCGCCGTCGCCGCCGAACTCGCGGGCACCATCAAGCCGCACGCCATGGTGACCGTCATGGCGGCAGCTCCCTGCGCTGCGTGCGGAAAAACGCGCGCGATACGCTGCGCGATGGCAGCCCCGCGAGCACGCGCGTGCGTCGTAAAAAACAGGATGATCGCCGCCACCGTCGATTGCAGCGCTGCGCGCAACAGCTTTAATGCTCGCTCCCGTCGCGAAGCGATCGTCGTCCACCGGCCCTGCTTTTGCTGGGCAATTTCTTCGATGGTCTTATCTTCGACGTAGTGGGCTATCAAGAATGATCGTGTTCCGCCGTCTGCGTTCGATGGAACAATCGCGCAAGCACCGCAGGAAGCCATAGCCATCGGACAGATCATTCGTACCGACAAGGCAACCGAGGTCATTATAACGGACGCGAGCAAGACGCTCACGAATGCGACGGCCCGTGGCGGACGATGCAAAGAGCTTGCCGACCTGCGATTGGCTCCCGCGTGCGGTTTGTTTGCCAATGTCGAAGCGCGGCGGCAATGAGTGTGCTGACGCCGATACGATGTATTCGGAATACGCCGGCGCCGTGCAGTGTGGCACCATTACGAAATGGATGCCCAGTGTTGACTTTCCCTTTTTTCTCTCGTTACATACGGCGTCTTAGGCGAGGAGAAGGGCCCATGAGCGGTATCATCCACGTTAAACTGCACGACACCCCGGAACTCAGGCAGAAGCTTCGCAAAGTCGGTTGGACGGAGGCGGAGATCAACCAGATGTTTCGTGAACAGGCGGAGGAAATCGCCAAAGACAACAAAAAATACAACCCGAACCGCGTGGTCCAGGAGTCCGTCCGTAATACCACGCCTCAGCAGCCGAAACCGGAACTCAAGCCCGTCGATGTCGACTGGTACCGGGGTGATACGCACAAGAGAATGAACGACGCGATCGACGACTTCAACATCTACTCGGCATGGGTCAACGGCCCCAAAGGCGCCCACTACGTCATCCAATCCAAGAAAATATGGCTCAAGGTCCCGATCATGGACCTGACAGAGTTCGTGAGGGGCTCCCGCGCCGAGGTGAACAACATCATTCTCGACTGGCGAACCGAGAAAGCCGCCGACGACGTTCTCTCCTACGGCAAGAGCGACGAGGAGCTGCTCGCGGCGTCGAAGCGCAACGGCTACTACCTGAGCGAGCAACACGTGGTCTGGGCCATCGGGGCATCGGCCCGGACGAACTGCTGCATTCCTCCCGAGTTCTTCGCGGAGATCGAGGTCAACGGCGGGACCGCGGGCAACGGCCCCGACGTACTGCCAGGCGGCGGCGTCGGACAACCTATCTCCACCATCGCCATGGCGCACGACACCGATTGGCTGATCGGTCGGCTCATCCCAAAGGGTCCGCTGGGGGAGCTCTTCAAGTTCGGACGGGATCCCAGCAAGCCTCTCGGAGCCCCCGCCACCAAGAGTAGCGGGTACAAGCGTCACGTGAACTTGTCGAAGGGTTCCCTCGGCGCCATGGGCATGGCCGGCCTCTCCGATTCGCTTGTCGGCACCCATTTCGCCCCGGAGAACGGAAACATATCCGCTGCTCAGAAAGCAACCAGGCGGGACATCGACAACTTCATCGATGCGACGAAGCACGTCTACCGGGATCCCGCCTCCATCTTCCTCAGCGGATCCGGGACGACCTGGCGTGTCAAATACAACAAGAGGACGCATGCGGATTTCAGCGCTGTCGCGGATTGGGGGTGGCTGGTGCCCCTACCCGGCGTAGCAGCGGCCTCCGCGGCGCCAGGGGCCTACCTGTTCGAGGACAACCACCTGGAC
>CAZETM010001200.1:0-2735 GCA_964514885.1 uncultured Polyangium sp. | reverse complement strand
CCCGACGCGAGCGGATCGAGCGTGCCGGCGTGTCCAATACGCTTCATGCGCAGCGTTCGCCGAAGCTTGAACACCACATCGTGACTCGTCGGGCCCACGGGTTTGTCCACGATGAGCACGCCACCGTGCGTTTCGAGCGAGTCGTCTTTGTCGTCCATGTTCAGCCGAACCAAACGGATTTGCGCTCGGTGATCATCTTGTCGAGCATGGTTTGGATCGACGCACGCACCCGCTCGGACAAACGACCGACCAAGATGTCGTCATCGGCCGACTCGGGCCCGTAACCGCTCCAGGTGATGGGCTCGCCAAAGCGAATCTTCCACTTCGTCGGCGCGGGCATGAGGCCCAGTGCGCCGAGAGCCGGGAACGTGGGGGTGATCGGAAAGTACGGAATGCCAAGCGCTTTGGTCATGTATTCGATGCGGTAGAGCATCGGGTTGGCTTCTTCAGCTCCGACGATCGCGCACGGAACGATCGGTGTACGCGTGCGCAGGCACAAGCGAATGAACCCACCGCGGCCGAATCGCTGCAGCTTGTAACGATCGCGATAGAGCTTGCCGATGCCTTTGGCGCCCTCGGGAAACACCGCCACGAGCGAGTTCTTGTTGAGCAGTCGCTCAGCGTTTTCTTGACACGCTCGCACCGCTCCGAGGCGATTCATGAACGTGCCGACGAAGGGCAAGTAGTAGACGAAGTCTTCGGCCAACCAACGCAGCTCACGATGCGTTGCATGCTCGCGACGAACCGCGGTGCGCAGCATCGCGCCGTCATAAGGCAACGGCCCGCCCGAATGATTGGCAACGACCAGGCAACGCCCTTCAGATGGGAGGTGCTGCGCCCCTTCGACTTGCACACGGAAGTACCGGTCGAAGAGAAAATCGAGCGTCGGAAGCAGACGGTTTTCGAAGGTGGGATCGAGCCCGAATTCGTCGACTTCTTCCGAGCGACTGCGCAAGCCAGCGCGTCCCCATTGCCGTGCGTAAAACTCGGGTGACAACACCTCGTGTGCCGTCGCTTGTCCAGGTGCCGACGGACGAACCGGAGCAGGCCCAGGCGACGAAGGTTTGTCTGCGGGTTTGTCCGCGTGATCCCGCGCTTTGCCGAACATGCCATCGAGACGCGCTTCGAGGTCTCGGATCTGTTGTTCGATCTCCGCGGCACTCGTTGCTTGCGGAGGCGGCGTCGGTTGATTTGCTTCGACCCCAAAACGTTCTGCCGATTGCGCGTCCTCTTGGTCCTGGCCAAACCCCGAGGACAAACCAGGTTCGGTGGGACCAACCGGCGCGACGTCGGCCGCATTGTCGGCATCCACATCGTACCCGGCAACGAGACGAGCTTCTTCGGATGCCACGGCATCGACGGGAGCCGCGACAAGCTCGGTGCTGATCACGGGCTCCAACTTGTGTTCACGGGCTGCCGGCTCGACAGTGATCACCGTCGGCGCGGATGCCTCTGCTGCGACAAACACCTTGGGGTCTGTTGCGACAAACGCGGCCTGCGCCATTGGCGTTGCCGGCGTGGGTGCGGGCTTCGGCGGACGATCGCTATCGGCCGGCTTGTGCTTGCGCTTGTTTTTCTTTCCCATGGCCCGCTTCCGTTTGCGCAGGAGTTTCCTGCAGGAGATTGGCTTCCCGAAGCCGCTCGGCGTTGACGTAATCAAGCAACGCTTCGCGGGTCGTGTACGCCGGGCGAAACCCCATGCTGCTCGCCGCTTTTTCCCCGTCCGCGACGCACACGTAGCGCAGGTAGCGCAAGAAGCTCGGCGGGAAAGGCGCTGCCTGCGCGACCCACAACGCTCCGACGATCGGCCCTGCGAGCGGATGCGGCAGCCGCCTCGACGAACGTCCGGCCAAGCGAATGATCGTCGAGAGCGGAAGCACGCCCTCACCGACGATGTTGTACGTGCCCGGATGATCACGATCGATCGCTAGCTTGAAAGCCGCGAGAACATCGACTTCGTGCACGAGTTGCCACAACGGATCGAACCCGAGAAGCGTGGTCACTTTTTCCGGAGCGAGATACCGCGTGACCCAGTTGCGCACCGTCGGACCAACGATCGGCGCCGTGCGAAGGACCGTGATGACAGTGCCCTTCGACTTCGCGGCGAACGCGTTGATCTCTCGTTCAGCAGCGATCTTGTCCGCGAAAAACGGCTCGTCCGTGTCTGCACGTAACGGATGACGCTCGCTCAAGAAGTTGGGGTTTGTCGGGTGCGCGCCGTAGAGCAACGTTTGGCTCCATTGTACGAACTTGCGGATGCCCGTTTGCCTGACGGCATTGATCAGGTGCATCGTCCCGACAGACTCGAGCTCGTGCGACCACGCCGTGGCATGCGTCGGTGACGGCAAAAAACCAAGGTGGACGAGCGTGCTCACGCCCTCGCTGGCCAGGATTTTCGCGACGCGTTCTTCCGCCGATGGAGCAGTCAGATCAAGCGGGTAGTGCGTGGTTTTTTCACGCGCCGTGCTCGCCGCTTCGATGTCGATGGTGATGATCCGCCGCGTCTGTGGATCTTCCTCGAGCAACCCAACGAGGTTTCGTCCGAGAAACGATGCGGCACCCGTGACGGCGATGACTCGGCTGCCAGGCTTGGCGCGCGGCGTCGTTGATGCGTTTTCCGAGGAGGATTCCATGCGCGAGCGGGCTCGACACTACCCGTTCGCGCGACGTGTGCAACCTTCGCGTGGACCTGCGTTTGTCCGCGAGGCGTTCCCCCTCTCCACGCAGTGGAGAGG
>CAZETM010001199.1:0-2739 GCA_964514885.1 uncultured Polyangium sp. | reverse complement strand
CCCCAAGTCGATCATGCCTCCCCACATGTCCGGACGTTCCATGGAAATGACGCGCCCCAAACCCCACAATCCAGCTTGCGCAATAGAGGGCTGTGTATTTTCGACTCCTTGCGCGCCACAGGTGATCAGCCAAAGACGAGGGACATAGACCAGCGCGGCGAGGCTATGCACGACCCGCAGCAGGTTCGTCGCTCCACCGATCAAGGTGTCGTCGGTATTCGACGAGGTCATCGCCTCATTGGACGGAGCATCGAGCGCCCCTAGATGAATCACGCCAAAGAATGGCCCAGAGACAAGCAATGTAATGTCGAGCTTTTCGGTACTACGCTCGACGTCAGCGGCCGGCAAGGTGACGACACCATCGCCGGCCGCCCTAAGCTGCGCAGCGAGGGCTTCGCCCACGCCACCTTGGTCGGTCAGGACAAACCATTTTCGTTTGGAGGGGGGTCGGGCAGCCTGCAGCGGCACCTCTTTCCATTGAAGCTCCACCAAGGCGCCCTCCAACGGATCCTCACCTGCGGCCCGCAAGATGGCCGCCTGATCTTGCGCCCTCAATTCAATGTGCCGTGCCGAAGCGACGACGCTGCCTTCCTCGTCCACAAGCTCGATTCCGATCCGAGCTGACAGGCCATCATTGGTGTTCCAATTCATGCGCAGCCACGCACCGGTATCGGGCGTGGCTTCTTTCATGGTCAGGCCATCGGTCGATTCGACCATCCACGAACGCCCGTACATTGCGGGCTGGGTAATCGACGCAATGGCCACGGCCGTACGCACGACGGAGCGCGGGGCGTGCGGAGTTTTGAGCGAGACGCGGGCCAATGTTTCGCCTTCACGACGCCATATCTGCTCGATATGAAATGCATCGGTATGCACTCCAAGCGTTTCGAGCCGATGACCCCACAAAGCCAAAGGCAAGCTTTGCCGTTGGCCTGCGCGAATACTCGCCGGTGCAACTTCTTCTTCGATATCGTCCATGGGTTTTGCCACGGCAGCGACCCCCATCGCCGCTCGTTTCCAAGGCGCTCCCGAGCGCGGACGAAAGAAGATATTGATCGCGACTTTGGATGCGCTCTGCGGCGTCGCCACGATTTGCATCATCGCCGAGGTGCTGTCATCGAGCACCGGAGGATCGCCCAGCGCGAGACTCAACTCCCACGGCGTGTTGCCCATCATTTCTCGCGCCGCCGCGCCGGCGACTTCCACGATTCCGCCCGAAGACAAGATTGATGTGGTGGCAATTCGCTGCACCCCGACCGCCCGACAACTCGCGTCGTCGAGCGTCATTTCCCAACTGCGCACGTCTGGCTGATCGGCACGCGGATCGAGCACCCGGCCAAGCAAAGCATGCCCTTTGCGTTCGACCACCGGCGTCACGGCCGTGTCGTTTGTCGAGACAATCCAATATCGCTGGCGCTGAAATGGATAGCTCGGTAATGCGATCCGACGATATCGGTGGGGCTCGTCGAACTTCTGCCAATTTACCTCGAAACCGCTCACGTAAAGATGCGCGAGCGCTTCGAGCAAAGCGCGAAGTGCGGGCACGGGAGGTCGCATCGAGGAAAGAATCGGCAAAACATCACGCGAGCTACCGAGTCGATGGGGTAACGCTTGTCCAGGCCCGATTTCCAGGCCAACATCGTAACCTTGCGAAGCTAGGCTTCCAAGAATTGGCTCCCACTCGTGATGGGTCGTAATTTGACGCTCCCAATAAGCCCGGCTCGCCAGAGATACGCTCGAATATGGTTCACCAAGGCTGGGAATGAATACGCGGTTTGGCGAATTGAAGGCAATCGTCGACAGAACCCGGCCGAATTCGTTCATGTCGCGTTTGCGAGAATGGACGAGCTGGGCTCGCGCGATCGCCAACGACAACGCTTCGGCGAATTCCATCATGCCCGCGGCCCAAGCCGCTACGCATTCGCCCGTCCCTTCACCAATGACCACCGCAGGTTCGAATCCCCAAGAACGCCATACTTCGACCAGAGCATATTGCAAAACGAAGAGCGCCAACTCCTCGGCAAGGGGATCATTCGACGAAAATGCGCTGCCGTCTTCTTCAAGGAGTGGCACCACCTGCAAACCCGTCATGACCAGCACGGCATTGTCGGCATGCTGCAAGGCATCTCGAAGCACCGGCGGCGCCGCGTCGATCGAGCCCAAGGCCCCCCGCGCGTGCGCAGCTTTGCCCGAAAAGAAAAAAATCACCCGACGACGCGCAGACAAGCTTTGAAGTCGACCAGCGAGATACGCGCCAGGCGCGCCATCGACAAAGTCGGTAAGCTGCGCGTTGAGTTCCGTATTCGACGCGACGACTGCCGCAAATCGATGCTCGAATTGCGTTCTCCCCAGGCCGAGTGTATGGCATTGGTCGCCCAACGAAAGCTCGGGATGAGCGGTCACGTGACGCTGCATTTGCTTGGCGTGATCCCGCAGCGCCGTGGGGTTTTTCGCTGAGAGCACGTACAGGTGCATAGGCCGCTCGAGCTTGTTTGCTGAGGTGACGGCCGCCGGAGGTTCCTGCAACACCACGTGTACGTTGGTCCCGCTCAACCCTGTCGCGCTGACTCCCGCGAACCTCGGCTCCGTACCTTTTTTCCAAGCCATTTCGTGGGTTGGAATGACGAACGGCGTGCCTTCGATCGAGGAATTCGGGTTGAGCGACTCGAAATGCAGATTGCGCGGGATGACCTCTTGACCCAATACGAGCACCGTCTTGATGATCGACGCCATTCCCGA
>CAZETM010001198.1:0-2740 GCA_964514885.1 uncultured Polyangium sp. | reverse complement strand
ACAATGCGGACTCCACTTCCCTCCCGAATTGGTCACCACCTACCTTCTGTCACTAAAAACCAAACCTTTCGTCATTCTATCCGGCATCAGCGGGACCGGAAAAACCAAACTTGCACAGGCAATCGCCGAATGGGCGCGGAGTACACAAGTCGAGGACGTACGATATCACGAGTTCATTTCTGTTCGCCCGGATTGGCTCGATGGCAAAGGAGTGCTCGGGTTTTTCAACGTGCTCACGGAAGAGTACTCGATGCGGCCTTTTGCAAAACTCTTGTTGCATGCGCACCGCACCAAGAATCAGCCGCATTTTGTGATTCTTGACGAAATGAACCTGGCCCGCGTCGAACACTATTTTGCAGACCTGCTTTCGGCAACCGAATCCCGGACAGTAAAGGATGGGAAGCTCGGGCAAGAGGCTTTGCATCTGCACGACGGAGTGCGTTGTTTGCCAATGGCGCGACCCGCAGGATGGATGCAACCGGAACGCTGTGGCTCGTGCAAGGCATCGTCCGAGGAAGTGGCAGCTTGCGAATTACATTTCGACGGCGTACAGATGGTCCCGCCGAAGCTGCCCGTACCGACGAATGTGTACATCACGGGCACGGTCAATATCGACGAAACCACGCACATGTTTTCGTCCAAAGTGCTCGATCGGGCGAACGTGATGGAATTCAACGAAGTCGACTTGCTCGGTAGTGGTCAGCAAACGCAATCCAGCAAGTTCGTTCTCGAAAAAGGCGATATCGACCTGGGGACAATGACTGTCGCGGAGCTGAAGCACTTCCGAGAAGCCCCTGAAAAAGTGCGCAATACGTTGGCGGGGCTCAATCAATTGCTCGCCGAATCGAACCTGCACTTCGGATATCGCGTGGCCAACGAGATTGCGCTGTATGTCAAACACGCCACTGAATACGTCGGTCCCGACGCAATAGACACGGCGCTCGATTTGCAAGTACTGCAAAAGGTATTGCCTAAGCTGCACGGATCGAAGCAAAAGCTACTTGGTCCGCTTTGGCGTCTGCTCGTGTTCACCATTTGGGGAAACGACCTGCGAACGCCATATACCGAGAAAGACTTCGACAAGATAGATTCCGCCGTCCAGAAACTCGAGCCCATTTCTCGTCCCGAAGGAGGCGATCCTTCTATGCCGTTCATGCCTCGTTCCGCTGCTAAGCTGATTCGTATGCTACGCGTATTGCGTGTGCAGGGATTTGTCTCCTTTATTGAATAGGGTGGCCCGTTGGACCCTTCAGGCATTGACATCTGCGAAGCCCAAAGCGGTAAAACCGTAGCGCTGGATGCCTCGGGCGCGTTCCTCGTGCACGACCAGCGGCGTTACGTCCTTCGTTCCGATACGCCGCTCATAGAGCTACCGAACGTGCTCAAAGTGCAACCATTGAGCGACGGACGGCTGGGAACGCTCTATTTCGAGAACTACGTTGGGCTCGCGGAAATTCACGGAATGCGCTTTCGCGTTCAGCATTCCAAACTCACGCCGACGGCATTTGCGAACATGCTTGATGGCGTGGTTCGCGACGTGGCGGATTTGGCATTCGATTACCAATCGCCAACCGCATTGCCTTTCGACCGCAATGACCTGACCGCGTCGACCGAAGTGCTCTACCACGCGCTCGCATATTTACGACACGTCATGCAACGTGTTGACGGTACCGACACGTTGCTTGGTCAATTCCTACAGATTGCGCGTCATCCACATCGATGGCTCGAACCGGACGCTCGATGGGCTCCGATCACGCATGCGGCAAACATCTCGCCTGCGGGACTTTTGGCTGTGGCCAGACACCCGCAGCGGCTTGTCCCGATCTCATCCAATTCAAAGTTGCTCCAAACAGGGCTCGGTCGCCGACTGGCCGAAGGGGAACCGACATTTCCTGCTGCGATTCGCGTGACGGCCCGAGTCGAGAGTTTCGACACGCACGAGAATCGGCTCGTGCTGCATGTACTGCGTTTGGCTTCGGATATTATCGCAAGCTTTGAGGGCCGTGACTTGCTCAATCCAGATTTGCGGGCTGATGTGCGAGCCATGCGAGAGCAAATCGACTGGATGCTTTCCTTCGATTTTTTGCGCGATGTCGGCCCCATGCAAATGGTTCCCTCGCAATCCTCGGTACTGCAACGCCGAGAAGGATATCGCGAATTTCTCGGGCATTTCTTGAAGCTTTCGTTGTCCTCGGTCTTGACCGAAGACCACCATCGTTGGCACACATTACTGGACCTGAAGGACGGCGCGCTCCTCTATGAGCTTTGGTGTTTCTTCGAGGTAAAAAGAACGCTTGATACGCTCATCGGAAGACCGGAGCGGGCCAATTTGGTTACCACCGATGCGGAAAAGCGAAATATCGGCTGGGCAGCCAAATTGGTGTATGCCAATGAGTCTATTGAATTGGCCTACAACCGAACTTATTCGCGCCGATCCGGTTCATATTCGGTAACGCTTCGACCAGACATCGTGGTACGAATGAAGCGATCCAATGGTTGGGAAGCGCTGATTCTGGATGCAAAGCTCAAGTTCGCCGGTGACCGCGTACATGAGCTCGACGATCCGGATCCATCGGAATGGGACCGAGCCGCCACACGCGAGGACCTTTACAAGATGCATACGTATCGCGACGCCATTCGTGAGGCGGTGGGCGCATTCGTATTGTATCCCGGATCCAAGTGCGTCAAATACCCGCAAGAAAAGGCGGGACTCGGATGGGAAGGAATCGGAGCCATTCCG
>CAZETM010001197.1:0-2741 GCA_964514885.1 uncultured Polyangium sp. | reverse complement strand
GGGCAAATTTGCCCGGGGGTCTCGTCGGCCTGTTCCATGCTCGTCCGAGCCAGACCGGGACGCGTCGAAACCTTGCCCTCGTGCTCAAGGGACGTCACCGATCGGCCGCTACCGTCAAGAAGCACGTACAGGTTCGGGGCCTGGCCGACGTCGCCACGTCGAGGAACCGGACGCCCCACGGCCGCCTGCTCCGCGGTCAACGAGCACCACGTTTGCGGCATGACTCGCAGCCAGCCCTCTCGTGCCAGCAGATCGACCGCTCTTCGCAACGTGCGCGGGTTCTTGATCCGCGTCTTCGCCGCGATCGTCTCCATCCCGACCCACGTGCGCCCGTACTCGTCCGCGTGATCCAAGAGAGTCGTCAGTACGAACAGCGCCCGCGTCTCTGATGGGCCTCGTTCCGACGTCGCCCTGTCTTTGTACGCTCGTTTCCACGCGTACGGAGAAGATGGCGGGCTAGGAGGGGCCACGCCTGGGGTGGCTTCGCTTACGAAGGGCGAAGACAAAACACGAGCAGCATTCGCGAAGCGGGATCCACCCGCGGCGACTTCTGATAGACTCATTTTTCACTTCAGCGCGTCGTTTCGGGGTCAGATGCCACTCTAGGACCCGGGGCGGCGCGTTTGGCTTTTGTGCGCCTAACAGGCGTACAAAAGCGGGTTTCCTCGTCTGACTCGGAACCAGTCCGAGCCGAACGCATGACGAGGGAAACACCCTTTTAGCGATTTGATCAAGGGGTGATCGCGTGTACACACGCAAGATCTTTGTAGAGGCGCAAAAAAACCACGAAATCAACGTGTGTTCGTGGGTTTTACTGTCCGCAGTCAGTCAGACGTTCCGCATGCGCAACCACTTGTTTGCTTAGGCTAAGCATTCACGGCTTGCGCTTGCGGAAAGATCCGGCTTGCGACGCAAGCTCGATCGCGCAAGCGCGCAAGCTTGTGCAGTACAGCAGAACGTTACGGTTTGTTCTGAGCGCGATCGTCTTGTGTCAACCTACGTTGACGACACGTTACAGATCGTTTACGACGCGATTATGCCAGCAAAACAAGCTCGTTTCGATGACGCTCTCGTGTCGTGGTATGAGAACGCCGCGAAAAACGAGAACGCGATCCGCAGGAAAAAAGGTTTGAAACCTCTTGCTTGGGTCGAGCTACTTCGCGTCGTGGCAGAACGTTTTGCAGGTTTGCCCGCGTCGCATGACGTGGACCTCGACGCCGTAAAGCGAAGGGCGAAACGAGCGGCAAAGAAAGCCGCGACGACAACGAACGCACCAACGACTTCCGATAGGTGGACACCGCCGCACGGGGGAAAAACGGCGGCAAAGAAAGCCGCGACGACTTCCGACATGTGGACACCACCGCACGGCGGAAAAACGGCGGCGAAGCGCACGAGCAAGAAAGCTCCGCCAAACATGACGACACCGCCGCACGGCGGAAAAACGGCGGCAAAAAAAGCACCAGCGAAGCGAGCACAGAAGAGCACGGCGAAGGACACACCAACGGTTTCCGATATGTGGACAAGGCCGCACGGTGGATAGCCTTGCGCTTGCTGTCGCGATTTTACATGGCGTAGCGTGTGCCTTGACGCTCGCTTTTGCGTTTGTTCGTCGACGCTCCGCTGAGCGTCAAGACGCGTTGGCTCTTGCGCTTGTTTGGTGTGCGTGGTTCGTCTCATCGTTCGCGCGTGACTTCGTTGTCGCTGCGCTACCGCCCCCCGGTGACGCTCCACTTTCCGGAGTCGTGAACCGAGTCTTGCTTGCTCTCGACGGCGCTCTTTACTTTGCATGGCCGCTCGGTTTTTTGGCATGGATCCGCTGGACGTTCGTCCGTGCGAACCCGTTGCCGAGCTTGCTCGGATGGCTTCTGGCGTTCGGGATTCCAACGGCGCTTTATCCTGCAATACGCGGAGTGTCGTGGTTTCGTCTTGCTGGACTCGTACACGTTGCAGTGTTCGCTGGAGAAGCTGCGGCTATTGTGCAATGGTCCAAGCTGCGCGCAAAGCCGCAACCCTGGCACGGTGTCGCCATTGCAGCGACGCTACTTTGCAGTGCGCCGATCTTTGCTTTCTTTGCCTTATCAGAAAATCGTCATGATTACAGCGTTTGGGTGCTTCGCGCTCTTGTCGCATTGCATTTGGGAACCATTGCATTCGTAGGAGGTGACTTGTGGGGACGATCAACATCGAATTCGCCGCGATAGTGTTCGTTGCGGCATGCGTCGCGTCATATACTTGGCTATCGCTAGCCTTTGAACGTCGGTACGCCGCAAGGCTTGCCGCGGCAAGTGAGCGCGAACGGACATTGCAATCGAGTTTAGAATTAGAGCGGATTGCACGCGCGGAGGAGACCACTGGTTATGCCGAACGGCTTGCCGCTTCGATTGAACGCGAAAAGGCACTTGCCGAGCGCATCGAAGAGCAAGACGCACCAATGGCGCTTGCTGGGATTGCTGAACGTGCTGCCACGCTTATCCTTGCGGAACTGCCAATTGATGCGCGCGAGCGCGACCGGATGGCGGCATGCGCAGCGCTGGGAGGTCTGATGACCGCGCACCATTTCATTGGAGCAGCGCTAAATATAATGCTCAAAAAAGCAGACCTTAGCGGCGATATCTTTCACTTGCGATACGACGACAGCGCGAGCGACGAAATCGTCGATGATGAAGACCAGCGCGACAGCGATCCAAGCGATATGCAATAAACCTACGGGAGCTCCATGTACCAACCCCGGAGCTTGCCCC
>CAZETM010001196.1:0-2743 GCA_964514885.1 uncultured Polyangium sp. | reverse complement strand
TGCACTGTGCCCGGATAAACCCATGCTCGAGAATCCCACAACGCAAATACTCGTCCACGTCACGCAGCACAAACTTCTGACCGGCTTCGTGAATGTACGTCAGCACGCGATTCGTACACACGCCACTGAAAGTTTGCCCGCGCGGTAGGCCGTGCTACGTTCCGCGCAAGCCCCGTCCCGGAAATGAACCATGGCCTTCACGCCCATCCCACCCCGTTCGTCGAATGCGATCACCGGAAGCCAATTTGCTACCGAGATACGCCGAGAAAACACATCGAAAGCGACCCGGGAAGGTCGTGTTCTTCAGGAACTGCTCGGCGGCAACATCCCGACGTTTTTCCGCAACCTCGTCGATGTCGTCGTCGGTGCGACGATCAAAGGCAAACCCCACACGGTATCGTACCGAGTGTTCCCGGATTACCTCGCGATTGGTTCCGACGACGATTACCTCCGCATGCCCATGTCCCCCTTGACGGCGCAGGTCTTCGGCGACGAACATGGCTTTTCCCTCCCGACCTCCTTGATGGTGAATCAAATTCACGATGCGGCCGACGTCAAGCTCGAGCCCGTCCCGATTCAACCGAACAGCGAATCGTTCGACCTGTTCGTGGCGCACAACGAAACCATTCAATCTCAACTCGCGCAGGTCCAAGCCGTCCCCGGAGCGCTCGTGGGTGGAATCAAAAAAGACGTCGTCGTGTCCGCTCAAATGCACACCCATCCGGGCAAGGTCGTCCTGTATGGGTGGCATCGCATCAAGGGCGGCGTCGTGCAGCCGCTGTTTCCATCGGCGCCGCCCGCAACGGCGGGACATGCCGTCGATTACATGGATTATAGTCACGGGATCCGTTTGGTCGAATCCTCTGTCGTGGTGGACAACCAATCGATGACGCTCGCGGCGTTGCTCGCACACCCCGTCCTTTGTCGGCTCGTGAGCAACGAAGGGCCTCTCGCGAAAATCCGCTACGAAGGAACGGCGGTCGTCCCCGTACAAGCGCCCGAGCGTATCGATGTTGCGGATGGAGATTCGCCCGAGGAAGAAGAAGCGGCACCTCAAACGGTCGAAGAACATCACCTGCTCGCTTGTCAATACACGCGTTGGCAAGTGGATCGCGGCGTGTCGATGCACGGACAGGGGACCTGGGAAACGTGGGGCGACGACCGAGGACCGCTCGTCAATGAATACTTGCAGCGGGTTGGAATCGAACCTGGGAATCAATGGTGTGGCTGTTTTGTGGGAACGTCGTTCTTGGATGCGGGATTCGATGGTGAAACTCGGATTCCCGCGGATTGGACGCCGGCCGGCCGCCCGGAACCCAAACGAATAGTGTTTCTCTCGGCGTATCGATTGCGTCTTTTTTTCGAAAAAGCCAATTGCCCGCGCCTCGAATTTCCTCGGTCGGGTTTGTCCTCGCGCGATACTTGCGCGGCATGGCTCGATGAATACCTCGCAACGTTCGCTCCCGTCCCGGGCGATGTTTTGCTCGCGCACACCCATGCGGATTATTCGCATGTTGCCATGGTCGCCAGTTACGATCCGACGACGTACGAGCTGTTGACGTACGAAGGCAACATGAACGGGAACGCTGGCTTGTTTCGATGGGATCTGTCGGCCCCGACGGTGTTGGGGTTTTACCGGATCAACATGTTGGGTCGATTTCGTCCGGAAGACTTTACCGGCACACGCAATGGATGAAACCCGAAGACGCGAGCGGTAAAATCGTCGAGCCCGGACACGATTGCGCAGCCCCACACAAGACTGGGCGATGCAAAAAACATGGTTGCATGGGCGAAGTTCAAGCCCCATTGGTTCAATACGAGTTCCAATGGGCTCGTGAAAGAATTGTTGCAGCTTCATGCGTTTTCGGCGCACGAAGACACCGAAACGTTGCTCGCGGGTGGGAGCATCGAAAAAAAGGTCGACGAAAACATCGCGTTTTCCGAGTTGAAACACAGCGCGAACGTGGTGTGGAATTTGCTGCTCTTTGCGGGGTATTTGAAGGCCGTCAAAATGCCGCGGACGAGTGACGCGTTTCCGATCATGCATCGGCTTTCGATTCCGAATCTGGAGATCGAACAAATCTATTGGACGTGCGAGGGCTATTTCCAAGACCGGCACGAATTTGCCATTGTTCGAGAGTTTTCCACAGGGCGTACGCGAGAAAGCAAATGAGAATATGCGCCTGCACGCGTTCGGCTTTTTGATGCCATATTGGTCGAATGGACAGATCGCTCTTGTGAATGCGAAATGCCGCTTCGGCCTGCGTCAATTGAATGTAGGTGCGCCATAATTCCTCGGCAGACCAATCCGTGACGTTCGTGCGCAGCACATAACATCCCTCACTTTCCTGAGCCCAGTCCTTCCAATCCAATTGAATCGACCGCACAAGCTTCAGTCCGCCAGGCCGAATCGAGTCGCTCACGAATTGTATTCGATAACGACCCGCTGCGCGTTCATTGCTGCCGAGGAGCCGGCCAATTTGGCCTCCCGCCAAGACTTCATGGCCGCTTTGGGTGTCCCAATCAAATAACGACGGCCTGTTTTCTGCAGCCATTTGACATTGGCATCGCTGCCCATGCCGCGGTCCATCACCCACACGCGTTTAGCAATGCCAAACCGTTTCTCCATGCCATCGACGATGTGCTCGACGGTGGCCATGTCGCTCTTGTTTCCAGGAAACACTTCATACCCGAGCGGAATTCCCTCACGCGTGACGACGAGTGCAATACAAACTTGCTTGCA
>CAZETM010001195.1:0-2745 GCA_964514885.1 uncultured Polyangium sp. | reverse complement strand
CATGCCCCGAAGCCCAACACCAATCCGCCCAGTATGCCCCCGCGGAGTCTGTTCATGTTGCGCATAGCGTACAGAATCGCGCGTTGGCTGGCTGGGCGACAAGGTAAACCGCGGTTCTTGGCTTCATTCGCAGAATCGAAGCGCAGCGCACTCCGCCGTTTGCAAGAGGCACTTTCTGCCTCGCGAATCACCTTCGAACGTGTGCTCGTGTGCGATGCTTTTACACCGCGACGAATTTTACGTCGTCTGCGTCGCGCTATCCGCATCGCACGCTGCCGCGACGCACTCTCAGCCCACACCGTTCGTCAGGCCGATTTCGCGCAGAAATTGTTAGCGATTTCGTCCTTTTTGACGGGCGTAACACCCTCACGGCCACGCGCGAGGCGACGTATGTCGTAGCCACGACCAATGTGCGAGCCTGACAAACGTTTGTCAGGCGAGAAAGGCGCGGACAGGCGGGTCATGTCCGTGCTTGCATCGCCCAGCAAAAAGGCGGCGCGCCAAAGTTGTCGAGAGGTTAGCGGTGAGAAGCGTAGTTGGAGCGGGGGTTGGGGGTGAGGTGCAAAAATACCCTTCCGGACGTCACCCCACGGGTGTACTCTCGGACAAATTTATGCGCCGACGCCTCGCTTTTCCGATTCTTTTCGCCTTGACTCAAGCCGTCGCGAGTTGTGGTCCTGGTCCAACGATCGTCGCTGGGCCGCAGTCGGCCGCATTCGGCGAGCCTCAGGGAAAACCGCAGCCGACGCCTCCGCCTGCGATTCCCGTGGTCGATGTGCGTTGGGAAGAGCAACCCATCGAAATGGCTGGGGCGGTTGCAGTGACTCGAACTGCGGCTCCGGCGACGCTTACGTCTCCCGATGGCGTGGGTCTCGAAATCGCATCCTTGGCAGTCGCGGCGGTCGTTCAAGATCCGCTCGCATTCACGGAATTGCACTTCACGTTCAAAAACCCCGAAGCTCGTACGATTGAAGGTCGTTTCGAGGTAGTGCTACCGCCGGGCGCTACCATCAGTCGTTTTGCCATGAAAAACGACGCTGGTTGGCAAGAAGGCGAAGTTGTCGAGCAACAGGCAGCACGCGCGGCGTACGAAGATTTTTTGCATCGTAAAGCCGATCCGGCGCTGCTCGAAAAACAGGCCGGCAATCGATTTCAAGCGCGCGTATTTCCCATTCCCGCGTCGGGCGAAAAAGAAATCATTCTTTCGTATTCGCAAAAGTTGCCTTCACAGGCAGAGCCTTATCGCGTGCACCTGCGCGGTTTGCCATCGATTCGACAATTCGATTTACGCGTAGTCGAAGGTCGGGGCATCGAAAAACGCAAAGCATTTACGTCGCGCCAAACCAATTTCAAACCGGATCGCGACTTCTCGCTACCTGTGGCGAAAGACAAAGCGCTGGCTGTTGGCCTGCGTCACGAAGAGTTTGCCGTGGCGCGAGTGACGCCGGTCGCCGAAGATCGTCCCGATCCGGTGCGTGACTTGCTCGTGCTTCTCGATACGAGTGCTTCGCGGGCGCTCGATTTGAAAACCCAGGTCGAGCATCTTGCTTCTTTGCTGGCGTCATTGCCCAAAGAATCGTCCGATATGCCGCTCGCCGTGGCGTGTTTCGATCAAGAGCTGGAACCGATTTACGTCGGAACCAAGGCAAACTTCGGATCGAAAGAAATCGAAGCCATTCTGAAGCGAAAAGCCATGGGGGCTTCGGATATTGGTCTGGCGCTCGAGAGTGCGGCGGGTTTTGCCAAAAAACAAGGCGGCAAGTTTTCTCGCGTATTGCTCTTGACCGATGGCATTCCCACCGCGGGCGCTACCGAAGCGATTGATATCTCGAAACAAGTTCGCGAGCTGAAAGATGCCGGAATTCGTCGTATCGATGCCGTCGTTGCGGGCGGAATTCGCGACGAAAACCTTTTGCGTAGGCTCACGAAAGGCACGCTCGTCAATGACGGCGTGGTGCTCGATGCGGACGCGCCGACGCGCGAGATTGCCGAGCGATTGGGGCGAGCCACCGTGTCGAATCTGGTCGTGCGTGTACCGGGTGCGAAATTCGTCTGGCCGGAAAAACTGGATGGTATTCAGCCAGGCGACCAAGCGCTCATATATGCCGAGCTGCCCAAAGGTGCGCCATTCGAGGTGGAAATCGAAGGCGCGAGCGGTAAAATCAAGCGCACGGTAACCTCGGAATTCGCGGAACGGCCGTTGCTCGAACGGGCCATTGTCGGTGCGCGAATCGAAGAGCTGATCGAAGAGCGTGATGCGACGGAAAAAGAGGAACGTCGAGCGGAAATCGCGCGAGAAGTCGTTTCGTTATCGACTAGATTTCGCGTGCTGTCCGATTTTACGTCGCTGCTCGTGCTCGAATCTGATTCCGATTACGCAAGGCTCGGGATCGATCGTCGAGCGTTGGCGGACATTCTCGTCGTCGGTTCGACGGGAATCGAATTGCAAAAGCGTTCGAGCGGGCCGATTGCCATTGCCGCGGGCGAGCCTATTGAGGATGAAAAGCCCAAAGACAAGGGCCGCCCAGGCAAAACGGTTCGGGTTTCCGGTGACACTCCTTCCGCCAATACAGAAGGCGGCGCATCGCCTGCGGATGGGGCTATGAATGCACCTCCGCCGCCTGCACAAGCCGCATTGTCGCGCGACGAATTGAAAGAAGAAGCGCGGCCGGAGCCAATGCCAATGCCGGAGCAAGCTCCCCCAGCCGCTGCGCCGCGTCCGGCCGCAGCAGGGCCGCGTCCGGC
>CAZETM010001194.1:0-2747 GCA_964514885.1 uncultured Polyangium sp. | reverse complement strand
GTTTACGGACAACGCGTCAAGATTGACGCGAAATGGGCTGAGCGTCCGTCTTGGGCCAGGCTACCTGTCGTATTGCCCAGGTGCATCGATTTCCGGACGGGGAAATCTCTCATGCGTGCGACTTTTCGAACGCGTGAGTTGCGTAACGTTTCGAGGAGTTTGGAGCCGTTCGCGACTCCCTCGTTTACTAAGGGGCGCTCGAGAGCAAAATCTCGAAACTTTTTTTCGAGGACGTGTCGATTTTCTCGAACGCGTGCGACGGGTCACGATTCGATTGTCGCGTGTACGACAGCGTCGCGGCGGGCAAGAAGTCACACTACGGCATGGCAAATCATACACACCATTTCCGGATGAACCAGAGCCCTCCCGCGGTAGGCTGCCGATGCTTCTGGGACAGGGACTTCATTCATCCAACTCCTGACTTTTCGCCGTTGCCGGGAGCGGTACCATATTCTCCGCATGGCGGAGGCGGGATAGCACCGTGAACTATAAATACATGAACGGTATCGAAGTAATGGAAGGAGACGTCGTTGCCGTCCACTTCAACGGTCAACCCGATGAGGGTGTCGTTCTCCATGTGCTTCTTCCCAATTCACCGAAGGCTGAAGCCTGGGGAGTGCCTGAGGGTGGCGTCATGATGGTTCGGTTATGGCCCTTGGAATGAATTCGTTGAGCATGGTCGCTTTACGCTTTTCTCAAGGGAAACACGATTCGAGTTATGGCATGAGCGGCTGCGCGCCCTTGTCCGTGACGGGTAGTCAACTCGCCGTCTCAGCGGCCTGCGGCCGCCAGACTTCTTCGACACGCGCAAAACGGCTGGACACGACGGCTATCGCGGCACTAGAGTATCCAGGTGCCCGCTCATGATCGTGATCACGCCGCCGTCGTTGCAGCACTCGTCGCCGACGGTTGGACGGTCACCGCCAACCCGCTGCACTTGCGTTACTCGGGCGATGACCTCTATGTCGACCTCGCCGCCGAGCGGTTGATCGCGGCCGAGAAGGGGCCGCAGCGCATTGCTCTCGAGATCAAGAGCTTCAGCGGTCTAAAAGGAGATCGTTCAATGGATCCGGTAGAGCAATACCGAAACGCCGTAATGGCCGTGCTTCGCACGTGGGAGCAGCGCCCCGGTCCGGGGTCGAAGCTCAGCTTCGAGACCGTATTCGATCGCGAGCACGACCGCTACCTAGTGGTCGTCGTGGGATGGGAGGGCAACCATCATGTGCACTCCACGCTCGTCCACGTTGATGTGATCGACGGTAAGCTCTGGATCCAGCACGATCAGACCGAGACGGGTGTCGCGCCGGACTTGGTCACGGCGGGGGTCCCGCGTGATCGCATCGTGCTCGGTTTCAAGTCACCTGTCCGCCGCACGGTTACGGAATACGCCGTCGGGTAACCCCTCACATCCCCGCGGCCACGGCCAATACTGCACATCTTTCAGCCCTACGAACACGAGCACACCGGCCTGCAGGAGATGGTCAGGATCGCAAGCGGTTGGGTGCCAAATGGCCTCCCGATCGACCCCAAGCCTACCTTGCAGAGGCCGATCGGCCTCCCCCATCGACACGTCGTCTCGATTGCCGATACCTCCAGGCCTAGTCGATCGACCATGCGCCTCGTTTCCATAGGCCGAATGGCCTCAAAATCGAGGCGACGCCTCGTCTTCCTAGACCGAAGGGCCTTCCCCATCGACGCGCTGTGGTGATGTGCCAGGCCGATCGGCCTTCAAATCAACCATCAGCGGTGTTTGGCGATGCCTCCGGGGCTTCGGTAGCTTGCCCTTTACTCGATGCGTGTACCTGTGCGGCATCTCGGAATACATAAATGGACCGAAGGGTCACATACGGCTCCTTGATCGTAGCCGGTCGGTCAATGCGAAGATCGTCGTTGCCGGCAATCGTTTCCCCAGCGACAGATTCTTGCTGGCCGCCATTCCAGGCAACTCTGAGCTGCGCAATCCGTCATTGGAAAAGCTCATTATTTTCGGCCTTCGAGATACCGAAAAATCGTTCTCACGTCTACGCCAAGCGCCCGGGCCGTCGCCGAACGATTACCACCAAAATGAGCGAGCGCTCGTGCAATGTAGTCCTTTCGATAATCCTCAGATGTGCATGCCACCATTGCAACCTGGTCAGTATAGACTGCCGCATTGTGCCGCATTTTTGCGTCCGACTGAGCCATTACAATCACCCGATGCTCGAATGGTTTCGAGTGGACAGTACCTACCATTGTGTGCAGTGAATGCGGTCAAGAAGTCGACGAAAGAGGGTAACGATGTTCTGTACAGAGAAGACATTTTCGGATGCGCCGTAACGCCACAGGTTTTTGAGGAACTTTTGAATCATGAAATGCTTGGTAGTCGGGCACTTTCATTCGATGAAATCGAACAGTTCTACAAAAGGCATCAAATTATGCGTCCCACCGATAGCATGTTGTTCCATGCCCAGACAATAGACTATTAGTTTGTTTGGTACCGCTAAGTGCACCCTGATGGCATCCCACATTGTGATGGGGTTGTATGCGGCGGGCCGAACCTGATCGAAGCTGCCCAAGCTGAAGCCGATTTGCCGCACGGGAAATCAACACGTTACGCTTCTCGAAACTTGTTCTCGATTGACTGTTCTCGATTCGTGCGGTCGCGACGAGTTTCGAGAAAGCATGACGGCCTCATGCAACGGCGCGTCACGCTCGACTTGACGCGTCAAGCGCGGGTTGTACCGGTGGGCCGACGGGCGCGGGCGCTG
>CAZETM010001193.1:0-2748 GCA_964514885.1 uncultured Polyangium sp. | reverse complement strand
TTCGCATCACGGTCACGGACACGGGCGCCGCTCTGGGCACGCTGGAACTCAAAGATCCCAGCGATAACCGCCACATTGCCATGGTCGTTGCCCCTCGTGATAATAACCGCGACACGAAAAACAATCCACTGTCCGAGGACCACGTCATTCTCGTCCACGATTCGCTTGAAGCCGGCAAAACAGCAACGTTGAAGAGCAACATCGCGGTGCGCGAAGCCATAACGCTGGCGGAGCAAAGCAACCCGAACCGCGGTTTGTCGCAGTTATTGCTCGCCGATCCCAACGCGGTTTCCTCCGAGGAAAACTTTTGCGATCCCGTCATGGACGGGCCTTGTGAGGACGAATTCGGCAAAACCCGCCCCGGTCGATGGCTTGCTGGTTTTGCTCCGATAGGCAATACGGGCTTCGTCGCCATTGTAGAGACGCCACGCGAGGCAGCAGCGCACCCGAATCAAACGTTGGCACGACGATTGCTGCTTTGGGGCGTATTGCCGTTCATGATCGGGACAGCGCTCGTGGCGGGTGTCGTGGGATTTGGCCGACGCAGGAGCAAACGCGCTGACCGCTCGCTCATGCCATTGAGCCCGACGAAAGGAAAACCTTGAGCCATCTTGAAGATTCCAACTCCTTCCGGATCTCCCGGAAGCTCATCCTCACGGTCGGCGTCGCCGTCACCGGTCTATTCATTCTCATCGCCGCCTTCGGGTCGGCGGTCGAAGTCAAAAAGGGTCACGTGGGCGTGATTATGAACTGGGGCGCGGTCCAGCCCAAGGCGCTCGAGCCCGGGCTGCACTTCATCACGCCCTTCAAGCAGTCCATCGAGGCGATGAACACGCAGCTCCAAACGTACGAAGTAAGCGCGTCGGCGGCCTCGAAGGACCTGCAGACGGTTACGACCAAGATCTCGGTCCAGCACTCGCTCAACGGCACCATGGCGCCCGATGCATTGCAAATGGTGGGCGATTTGGCCAAGTTTGACACCACCGTGGTTGGACCCGCGGTGATGGAGTCCCTCAAGTCGGTGACCGCTAAGTATACGGCCGAGGAGCTCATCACCAAGCGCGAGGTGGTGAAGCAGCAGGTGACCGAGGCCATTACCGCGTACATCAACCACACGCTCGACGACAAGGGCATCAAGGGGGCGCTTCACATTTCCAACGTGGCCATTACCGACTTCGAATTCTCGAAGGAGTTCAACAACGCCATCAAGGCCAAGGTCAAGGCCGAGCAGGAGGCGTTGCAGGCGGAGAACGAGAAGAAGAAGCGCATCACCCAGTCCGAGGCCGCGGCGCAAGAGAAAAAGAACGCCGCCGATGCTGCCGCCTACGAGATCGAAAAGAGCTCGGTTGCTCGCGCCGGCGCCATCGAGCGTGAGGCCAAGGCTCTGCACGACAACCCGAACCTGATCCAGCTCCGCGCCATCGAGCGGTGGAACGGCACCTTGCCCACCTTCGCTGGCGGCAGTCAACCGATCCCGTTCATCAACGTCACCCCGGGCGCCAAGTAACCAGCAACGTCGCCGCGGCTGGGTGCGACCCGTCGACGCCTCCGGGCATTTTCGGCGCTGCGGCTCGACACCTCAAAGCATACTTGGCGCCACCCGATGCCGCCTTCGACACTTTTCGGAACCATCCGTCGGTGCCTTTGGGCTTGCGAGGCGCTACCCGTCGACGCCTCCGGGCATTTTCGGCGCTACCGCTCGCTGACGACACCGTTCATCAGAACGAAACGCGTCCTGTTGGGTCATCAATGGCGCAAACCCACCATCTTTGCGTCACGGGATCCGGGCGTCCATGATGCGAAAGCTTTTCCCTGCGCCTACTGACGCGAATGATTGCGAAGTTGACACTTCAAAAATCGAGCGCGGAGGTGTAACATCCTCCCGAAGTCGCTTCAGTACCTACCATTGGAGGTTTTCATGGGAAGCCATTTGTACGACGGCGCTAGCATTCATTTGGTTATTCACGCTGTAACCTTTGCCGCCGAGCGCTTCAGTATCCCGTGCAGATTACTCCGGGCCAAGTCCTCCCGATCAAGGACTCGATCGCGATTGTCGATCACGCGAATCGAAACGACGACACCTTTTTCGATTTTGATGTGCAACTCTTCCTCGAATACGGAGGCAAAGCCCATGTGCACGTACTGAAGTATCTCGCCACGAGGGATTCGCAGCGTACCGGAAAACCAATCCGCTAGGATGGGTTCGTCGCCGCGGAGTCGAAAACGGCCGACCAATCGACGTAAATAGAATTGGCCGTCTTTGATTTCCCACGTGCCTTGGTATTCGCGCCAGCATGCCGTTGAATGCACGGTCAGATCAATCGAAAATACCTCCAAGAAAGTCGAAAAAGCCCTCGACCACGGTTTCCGCCGCATTCGATTCGCTGAGCACGTCGAGCGCGATATCAGCCCCGACGATGGCGGTGTCGATGACTCGACTCTGGTGTTCGTGCCGCTTGCGATGCTCCAAATTCGCCGCTTTGTCGTTCGCTTCTTTCTCGCTCAGTCTATCGTTCCATCGAGCATTACGAATGGCTCCAGCAATTTTTCCAAGCTCGTGCCGATCATACCACGTGCCATGGTTCATGCAGGTATCCAGGTCGATCTTGGCAGCGGAGGCATGTGTGCATTGCATCACGACTCCACAAACGGGGCAATCGAGTTTGCTCGCCGTATCGACGTTTTCCTTGGCGTTCGAGTCATACCGAGCCGCTATTTCGATTGCTTCGGCGGGCAAGGCGCTGGCCA
>CAZETM010001192.1:0-2749 GCA_964514885.1 uncultured Polyangium sp. | reverse complement strand
TCTTGTTGAGCAGGATTTCGACGGCAGATTGTCCAACTGCGGAAGTTGGGCTAGCACAGCCTGTTCTGCTTGACAAGCGTCTGTGGATAGGAAGTGAAGGGCAAGGTAGATTCCCCACTGTGCCACAAGGCGGCAGCGGAGCAGCCTGGCCACGGCCGCACACAAGCTCGTGGAGCGCTTGATGGTGGCAGCGAACGAAGCCGTTGCAGGATGGCTCGTGGCGCGAGGGCTTCCGGGGATTGCTACGTGCGGAACTCGAAGTGCTCGCAGCGGATTGCGATCACTTGAGGTGTTTTTCTAGGAACGCGATCGTATGTCCAAGCGACAGCACGGTATTGCTGCGCTTGCTCGTTCCGTGTCCTTCGTCGGCGAAGAGAATCAGCCCTGCCGGGACACCTTGACGTTCGAGCGCGCGATACATCTGCAGCGCTTCGCCCGCGGGAACACGAGGATCATTGACGCCTTGAATGACGAGCAGCGGGGCTTTCAATCGATCCACATACGTCGTCGGCGATAGTTTTACGAGCGCGTCGCGATCTTTGTCGGGATCGCCGTATTCGCTCACGCGCAATGCTCGGCGATAAGGCGCCGTATTCTGCAAGAACGTGAGCATATTCGCGATACCGACGTTGCTCACGCCGACGTCGTACGTGCCTGCGAAATACGTCATGGCCATGAGCGTCGAATAGCCACCATAACTTCCGCCGGTCACGCCGACCTTGGGAGTTTTGCCATCTTTCGCGAAGGCTTGCTTTACGAATTTGCCGGCGTCTTCGATATCGGTAACGACTTCGAGACGCTTTGCACCGTTATCGGCATCGAGCCACTTTTTGCCATAACCCGAACTGCCGCGGACATTGGGCTGGACGAAAATGAAGCCTGCCTCGACGAACATCTGCGCATAGACGGACCACCCGGGCTGCGATTGTCCTTCGGGACCGCCGTGGAATTCGACCACGACGGGGCAAAGCGCATTTTTGCACGCTTCGGGCTTCCATACGAACATGGGGATTTTCGTACCGTCACGGGCCGGATAACTTTCGAGGCTGGCCTTGACGAACTTGGTCGTATCGATTTCCGGCGTGGATACGGATCGCCAGGGGACGAGCTTTTTGGTTTTCCAATCGTAAAACGCCATCGAGGGCGGGAGCGTGGCGCCGTCGACACCAATGGCGAGGAATCGGCCGTCCCTGGACATGCTACCGGCGAATACGTTCTCTGCCTCTTGAAGCTTGGGGAGCGGCTGTTCCGCATACGTTTTCGCATCGAGGACGTGCAGCTTCGTGTAGCCATTTTCATTCATCATGTACGCGATACGCGTATGCGCTTCGTCGATCGTGAAGCCATCGACCTCGAAGGATACGGCAGGCGAAATCGGAGTTTCCTTGCCGTCTTTCCATTCGTACAAGCGGCTGAAATCGCCCGTCTTGTCGTGCTGCACGACAATGGTTCCCGGCTTTCCACCGAACTTTGCCGAATATCGAACTTTTTCGCCTTGGCCAAAGAGCGGAGTCAGCTTCTTTTTGGCCAGGTCGTACGTATAGTATTCGACTTGGTCGCTTCCGAGCGCTTTTTCCAGTAATAGCTCATCGACACGATGGTCGGCAACGCCCCAGATACCCGGGTCGCTGAAGACGAGTTCGCGTTTACCCGTGGCTTTGTCGAATCGATAAATGGCGTACGATGCCGGGTCGATATCGTTCGCGGTGTAATAGACGAACTTGCTATCGTCGGAGATGAACGCGAGCGACGTTTGAACCTTGGTCTTGTGCTGAATTTCGACCAGCGGGCCGCCTTCGATGTTCATCCAATACAGGCCGGGGTTCTCTTGTCCGCCAACGTCGCGACTGACGACGATCCATTTGTCGTCGGGCGAAATGGCCCGGACGAAGGTGGAATCTTCTCCGCCGGTGAGCTGGATCGGAAGCTGTTTCGGTCCGTCCATGCGCCAGACTTGATTCGTGCCCGTGACGCGCCACGTATAAAGAAGCCGATCGCCTTTGCTCGTGAGCAGCCCGGCTCCGGCGGCTTGAATGTCGAGCATTCGTTGAATGCGGCGACTGACGGTCGGATCGAGCGGCTTCGGACCAAACTGCGATATGACCTCGGGCGGGATGCTTTCGGCGCCGATGCCTTTGTAATCGGTAGCGGCAGGCGGTTTGGCGTCGGTCTTGGGCTCGTCCTTGGGTTTGTCGGGGAGTGCCGTGGCTACCTTGGGCTCGGGGCACTGAAGCGGTGCTTGTTGCGCGGCGCAAGCGGGAAACGCGAGCGCAAGCGCGAGTATTGAGAGGCGTGGATAGGTCGTGTGGATCATAGCGGGAGGGACGGTAGCATGGCGAAACTGTTGTTGGGGCTGAACTTGGCCGGCTTCTGGACGTGCTTGCTTCGCGTGGGAAACGATGGTAGTGGGCCAACATGGAAAGGGAGAGGGAAATTCGGCTCGAGCGCCGACCTGAAGCGCGCCCGTTCACGGTGGAACGGCTGCTGCTTGCGGTGCGCGATGGCAAAATACGCGTGCCTGAATTTCAGCGACCTCTACGCTGGAAGTCCTCCCATGTACTCGACTTCTTTGACAGTATTTATCGAGGGTTCCCAGTGGGAACGCTGCTATTGTCGAAAGGCGAGGCCGAGAAGGCCACACTGCATTTGGGGCCGCTCGTCGTCGAAGCCCCTGCTCTATCCGATGCATTCTTCGTGGTCGATGGACAGCAACGAGTGACGGCGCTTGCCGCCGCGATGCTTCATCCGG
>CAZETM010001191.1:0-2750 GCA_964514885.1 uncultured Polyangium sp. | reverse complement strand
TTGCTGGTCGAGACCAGTCTGCTGTCGATTGGTGGGGCGCGGCTGGTGGTGGAGGTGCCGGACCACGACTCGTGGACCCGCCGCCTTCACGGTCCATTCTGGGCTGGCTATCATACCCCCCGGCACACCATGGCTTTCACGAAATCCAGCTTGAAGGCGGTGGTTGAGAAGTCGGGTTGGCGAGTGGTGCGGCAGGACCGATATGGCACGCTGGACCCCTACGTCCTTTGGTGGTTGGGGGAACAGGAGCGGCGGTGGCGGAGCGTCAGGGGATCTCTCGAGGACCGTCTGGTCGTCTTCGTACTGGGAAAGATCTTCTCCTTCCCGCTGTTTGGCCTCGATCGCCTCTTTCCGCTGGGCGTCCAGACCCTGGTGGCCTTCAGGGACTGACCTGTCGCCGCATCTGGTGTCTAGGGCGAACAAACAGCATCCAGAGCGCTGCAAACGCCCGCGATGCGGCTTGCGGGTTCAACTTGTACGCGGCAAACGGACTTCGAGGCGGTTTCGCGTACAAGAGCGGACGTTGTTTTGAGGTGAAGTGGTCGGCAGGAAGTGTGAGACGCGCGTTGATAACCGCCTTCCAAGAAAAACGTCACTCGTTTTCTTGACTTTCATCGCCGCATTGAGTTTGGTGCCGTTCACCACGACGACTTGCTGGAGACATGTTGATGGCCGGTATCACCAAGTTGCACATCGAAGCTTACCGTGCTTTGCGCGACGTGACGCTCGAAGGCATGGGACGGATCAATTTGCTGGTCGGTGGAAACAACGCGGGCAAAACCTCGGTATTGGAAGCCATTGGGCTCGTCGCTCGACCTTTGGATCCAACGCAATGGATACAAACAGTGACGAGCCGCGAATTGTCCGGGTCGGTGCTCGATGGCCTCTGGGGCATGTTTCCAGCCAGCACCGTCATCGATTTGGGGGAGAGCGAGTTCCAATCGGCACCGATGGTCATTCAAGCGCAATGCGGAGAATCCCTTCGAAGTTTGTCGGTGCATGCAACGGTCTTCGCCGAGCAATGGACCGATGTCGAGCAAGGCGCCCGTGCAGAAAGCCAAACCGATGCCTTCGTTCAAATCGAAGGAAATGCTCAAGCAGAAGGTCAATTGGTGCAATGCCTCATGGCCTTCCATGCGAAGCCCAAACGAATTAACGTCGAGAAGGGATTCCCATCGCTCCCGGCGTTTGCCATTACGACGGCAACGCATCGATCCACAGAACAATTAATTCGTTATTTGAGCCGGGCAATCAACAGCGGGGTTAAGGAACAGCTCGTTCAACTCCTGAAGCTCTTCGACTCGGCTATTAACGACGTCATGATCAGCCGAGCGATCGATCGTGACGCGATTCGCGTGGACCACGAAGAACGCGGTATCGTGGATCTATCGACATTTGGCGACGGTATGCGTCGCGCATTTGCCATGTGCTGCGCGCTGCTGATGGCGGCCGATGGAATCCTTCTCATTGACGAGATTGAATCGACTCTCCATACCCAAGCACTCGATTCACTCCTGCCTTGGTTGTTGTCGGCTGCGAAAATGGCGGACGTACAAATTGTTGCGACAACGCATAGTTTGGAAGCAATTGACGCCGTCATCGGTGCATTTGCAAACGACGCCGAAGGCGTGACTACGTATTTCTTGCGCAAAACGAAGACGGGGCATTTCTGTAGTCGGCATGATTTGGCTGCCTTGCGCAACCTACGGGCAGAAGGGCTCGACATCCGATGAGCGGGCGCATTTATCTTCTGACGGAAGGCGTCCACGATGTGTATTTTCTTGGGAAGATTCTGCAAAAATCGCTTTCATTCAAGAAAAGTGACAGCTTCAACGAACTCGAGGTCGAATGGAAAGTCCTGATTCCCAGGCAGTTTCCCCTCCATGATTCGCTGCGCGCTTCCATGCCCGTGCCCACGTTTTACCGAAATGCACATAGTTCAGTCGCTGTGGTGAACGCCGAAGGAATTGACCAAATCAAATCAAAACTCGACGCTCATCTCAGGCAGCTCACCGACAAGGGCATTGAATTGGATGCCATTGGCATCGTTCTTGATGCGGATTTCGAGCGTGCAAAGCAAAAGTCGCCCATGGAGCGCTTCGACGAGATGGCCAGTTACATTGAGAGCCTCGGCTATCCTCGCCCAATGACGATGGACAAAGTCGGTGCGACTTCAATACGCACGGGAATCTTCATCATGCCTGGTGGTGGGGCGCTCGGCACGCTCGAAGATCTGCTCCTGGAATGCGCAGACACGATTTACGCGCCGCTAGCAGTTCGCGCACGTGAATTCATTGGGCGTCTCGACACCCAGAATCCAGCCATTACCGAGCAGGAAAAGATAGATTTCAACAAATCGCTTCGTACCGACGAACAAAAAGAATTCCAGAAACTGTCAGGCCGCAACAAGGCCACACTTGCGGCTATGAGCGCGTTCCTCAAACCGGGCAAACCCATTCAAGCAAGCATCGAAGATCACCGCTGGGTCGGCAAGGAGACGCTTGCATTGCCTCGGATGGCCGCCATCCAAAAGTTCCTCGTCGATCTCGTTGGCGACATAAAAACCGCAACGACGCTCTAACGCACCGCCCAAACCCTCCACGCCTCCCAGACTCGACCTCGTGGCCGTCCCATGCGTCCCAGACTCGACCACATGGCCGTCCCATGCGTCCGAGACTCGACCACGTGGCCGTCCCATGCGTCCGAAGCTCGACCTCGTGGCCGTCCCATGCGTCCGAAGCTCGCCCTCC
>CAZETM010001190.1:0-2750 GCA_964514885.1 uncultured Polyangium sp. | reverse complement strand
CAGCGGCGATTGGTCGTGGACGAGGCGAAACCGGGGCGGAAGCGGAAGAAGTAGCGACAAGCATGAAGTGACCTTCGCGCGACGGGATGGAGTTCAGCCGGTTCGCGTAACAAACCTCTTGCCATCCATCCGCCCCTTGTGTTTTCCTCCCCGGTATGACCACTCCCACGTTCGATCCCATTCAAGGCAAAGCCGCGTTCGAGTCGCTCCTGCCAAGGTACAAAGCCATGGCTCCGGAATCGCTCGCAACGCGCAATGCCGACGCCGTGCGAGCTGCCATTGCCGCGCTAGGCATTGCGGCCCGAGCCAATGAGGCTGAATTTTTGGCTCGATTCAAGAGTTTACCCGCGAAAGAATTCGACATTGCGAAGGTCGAAGAGCTGCCCACCATCGCTTGGGCGTGCTGGTATGCCGCCACGGAAGAGCAAAAAGGCCGGGCGACTCAATCCGATGCCAAACTCCCGGCGGGGCTGGTGCAACAAGCGGTCACGATGAAAGCTCGAATGCAAGCATGCTGTGAATATCACTTGAACGACCATCCCGAAATGGGGCCGCTGCTGGCCGCATTACGAACGGGTACGGGGCACCAAGACCTCGCGGCGGATTTATTGGGTTATGCGGGCATTCATCGTGAGCATTGGGATGTATTGTCCACGGACAAGAAACATTTTCGCGCCACGGACGCAGACGATGCGGTAAAAATCGCCGAAGAGATGATTGCCGCGTTGGGCGCACATGCGAGTGCGGAAGGGCGCCAATGGGCGGATCATGTGCTTCGGGCCTGGACTTTGCTGCTCGATACGTATGAAGAGGTGGCATTGACGGCGCGTTGGCTGTTGCGGCACGATCCGCGCGCGGTTGAATTGTTCCCGTCGCTTTTTTCAATGGCCCGCACACGTCGAAGCCGTAAGAAGAACAACTCGGCAACCGCGCCAGCCGCATCCGAAGGCTGATCGATCAGCCCGCGGCGGTCGTCATCAGCCTCCAAAAGCTAATCGATCAGCTCGCGGCGGTCGTTTTCAGCCTCCAAAAGCTGATCGGTCAGCCTTGGAAGCGTGTCCAGCCACCCCAAAAAGCTGATCGATCAGCCCGCGGCGGTCGTTTTCAGCCTCCAAAAGCTGATCGCTCGGCACTGATCAAACTTGATCAACCCCAGGTTTCTCCTTGCCCGTCCGCATCACTTCTGATCTCCTGCGCGCATTGTGCCCCGATGACGCTCGACTCATTGCATGCGCGTAGGCCCTCGGCGACCAAGCTCGTCGTGTGTCGAGCACCCTTGAAGGCGCCGCTGGGAACCAAGTTTTTCGCCTATCAAAGCTCGACAGGTCGAATCTGGTGGGATGCGGACCGAGCATCGTTCGAGCGGTTCGTCGAAATGTATGCGGACCTTATTTACGAAGTCCATCCGTTCGCGTCGGTGCATAGCGTGCGAGAATTACCTCCGCCGCATGGTCGGGGAGCCGCCGTTCCGCGGGCGAGCGCACGCAAACAGGCTTCGGAGGAGAATTCGGAGCGTCGGGGTCACGGCAGGGCGATGAACGTGCGCGTCACGTCACGCTGGAACGAGCTGAAGCCGAGCTCGCTGCGTAATTCGATCCGGGTGTACCGCACCGAGGCAAGTTGCGCGGAATGATTGCCCGGACAAACCAGGCTCACGGATTGGCTTGGGTGATTGAGAATCAGCACGCCATTGACCCGTCCCGAGAAATCCGATTGGTAACGTTCGACGCGTTCGAGCACGGAATTGACCGTTTGCCTTAGATTCGGATTCGGATGTGGTTGGTTGCGCCGTGCACACACGTACGTCGCTTCGACTCGAGCGCTTCCTTGGTAATCGAATTGCCTCAGCGGCGGAGCGTTGTCGACGAACGTGAATTCGATATCGCCGGAATCATTCACGAAGGCGTCGCGGATTTCCGCTTTGGCTTCGATTCCGATTGCGCTAAGCGCCACACCAGCCGCCAATGCCAACAATGTCGATTGCACATTTCGTTTCATGGTCGTCCTCCATCAGGTAATGAGCACCCACGGCGACACCTAACCCGTGTCGCTTCGTCGTGCCTCGGTTGTTTACGAATCAGTTAATTTTTTTCGGCCGATCGTTACTTCGGCCGAGGTTGTCGTACCCGCCGCTTGTCGCGTAGGGTCCCACGGGATTCACGACATTGCCCAAGGTGAGCGGCGCGGTTTTTTTACGAATGGAAAATGCGCGCACTAGCAGCCCCATCACACGTTCGGTCAGCGCTGGAGACAATCGCGAAAGGCCCACGAGCGTTTTTCCCGCCCAACCAAACGTCGCAAGGTTTCGTGGACGAATCGCCAATTCGACCATTCGTTTTGCGGCTTGCTCGGCTTCGTACACCGGAGGCGGCGGCCCGACTTCCCGCCCCGTCATATTCGCTGCATGTCGGTAAACCGGCGTGTCGACGGCCGGTGGTGCCAACGTACAGACGTGAATGTTCGGCATCCCCCTGAGCTCTTCGCGCAGCGTTTGCGACAAACCCACGATTGCGAATTTGCTGGCCGTGTAGGCTCCGACATAAGGCGCTCCGGTAAGACCCCAGCCGGACGCATTGTTGATTAGAATTCCACTCCTTTGCGACTGGAAAACTGGAACCACTGCGCGCATTCCGTGCACATAACCAAAAAGATTCGTCTCGATGACTTGTCGAAATGCCTCGGTGGGCGTTTCGGCAATCGTGCCGAACATCATCACCGCGGCATTGTTGATCCACACGTCGATGCGCCCG
>CAZETM010001189.1:0-2750 GCA_964514885.1 uncultured Polyangium sp. | reverse complement strand
CAGGCCGCCGACGAAAGGCTCGCTGTTATGCACGCGTGACAGGTGTCATGCGCGCATGACAGACGGTGTTGGACGAAGCCGCTTCGCGGCGGTTGTCTCGACTGACGGTCGCTCGCTGCTGACGTCCGCTGGTGCGCCATCGCATCTTGTTGGGGTTTCACCCCAAACCCGACCAGGGCTGCGCGCCCCTGGACCGCGCCAGGACCCGTCCTGGACCTGACATTGGTTTGTCCGCTGCGCGGGCAAACCAAACGCGGCACGGGTTTGTCTCAGATTGCGAAAAGATTGCCTTGACAGACGCCAAGTCCTGAGTCTGCTGCGCTTTTGGTGTTTCCTTGCGACCGGCACTGCCCTCTCCGGCAGCGCCGAAGGAGATACCATGGACCATAGCATTACACAGATGAAACAGGACCTGGCCCTCGGAGGATACGCAAAATCGACGCAAAGTACATACCTTGGGACGGTCAACGAGCTCTCGCAGCGTTTCGGGCGCCAGATCGCGGAGGTGACGCGGGACGAAGTTCGCACGTTCGTCGACGAGCTCGTCGCCCGAGGCCAAAGCGCGTCGCGGTTGAAGCAGCACCTCGCTGCGCTCGCGTTCCTGTATCGAAAAACGCTTGGAAAACCGGACTTCGCCTCGTTCATTTCCTACCCGAAGCAGTATTCGAAGCTGCCTGTGATACTCAGCCTCGAAGAGATTCATGCGCTGCTTTGCGCATTCCACAATCCTGTCTACCTGGCCATCACAATGGTCATGTATGGCACTGGCCTGCGCATCTCCGAAGCATTGGCGCTCGAAGTGATGGACATTGACGGCGCACGAGGTGTCATTGTCGTTCGTCACGGCAAAGGCAACAAGGCGCGGGAAGTCAAATTGTCGGGATTTCTGTACCAATGGCTTCGGCAATATTGGGCCCAGGTGCGTCCGCCCAAACCCTATTTGTTTGCTTCTCTCGTGACCGGCAAACCACCGCGCGCTCAGGTCGTGCGCTTTGCCATTGCGTGTGCAACCGAAGAAGCTGGGATCAAGAAACATGTGACCCCGCACGTCTTGCGCCATAGCTTTGCCACCCATTTGCTTGAAGGAGGCGTTGATCTTCGAGTCGTCGGAGCATTGCTCGGTCATGAAAACATCAATACGACCGCGCGTTATGCACGCGTGACGGATAAGCTGATCCAGCAAACCCCGAGCCCGCTCGATTTGCTGCCGCATAAGCGAACGCGGTAACGCGTGTCCGGCCCGAAAAAGGCCGGACGCTTCGACATCGCGGACATCGTGCGAGGCCACCGCGCAGCGCTCGAATCGAAGTATTCGCTCAGCCCACAGCAAAAGCGAGTGCTCACCGATATCGCGCAATGCAGGACCGCCATTCTGGGCGGGCACCTCGACCAATGCCAGGATTGCGGTTACGAGCGACCTTCGTACAACTCGTGCCGCAATCGGCATTGTCCCAAATGTCAAGCGCTCGCGCAGGAAAAATGGATCGCGGACCAGCAGCAGCGGATGCTCGGCGTGAAGCATTTTCACGTCGTATTCACGCTTCCGGCCGAATTGCGCCCGCTCGCCGCATTCGCAAAGGATGCGGTATATGGTGCGCTCTTTCGTGCCGCCAACGCCACGCTGCTCGAATTCGGTGAGCGCCGACTGCGTGCGACAATCGGCGCGACGCTCGTGCTGCACACCTGGACGCGCGACTTGCGCTTTCACCCCCACGTACACGCCATCGTGACGGGAGGTGGTTTGTCTCCGAATGGCACGCAATGGCATTCGGTGCGTCGAGCGTTTCTGTTCCCGGTCAAGCTCATGAGCCGCGTGTTTCGTGGCAAAATGCTCGAGGAGCTGAAACGCGCAAACAAGGAGAAGAAATTCAACGGATTCGATGACTTCGACGATCCTGAAAGCTTCTCCAAGCTCGTAAGTACGTTATGGAAGTTGCCCTGGGTCGTCTACGCAAAACCAACGTTTGCCAAAGGAACGCATGTCCTTCAATACCTCGGAAGATACACTCATCGCGTAGGCATTGCCAATAGCCGATTGCTCGACTTCACGACCGAACACGTTCACTTCCGCACGAAAGGCGAAGGCACCGAAACGGTCTCGCCGGTCGAGTTTCTTCGGCGTTTCGTCCAACACGTCTTGCCGGATGGTTTTCACAAGATACGCCATTACGGGTTGAATGCGTCACCGGACAAGCGTGAGCAGGCCCGTCGCATTCTGAATACGCCGGCCGTCGTCGAGCCGAGTCAATCATGGCGCGAGCGTCTTGCCAAACTCACTGGGCGTGACGTTTCTCGCTGTCCAAAGTGCTCGGGCTCGCTCACTGCGTTGCCGCTGGCGCATGCTCGAGCGCCGCCGGAGACGGCTGCATGACGACAACCGACCTTCGAGGCATTGGTGATTTTCGGCACGCTCTATGCGCGCTGCTGGGACGAGTCTTGCCTGAATTCGGTAATGCGTGCGGTTTCCATACATTTGGGCGCTCGACGCCCATTGCATGGCGCTTCGCATTCGTCTGGCAGCACGTAAGCTCCGATGACGACATCGGTGTCCATGTGCTCTGTCGAACGAATCCGTCTACGCGACGGATTGAATCGACCGAGCCAGCTGCACCGAAATCCCCATAGGCACTTTTCGCACTTGCACGCATCGAGCGCCACGCACGCCGCTCCGGGCTTGTCCAACACCGCGTTTCGTCGGCGGCTTGGCCGGACTGCCTGCGTCGCAGCATGCACCGACGAAACGCTCAATG
>CAZETM010001188.1:0-2752 GCA_964514885.1 uncultured Polyangium sp. | reverse complement strand
TTCCACATTGAAACGTTCCTCGGTCTACCCGCCGAACGCGAAGTCATCATTGCCGCCCAAGCCTCCCTCATTCGTTGACACGACCAATGCCGCTACGCGCACGTGAACGTTGTTGGACCACCGCTTGCTTCCACAAGAGACGCGATCTCGACGAGAACGCCAGGCAGAGCATCGACCATCCGCAATTGCTCCGGCAACATCCATGAGAATTCGACGCTCGGGGTGCTCGGGAAATGCGTCGAAGTACCATTGATTTGGTGCGCGAAAAAGAACGAGCCGTGCCAGGGCGTGCAAAGAATATCGTGCTGGTGAATGCTGTTCACCATTGTGCACATCACCCTGGAATTCTGGCACGTAAAACTGGAACAAGTAAACCTGCTGCACCCTAATGACTTGCTGGGCTGAGCCCAACAATGGCGCGGCAGCAGCGGCAGAAAGACAATACATTACCCCTGACCTTTTCTCATAGTCGATAAATTCTCGTTCGCCTGTCTTAGATATGCCCTTCCCATAGGACAAACGGTGAATTTGACCCACCAACTCGAGTGCGCGCAGGAAAAACCCCTCACGTACGGCCTTCACATGCTCCGCATGCAGACGATCAAATTGAGCAAGGAATTCGCGTACAGGTTCATGTCCATACGTATCAATCAATTGATCACGGATCCGCTGCGCGCGGTCTTCTAACGTCCGAGTGAGATCTTCAACGCTCTGTGGCACATTCGACTCATTCGATTGGCCTTCAACTCGTCCGCGCTGATTCTCGACCCGATTCAGAGCACGAGTAAATGCGTCGTGTCGGACGCAACTGCCATGGATCCCAGCACCAAGCCCTTTGGAGTGGGGCCTTTCACATCCACTGGCGTGCTGGGCACATACGGGATGTGCGAATCTACCTCGACGTGAACCGAGGGTCCACCGCTTTGCCACGGCCAGCCGCGGGCCAGCGTCAACGCCGGCCGCCCAAATCGCGGACGATGGTAGGTGCCGCGAGGTCAGCCAGGACGTCAGCGAGGTCGCTACCGTCACCGACGAGGAGATCAAGAAGATCCTCAACCACTGGACCGCCGTTGGCTGGCGCTACGAAGGCATGCAGTTCGCCATGCGCGAGTCCTCAAAGCGCCCCTCGATGGTATTCGTGACCTTCACGCGCACTCGCTCGACCCCCCGTCGTCACAGTAATTTGAAACATGTATGAACATGGCAGGTGGCGACCGGCTACGCCAGTGGTGTGTGGTGTGCGGTTTTGTTGCGTCATTACTTCTAATCTAGCTGAAAACACGACATGTCGTAGAGGGCCCCGAAATTGCTATGCAGCAATGTGTCAATTCACACTTCCAAGACCATAGGACACCTGCCCCATGAAGAAGCTCCTCACGATCTCGATCCTGTTTTCCACCTTCGCCGCCAGCGCAGCCGCGGCTGAGGTAATTACCGAGAGCTATCAGTACCGCGGCTCCGGCGCGTCCGGCAGATGGGAGTCGACCGACGGCGAGTGCGAACGCACGACCGCATTCTTCTCTGGGGCTGAGGCGGTCGAGGGTGTCAGCGACGGCAAGCCGACCACCTACGAGCGTGTCTTGGCGGTTGTTGTGCGCTACAACGATTGCACGGGTGAAATACAGTTTTCCGGGTTTGGCATTGGCACGGTCGACTCGGTCGACATCAACGGCTTCACCTCCGCATCGGTCAGCGTGCCGATGAGGTACGGGACGTGCACGTACGACTCCTGCACGGTCAGCGAGGGGACGTTCACCGCCACCCTGATCGGGACCGGCGAGCCGTTGCACGTGACCAGCATGTCGACCTGGCAGGAGGGCACGATACGCGCGGGTTCGCACTACAACGGGTGGTGGCGCGAGGCCACGGTGAGCGGCAGCGCGACCATGGACGACGTCGAGCTGTTCGGCGGCGACTTCACGGTTTCCTCGGGCGAGCTGTCGCACACCAACACCGGCGGCTTCTGGGTCAGTCGCGACTTGTAGCTGACTGCATTCGAGCGAGCACGAGCACGACGTTCTAGCGCCCCATATTTCCCCGTTCCCAATTGCGCAATTGCGCGTATGATTCCTACCCATGCTCATGCGCGTGATCGCTGGCCAAATATCGGCACATCCGCTCGATACGCTGACGATCCCGACCGTCGATGCCGTCGCCTGCATAGATGATCGAGACGACCAATGACGTTAAAAATTCATATAACAAATTCATTTTTCTGCGTAAACCCCAGAACCGGCAGCAGATTTACGCATAGACGGAATCGAAAAATTCCCTGAATACAGGTTGATCTTGCTTGTGGGTTTTGCTACACATTCTGTGTTGCTTGGCATGTTTCGCCTCGGGGTCATGGGAGCGCCCTCGAGGCAGTGAACTCGCTACGTGGGTCAACTTGCGCGCTCCGTTCATGAAAGAAAGCAGCTTATGAAGACGTTCTTGGCTTCCGGTATTGCATTGAGCTGTATGGTCAATGCTTGCATCCTATTCACCAGTTCCTGCACACCACCCTGTGAATTTATCGACGCCGACGGCGATGGCTACAATGCCTGCATCGATTGCGCGGACGACGACGCCAATATTCACCCGAACGCAACGGAAGCCTGCGACGGGCTCGATAACAACTGCAATGGCCAAATTGACGAGGACGACGTTTGTTGTGTCGACGCAGATGAAGATGGCGTTTGTGACGGAAACGATAACTGTTTCACGACGCCCAACACCGATCAGACCGATAGCGATGGCGATGGCGTTGGCG
>CAZETM010001187.1:0-2754 GCA_964514885.1 uncultured Polyangium sp. | reverse complement strand
CCGAGTGGAGCTTTCGAAGGCGATCGGATGGGCAACTTGGCGGCCAGTTGGAGGGCCGATGGCGGTTGGATGACAGACTGGGCGGGCCGGTGAGCGCTTGAGAAGCGTTGACGGGGTAACGTATTGGTTTGGGTTTCGGTCAGAGCTTACGTATGCCCCCACCGGCGCCCCTCATGAGCACGACTTTGTTCGCGAATCGCTTTGGTTTCATGAACACTTTGGGTGACGTGCGGGCATCGCTGGATGAGGTGGCGGCGAGGTGGCGGGCGCCAGGTGCCACCATTACGGCCGCCATGTAGCGCCACGTAAAACCATCGGGAAAACGTAGGAAAACCGTTTGGCATGACGAGCGCATACCTGGCGTGGATGCTCGAGTCTGCACACCATGCTGAACACCCCCCAACAATACCAATACGAGCGTCGTCGTCCTGAGCATAGTGTCCTTTATCGGGTCGTGAGCGAGCATTGGCCGGCCTTTCGCGAGCATATTGAAGGACTGAGCCATTTGCCGAAGTTCGTCGTGCGCGAAGTGGACGAGTATTTGCGTAGTCGGCAACGCGGGGCGGCGTAGACGCGTCATTGGCAAACAGGACGCACGCCATCAGAAGAATCCGCGATGGTTGTGGCATCCCCGCCGCTCACTGCGCCACACCGAGAAGCCGTTGCCCCTGTGCATGCCCCCGTCCCCGAGCGCGCAGGGGCGCCTGCTCCCGCGCCGGCACGCGCAGGAGTCTGCTGCCGCGACGGGACCGAATTTCCAACGTTTGTGCGCAGGAAGAACATCGTTGCAAATTTCGCAAGCATCTCGTACGATGCTTCGCGCTGACGCGCGACCTGCGGTTTTGCCATTCCCTCATTGAGCAAGCCATGCAATCCTCTGACGAGCGACGGTTTTCCAGGCGCTGCCTTCTGGCAGCCGTTATTTTGCATGTTTTCGTACACCTGGGCACGGCGTTGAATCGCCATGAGATCTCGAAGGACGATGGCTGGGCAATCGTGGGTTTCACCGCGCATCTAGGCGAATATGCGTTAATGGTCGACTCCAAGCAACCGCCTTATGGGAGGTGGGTTCCGGCTTCCGATTGGAAGGCTTTCATGCGCGCCAAACCATCCGCCGCGCCGAATCACCCAGCTCAAAACACAGAGACAGAATTCAAACGGATTGCCTACGAACAAGTTCATTACGATATACATCCGCCGCTTTATTTCTGGTTGGCACATATCGTTTCCATTCTGTTTGGTACCAGTCTTCCGCGCATTCTCGCCCTGAACCTCCTCCTGGATACAATTAGCATCTTTGTCGTATTTTTGCTCGGTCGCGCGGCCTTCGGACGTGAACGGGACGCGGCGATTGCCGCTCTGTTGTGGTCGCTCAGTCCCGGGGTGCTGACGGCGGCAGTACAGGCGCGGCACTATAGTCTCTACGGTCTGGTGTCGGGGCTGTTTTGCGCACACGTTCTCCACATGACCGCCCACGGTCGACGATTTCGCGCAATCGATGTGGTGGTATGTTTCTCCTTGTGCATGATAGGCATATTGACGCATTATCAATTTTGCCTCGTGATGGCGGGGGCCGCATTCGTATTGGTGCGCGAATTCGGCAGATCGGAACGCACCCGATTTCTAGCGCTGATCGCAGCAATGGTTGGCGGAACCGCTGTGGTCTTGTTGTTTGTCCTGCCCGATTGGCTGGTTTCGTTAAAACAACAGCAGCATCTTGCGCAGCCCTTCAGTATCGGTGCGCTCGGGCTCCGTTTGTTGACGATTCTCGGCGCAACAGGCAATTTTTTCGTTCCAGGGCTCGTGCTCCGTGTCGTCTGGGGCATTGCTTTGGGAATCATCACCGTCGCAATTCTTATTCGAAGGCGACCGATTCCGTGGCTTCGTGACGCATTTTGGCCAAACGCTCCATCCATGCGTCGAGCATTCATTCTTGGTTTTTTCCTATTCGGAGCGCAGGCAATCGCTTACATGTTTTTCATGTCCCATAGGGCCAGCATGTTTCAGAGATATTCAGCGCCGTGGTACCCGGTTTTTGCCTGCATGCTCGTCACTGTTATCAACGCTTCTCCTTGGCCACGTCGACTTCTGCGCGTCACGCTCGTCATACTCACGGGAGGTGCACTTGGCATGGGCGTCAATGCCATCCTTGAAGGCCGAGCCATCGAAACCTCGCTAACTTCCGTGCGCAAAGCAGATCGCGTCCTCATCGACGCCGCGGGTCGAGGTCCAGTGACTGAGTTATTGTGGAATGTTCCTGATGATACGCTCGTCTTCATTGCACATCGGCAGGATATGATTCGAGAACCCAAGTCGTGGATTGAGCCACTCACCGACCATAGCTTGTGGGTGAAAGAGCCCATACCAACGCAGGAGAAGGAAGGCGAGGATCTCCATCGGATTTTGTCGGAACGGTTTGAGCTGGAGCGGGTGCAGCTCGCCGTTTTCCGGGGGCGCGATGTCTATCATTTGCGTTCGAAGCATCGCTGATCATCGTGAATCGAAGGTTATTTCGAGAACGCTGCTTGAAAGTTTGCCGACCTCAATCGTTTCGAGCAGTGCCGTTCTTCTCGAGCCAGGCGGCCAATTCTTGACCGGACAGATCCAGTACCGGATCCGCGAGGTGCTCGGGCCCGTGCGTCTTCACTTGGTCGTACCCGAGGATCACTGCTGCATCGACGACAGCTCGTGCAGCATCGCGAATTGCGCGCACTGCAGCTTGTCCTTCACCGATGGCCTTGAGTGCCAGCGATC
>CAZETM010001186.1:0-2756 GCA_964514885.1 uncultured Polyangium sp. | reverse complement strand
GGAGCGGCACGGAGCCGAAGCTACGCGTGATGGTCGAGGGCGAAGATGCCGCAGCCATCGCTCGATACGCTCAAGAGATCGTCGAGGCTGCGAAGAGCGACGTATCGTCTATCGGATCGTTGTAGCTCAAACATTTTGAGCACAAATGATTTGGCGACCGGACACGATCAAAAAAGGATCCGTCCTCGAGCGCGGACGGAGGTACGTCGCGGGATGGGCATGATCTCCTCGTCGAGGAAAGGCAAACGGTCGTAGGCGCTCTGTAGCTCTGTGGAGCAAGGTGTGGCACGTGGCACGGCGATCGATGTTGGCGTGCTGGGCAAGACGAGTATCTTCACCGAGCACCGATCACGATGCCCCTGACTTGCGCGCCTTTTGCGCCTTGATCTCTGCGGTTTCCGCTTGAACCTCTTTCGTCGCTGCCTCCAACAGACGCTTCACCCACTGCAAAAGCCGAGGCAATTCCTCTTCGTTGGGGCGCTCGTCCTTCAGTCGCCGAATTTCAACGTCCGCCAGACGTCGCACGGGGGCAAGTAATGCCGGATCATCTTCATTGGGCAAATGCGGCATCATGATGCGAATTTGCCATTGCGATAATTCTTTGGCCCGTTCGAGATTTCCCTCGGCAAGCCGCGACTCGGCCGCTTTGTCCAGCAACACATGCAGACGCACGCTTTCCTCGCCAAACTCGGCCACTCCGAAAGCCACAGCCTCTTCCAGGTAAGCGGCAGCTCGCGCATAATCTTTGCGCTGATGGGCTAAATCGCCAAGGGCTCCCAACGGCACCGCTTGCTCTGAACTTTTTTCCGGAAAACACGCTTGGTAAAGTCGGCGAAGCTTTAGAAACGTTTCTTCGGCTTCCTCGAAATAGTCGGCGTCTTGGTATGCTTTGCCCAACTCGTAGATCGAGTCAATCAATCGCACGTCTGTCTCGCCATACGCTTTTTCAAAAAACTCGACTGCCCCTTCCAGAGGACGTATGGCATTTTCGGGTTTCTTGTCCAACATTGCGGCACGTCCAAAATGCAGAAGTGCTCGCGCCATTTTCAAAGGATTGGAATCGAGCGCTCCGCCAGCCAACTCGAACGCCAATCGGAATGACTTGCATGCCTCCTCGTATTCACCCACTTCTGAGAAAATCTCCCCGACGAGCATCAGATCGTGATAAAGATGCTCTGGCTCGCGCGTCAGATTTGCAGACCGTATCTTGAACGCTTCCACAGCATGCGGAAGGGCGCTATCCCAATCTTTACGGCGTTTCGCCAAATCGGCGAGCATCGAGTGACACGTCGCGACGACCGAATGTTCGGGACCATGAAGTTCGCGCGCAATACCCAAGGCCCGTCGCATCTGCATTTCAGCTTCCTCGACTTGCCCCTGCCGAACCAACGCCGTCGCTAAATTCAATAATACCTTCAAGTGCTGCGGATGTTTCGCTCCCAAGGAACGCTCGTGAAGTGCCGCTGCTTGGCGAAACAGTGGAATCGATTCTGTCGCGATATCCTTGCCCGCCGACGCTTCACCCACGACGCGTAATCGCTCGAGCAATTCTTCCGCGCGACTCCACTGTGCAAGATGAATGGCCCCTTCAGTAAGTCGACTGACGGTTTTCAAAGTCGTTTCATGCATAGGTCCAAGTTTGGCGTCCTGGATTTCGAGCAGCCGTTCCGCCAAGGGAATGACGAGCTCATATTGCCGTTCGTGCATGGCCGCATCGAGCTGCAACTCGAGTTGCCATGCTTCGAGGTTGTCCGAGTCATCAGAGGGAATGTTTGTCATGGATTCTCCGCATCTTTTCAAGGCGAAAACGATTGCTTCTCACGGGTTGGCCAACAACGATCGATAATAATCGGCGTCATCTTTGGGCAGCGTCTTCAGTAGAGGGCGCATGGTGTAGTTACCGTGGATTTTCCCATTACGCTTGAAGCTCCAATCGGAAATATCGGCCTTCTTGATCTTCCACTTTTGTCCGAGCTTGACGTTGCTCACCACCGCTGGTTCATTATCGATTTTGCCTTCGAACACCCCATTGTTATACGTCACGTCGCCCATCCAGAAATGTTCGGTCTTTCCCTGGTCCGTAATGGGCGCTTTGACGGAAAAGTCGTATCCTTGGCGCTTGTCGAGAATAGCGATGAAGTTGTCCACTTCGGCCTGAGCCCGAGCAATGGCCGCATCCATTTCCGCAAGATCATAACCGCCGGGACTCAACGTCGGGTCTGATACTTCACGCTCGACGGCCTCCTCAAAAGCAGATGCTTGTTTGTCGCGGGCTTCCTTTAACGCCTTGTCGCGATTACAAGCGGACATCAAGACCAACAGACTCAGACACGAAAACGTCAGGGTGTATCTTTTCATGATCGCGGAGGTGGTTCGGGTAATCTTGAATGTGGAGTGAGCTCATGATGTGCGACTGGAACCTGGTTGACGCGCACGCGATGAGAATCGACCTGGCGCACGTTACCTCGCAGCAGGTCGATTGAGCAAGTTAGTAGACTAAAAAACGGCAACAAAGGCAAGTTCGTCAGGCCGTGGGGTAGGTAGCAGTTTGGCAAGAAATGCCGTCTGAAGTGTTGCTTTTTTGGTGATTGCGTCGAAATGGCACCCTCTCGCTTAGGAAAAATAAGCCCAAAATTTCGCAATTGACGCACCTACACCGCCCCGCGTCATCCGTGGACAGTTGTGCTCTCGCGCGCATCCGGAATGCTTGCGGAAAAGATCGGCCAATCGGACGGTGTCATCGGCATCGTCACGAG
>CAZETM010001185.1:0-2757 GCA_964514885.1 uncultured Polyangium sp. | reverse complement strand
GGGGCTGGGTTTGTCCTTGTCTTTCCTTCTGTCTTTGTCTGGCGATGGCGTTTGCAGGTCAGGGATGCGCGCAGGTATTGGGGCTCGACGACGAGAGAGAGTTTGTCGTAGGAGGAAGCGGCGCGGGTGGTATGGGTGGAATGGCCGCTGGGGGTGGAATGAGTGGGGCAGTCGAATGTGCGGACGGCAAAATAGCATGTGATGGGATATGCGTGGACACAGGCAGCGATGAGGCACATTGCGGCAGTTGCACCACGATGTGCGCATCTGGCGAAACGTGCTTGGCAGGTGAATGCGGGCTGGCGTGCACTCTGGATATGGAGTGCAACGATGGCAATGCCTGCACTTCCAACGCGTGCGATCTTGCTGTCGGGAAGTGCGCGTTCGTGCCCGTAGCCAATGAAACCCCGACGCCGGAGTATGTCGAAATTCAAGGCGATTGCGCCGTGCATCAGTGCATGAATGGCGTAGATACGGCCGTTGCCGACGACTTGGATTTACCCGTCACGATGACCGATTGCGACCTCGAGGTATGCAACCAGGGAACGCCGTCGAATGCACCACGCATGGCAGGAGCCGTATGCAGCACGGATGGTGGGGCCGTTTGCGACGGAATGGGGCAATGTGTGCAATGCGTAGAAACGAACCATTGCATGGCGAGCACAGGTCCTTGCAAGGTTGCGGTTTGCATGAATGGGGCGTGCGGATTTGCGGATGTCGCACAAGGTACATCTGTTCCGAATGTGCAAACGACTGGCAATTGCATGTCGATCGTGTGTGATGGCGCGGGCAATCAGACGAGCGCTGTGGATAACCTGGACGTACCCGTGGATGGCAACCAATGCAGTGCGGATGTTTGCACGAACGGAATGCCGTCGAATCCGGATAATCCCGCGGGTACGGATTGTGGTGTCGGGCAAAAGTGCAATGCGACCGGAGACTGCGGCTGCGCGAACAACACGCAATGCATGTTGCCAGATACCTGCGGAGGCGGGGGAACGCCGTACGTCTGTGGATGCACGAAGACCACGTGCTCAGCGCAGAACAAAACATGCGGGACCATTGCGGACGGCTGTTACTCGACACTGAACTGCAACGATGGAATGCAAACCGGAAACGAAACGGACGTTGATTGCGGTGGGAATGGGACATGCAGTACGAAATGCGCAGACGGTAAGAAGTGCACGATCGGTGGCGACTGCTCGAGTGGGTTTTGCGTCGATGGAGTATGCTGCAATTCGGCATGCAATGGCACGTGTCAAGCATGCAGTACGATGAAGAAGGGTGGCGGGGTGAATGGACTCTGCGGCGCCGTTACGACGGGGACCGATCCGGATAACGACTGTTCTTACCAGGTGCCATCGACGTGCCAAACGACGGGGCAATGCGACGGCGCGGGTGAATGCCAATTGTATGGGGCGACCACGGTCTGTTCGGCAGCATCATGCACGGCAGATGGCCTTTCCTTGAACAAGCCCAACAACTGCAATGGCACTGGGCTTTGCGTGCCGACGGGAACCCAGAGTTGCGGCCTGTACAAATGCGCCAATGGGGCGTGCGAGACGACGTGCTCGCTGGATGGCCAATGTTCGTCGGCCGTGTTGTATTGCAGTGCGTCGAATTGCGTGCCAAAGAAAGGCCCTGGACCCACATGCGGAGGCAACAATGAATGCCTTTCCGGAAAGTGCGTGGACGGCGTTTGTTGCACGAGTGACTGCAATACCGTCTGCATGGCTTGCAACCTAACAGGGAATGGCACGTGTTCAAATCTCCCAGCATACCAAAACGACACAAATCCCGTATGCGGCGGGGCGTATACGTGTAATGGCGGAGGTACGTGCCTGTTGGTGAATGGGCAGAGCTGCGGCATGTCTGGCAGCCAATGCGTGAGCGGGTTCTGCGTGGATGAGGTTTGTTGCGACACGGGTTGCTTCGGCACGTGCAAGGCATGCACGGCGGCGAAGAAGGGTTCTGGTGTCGACGGCGCATGCGGTAACATCGTGAATGCATCGGATCCTGACAACGATTGCGCTGATCAGGGGGCACTGACCTGCGGGCAGGACGGCCTATGCAATGGGGCGGGTGCGTGCAAATTGTACGCAAGCGGTATCGTGTGTGTGTCGGGGACGTGCACCAACGGTGTGCAGACGACGGCAGACACCTGCAATGGGTCGGGCACGTGCGTGGACAAGGGAACCGTTACCTGTTCGCCTTATGTTTGCGGACCGAATACCTGTTACACGAACTGCTCGAGCAATGCGCACTGTGCTGTTGGGTATGGTTGCAGTGCGGCGCAATGTGTTGCGGTTTGCGGCGATGGGATCAAGGCTGGCATTGAACAATGCGACGATGGAAATCCCAGCAATGACGATAGCTGCACGACCGCGTGTGTTTTGCAAAAGGTGGTCGAGGCGGTTGCTGGTTCGAACCATACCTGTGCACGGTTGAGCAATGGGGCGGTCAAGTGTTGGGGGGTTAATAACACCGGTCAGCTCGGCTTGGGCGATACGGTGTCGCGAGGAGATAACTTCGGCGAGATGGGCAGCAACTTGCCGGCCCTTGATTTTGGCGCAGGAACAACCGCCATTGCACTTGTGGCTGCTAACAATCATTCGTGCGCCATCTTGAATGATGGTTCGGTCAAGTGTTGGGGGGACGATAACTACGGGCAACTTGGGCTTGGTGGAGTGGGCAACCAGTACTCCCCGGCAGGTCCGCTCAACCTGGGTGCCGGAAAAACAGCCGTCGCGCTTGCAG
>CAZETM010001184.1:0-2758 GCA_964514885.1 uncultured Polyangium sp. | reverse complement strand
ACGCCTACGCGGGCTACGCGATCACCGACGTGGAACGCTCGACCAGTGAGATCGACCTGAACCAGCGCTACGCCGACAAGGTGGCCTACGCACTCGGTCGCAAGGTCAGTGACGACCTCATGGCGCTCATCACCAATGCCAACTTCACGAACAACACCAGCGTGGCGGCAGCATCCTTCGGGCGTAACTCCGTGGTGGACATCAGCACCAAGCTCAACAAGCGATTCATCCCCGACATGGGCCGCTTCATGTTCGTCAATTCCGACTACTACAACTCCCTGCAAAAGGACGAGGCGCTCTACAAGGCGTTCATCACTCCTGCAGCAGGCAACGTGGTGGTCACTGGATTGCTACCCGACGTGAATGGTTTCACCGTGATCGAATACTCGGCACTCCCGGAAAACGGCGAGCGTCTGGTGGGATTCGCAGGCATCCGCGAGGGACTCATCATGGCCGCCCGCGTGCCGGATGTGCCGACCAACACTGGCGACACCGTGATCCGCGTCGTCACCGACCCATGCACCGGCCTATCCATACAAGTGCGTGATCGCTACGACGGTCGCCTCGGCAAGCAGGAAGTGAGCTTCACACTCATGTACGGCTTCGCCACGGGCAACAAACCCACCATCGAGCGCATCGTCCGTCCGGTGTAATTCTCAAGTGGTTCATCAAGCACCCTCTCTGGGAAACCGGAGGGGGTGTTTTGTATCAGTCGATTGACACTCCATACCATGCATGAACTCGATCCAAGCCGCCGCTGCCGAAGCATTCGTCGAAATTCTGCGTGACGCAGGCGTGCCGGTGACGATCGGCAGCAAAGACTATCAGGCGATGGTTTCGCCAAGCGGACTTGCCGTCGATCTTGAGGAAGGCGGCTTCACCCAGGACGGCGCGCTCACGGTGAGGCTGTTAGTGGTACACCTACCAATTCCGCTGCCCGCCCACAACGACACGATTCTGATCGGCGGCGACCGCTACAAGATCGACGAAATCAACCGCAAGCCCGGCGCAGGCATCATCGAATACCGCGTGGCTCGTCGCTAAACATCACCGCCATGAATCAAGCCATCGAAGATTATCTGGCCGGCCTGTTTACCTCCGCGCAGCTCGTTCCTGCCCCCAATGTATTCACCGGGACTTCCTCTAACATCCGTCCGCCCGAATCCGATGCGATTCTCGTGCTGGCGGACTCGATTGAAAACGTGGTCGGCCCACTGCACCGGGCGACGGTCAAGATTCTCGTCTCGTCACCCACCGATAATCGGACACAGCACGCCGCACTCGCCCATGAGGTAAAGGGCATCATGGAAGGAGTCTTGCCTGAGGCGAGCGGATTCACGGTCGGCGGATTCCGCACGAAAGCCCACGCCACCGCCGTGACGGACGACGACCACTGGCTCACCACCATCGAGGGAATTCTCGGCGTGGATTGGACGCCGGTTGACAACCCGCCGTAAGAGTCATGCCCGCCATCTTCGGAGTCACTAACCTGCACGGACTCGCACCCGCCACCGGACACGCCCAGGAAGCATCCGCCGACGCCTCCATTGAAGTGGCCACGCTGCGGGATTCGCTTGGTGTGACCGTGGTGGCGAAGCCGAAGAAGCTCATCACCCGCAGCATCACGCTATCCGGCAAAGGCACCGTGAATTTCGCCGACGTGGCTGCCGGGGCGATCACCAAGGGCGTCTCGTTCGTGACCTCCGTCAAGGTGACCGAAAGCAACGACGACTTTCCAGGATTCGAGATTCAAGCCGTCGCATACGACGATATCTAACACCCATCACTTCCATGCCCGCCGCCTTCAACGAAATCGGAGTCAAGTGCGTCACCGCCGCCCTGGTGGAGAGCGTGGACGTTCAAAAACAGCTCGAACACAAGATCATCAAGAAGAGCGATGGCGCATTCGAGACGGGCAACCGCTACGACCCGTCCTTCAGCTTCAGCGTGAAGGGCCGGGGTGTTGTTGAGGAAGATCTTCTGGGTGGTGCCTCCGCCGCCTATGTGCCCGAGCAGATCACCGGCGGAACCACCATCATCACCTCCGTCAAGAACTCCCAGACCAACGAGGACTACAACTCGTTCGAGCTGTCGGGAGTGAATCATCCCGCCGCAGGTACGGTCTAACTATTTTCCGAACAAGATCACCCATGAAAGAAGGAACCACCATCAGCGTCGTGCGCGACCACGACACCAAACCCACCGAAAGCCGCAACACTCGATTGGTCGCTGCGGCACTCTCCAGTGGCAGCATGTTCGCCACCGAAGCCGCCTATTCCGACACGGTCGAACAAACGCCGAATGGAGCGAAACGCACCGTCACCTGGCTCATGGACGGCGCGGCCAAACTCAGCTTCGAACCCATCGAGGTCGCGGAAAGCATCACCTTCGACGAGTTCCGCAAGCGTTATGAATCGCTCGCCTGGTGCGAGGCCAACGCCAACCACCCCATTGCCTATCTGCGGGCGATGAATGACCAGCACAACCGGCTGCTCGACAAGATCAAGACGATGCGCCCGATGCTGCTGATCCGCAAAGGCAAGCGCATCGCCATCGTGCCGAGCGGTTCAGACGAAGCATCAAAAGCCACCCGCGAGCAAATCCTTGCCGAATTCTAACATCATGAACGATCGCGAACTTCAACTGGCTACCGGCATGATTGACAGCGGGGAACGCCGAGTCGGCAACCTCAAGCTTCGTCCCTACACCATGGGCTCGATGCAACTGGCCTATCTGCTCAAGCTCACCATGTTCACCC
>CAZETM010001183.1:0-2763 GCA_964514885.1 uncultured Polyangium sp. | reverse complement strand
AAGCGCGCAGCCAGCAACCCGTACATCGTGCAAATCGACGCCATGTAGACCCCTGAAGAGAGCAGCGCGGCGCAAACCTCCGGCAGAGGCTGAAGTGCATCAAGGTGACCCCGTCGCTTCGAGCAAACCGCAGCGCACCACGCACAACCCTCGTCCGGCGGACAGGACGGAATAATGTTGACTCCGTGACGACTGCCATGATACGCGTCTTCGTTACTACGAATCCTTTACGTTCGTAACAACGGTGTGAGGTGTGACATGACTGAAGCAGGCGAGGCGCGGAGCGAAGAAGCAAAGGTAGACGAGCAGCGCGCGAAGACGATTGCGGACGATGTGCAGACCCTCCATTCGCTCGGGTATGCGCAAGAGCTGCTTCGGAGAATGAGTGGGTTCTCGAATTTTGCGATCTCGTTTTCGATCATTTGCATTCTTGCCGGTGGTCTCACCAGCTTCGCGCTGGGATTTTCGAGTGCCGGAGGAGCTTCGTTGGGCATTGGTTGGCCGCTCGGGTCGATCATGTCGCTTTGCTTTGCCATTGCAATGGCGCAGCTTGCTTCGGCATTTCCGACCGCCGGCGGGCTTTATCACTGGGCATCGATTCTGGGCGGTCGAGGGTTGGGGTGGGTGACGGCGTGGTTCAACCTGGCTGGCTTGGTCACGGTGTTATCGGCCATCAACGTCGGGACGTACCAATTCACGTTGGGAGCGCTGGGGCCGTCGTTCGGGTTGGATCCGACGAAGCTGGACCCGACGACGGGGATGATTGCGCAAGCCATCGGCGTCACGTTGATCACGATGTCGCAAGCGGTGTTCAACCATCGCGGTATTCGCGTCACGACGATTCTGACGGACTTTAGCGGATACTTGATTTTCGTCGTTTCGGTGGCGCTGACGATTTCGCTTTTCGCGTCTGCGGACCACTTGGATCTGTCGCGGCTGTGGACATTTACGAATTACAGCGGCGACAAGGGCGGTGGGGTTTGGCCGGAACAGGCGAGCATGAGCCGGGCATTTCTTCTTGGATTGCTTTTGCCGGCGTACACGATTACCGGATTCGATGCGTCGGCGCACACCTCCGAAGAAACGGTGGGAGCTTCCCGTACCGTGCCCAAAGCCATCATTCAAGCGGTGGTGTATTCGGCGATCTTTGGATGGATCATGGTCGTGGCGATCGTTTTGGCGGCGCCGAACATGGATGCGGCTGCTGCGCAAGGCTTCAATGTCGTCTTCAGCATCATGGACACCCTGCCCAAAACGCTGCGCACGGTTCTGTTCGTCGGCATCGTGGTTGCTCAATATCTTTGCGGTTTGGCTACGGTCACCTCGTCGTCGCGCATGACGTATGCGTTTGCGCGCGACGGCGGTTTGCCTGCGTCGAACAAGCTCAAGTCGGTGAGCACGAAATTTCGTACGCCCGCGGTCGCCATTTGGGTCGTGGCGATTCTCAGCACGCTGTTTACGCTCTACACGCCCGTGTATTCGACGATCACGGCCGTATGCGTGATTTTCTTGTACATCTCGTACGCCATTCCCATTGCGCTCGGGCTTCGAGCCTTCGGCCGCTCGTGGACGCAAATGGGACCTTGGACGATTGGCGGAGCGTATCGGTTCGTCGCGGTGATTTGTGTGCTTTGGTGCATGGTCTTGCTGTACATCGGCGTGCAGCCACCCAATGACAAAGCCCTGTGGATTACGCTCGGCGCGGTTGCCTTGACCGCGATCGTGTGGTTCGGCTACGAGCGTAAGCATTTCGTCGGGCCACCTCGAGGGGTTTTGACCCTCGAACGACAAACGCAGATTGCGGCAGCAGAAAAAGCAGTCGGGGAAAGTGCGTAGGTGTCGGCGTGAACGAGCGCGTGATGGTCGTCGGATTCGACATCGGGACGACCACCCCGCGTCACTCATCGTACACAAGCCGCTACTAGCCAGCCTGACCGTGTAACATGAAGCGCTGCTTTGTATTATTTTTCTTGATTTCTCTGATCATGCTACGTACCCTCCCGTCCTCATGAAAATCAACAAGAAAACTAACAGTCTGCGATGCGCGTTGCTTGGAGCCACTTTGGTGGGCCTGACCTACGCGTCACCGGCTTGGGCGTACCCAACGTCCGTGGTGTTCGCGCCCACGGGGGATGTCAAAGGCCCTGGGGACGTGGGCGCATTCTTGTACGAAGCGATGTATTTCAATCCCGCGGTGGGGCCTGGGCCGGCATGGATAGGCGTCGACGTCGGATTGATTCCGCGCATTCCTTATGGCAAGAGCGGTTTGTCCTTCGGCGGGCTCGAAATCGGTATCGACGCGTTCGCGGCGGACCTTTACGGGACCCCGGCGGCATTCGTCAAACCCATTTTCAATGCAAAATTGCAATTGGTAACGGAAGGCAAGTGGATCCCGAACATTGCTTTTGGCGCAATGCAGGTCAATCCATTCCGTACTGAGCGCAGCATGAACATGGTTTACGGATCGATGACGAAAACCCTGGAGGTGTCGGGGAAAAATTATGGACGATTGACGTTGGGGTTGGGCGGCTCGTTGCTCCAGCCCGAAGGAGACCCCAATAAGGACACATTCCCGGTTTTTTATGCGACCGCGCCATTCCCCAGGGAATCCCGGCTAATGCTCATTGGAGGTTACGAATCGCCCGCGTTCGGGCCCTTCAGCATTGGCATTGACCACATCGGCGGTTACAGCGAAGTCAGTTCGACGAACGTGGTGCTCAATTTCACGCCGGTGACGCGCACTGACTTTCGCTTAAACCTGCC
>CAZETM010001182.1:0-2771 GCA_964514885.1 uncultured Polyangium sp. | reverse complement strand
GTCGGGGGTGAGGTGCACAGGGCGGGCGGGAAATCAAGACAATTTTCGCATTCTGTGCAACAGGGTCACATCTGCCGGTGACGAACGGTCGCGTTTGGTGTGTTAGGCTACGGACACAAGGCGTCCTGGACGGAGCGGGCGACATTTTTTTCTTTCTTGCGCTTCTCTCCACGTACTCAGACGCAAAGCTGTGGTAAGGGCAGCCGTCATGAGCAACCCTCAAGTTTTCTTCGACATCGAGATCAACGGTCAAGCGGCTGGTCGCATCACGTTCGAGCTGTTCGCCGACGTCGTTCCCAAGACGGCGGAGAACTTCCGCGCGCTCTGCACGAGCGAAAAGGGCTTTGGCTACAAGGGATCGACGTTCCACCGGGTGATTCCGAATTTCATGCTCCAGGGCGGAGACTTCACGAACCACAACGGCACCGGTGGCAAGTCGATTTACGGCAGCAAGTTCCCTGACGAGAACTTCCAATTGAAGCATGATCGTCCGGGCTTGTTGTCGATGGCGAATTCTGGTCCTGGCACCAATGGCTCGCAGTTCTTCGTCACGACGGTGATCACTAACTGGCTCGACGGCAAACACGTTGTCTTCGGCAAGGTCGTTTCGGGCATGGATGTCGTAAAGAACATCGAATCACTCGGATCGCGCGACGGCAAGACGCAGGTGAAGATCAGCATTGCCGACTGCGGCGCGCTCTGATTGTCGACGGAGAGCGTGCTTTAGCAACCTGTTAAAGCACGCTCGCCGATTGCAGCGCCCCCATAATCATTCTTGATCCACTCCGAGATGGTCATGTCAAAGTCCTGACGATCCTTTGCAGGTACACATCCTGCGAAGACTCTTTGACGTCGAACCATCTTCCAACTTGAATCCCCCCGAAGGATCGGCTTTACTCGTCTCGATCGGCGTCCCAAACCGAGCGCTTGTTATTCCTTCTCCAGGAGCCAGTTCATGACGAAACGACACCTATCCTCCGGAACCTACACGATTGGTCTCATCGCCGCCATTTCTGTGGCGACTGCTATATCGGGAGCATCGTGTACCCCGACCCCGCCGACGAGCACCGCGTCATCCACCGGAACTGCGAGCGCCGGCGGTACGGGCGGCGCGGGCGGCGGAATGACCAGCACATCGAGTGGAATGGGCGGCACAGGAGGGAACACGGGCGGGTTTAATGACTTCCCGGCCACTCCGATCTACGAAGAAGGGCTCGCTGCGGACGTGGGGGCGTTGTTTGACGCGGTGGAGGCCATGCCTGGCGGTCCGTGCATTTCGGAGCCGGCGTCGGACGCAATGGTCCCGCGCAATTGGACGCCTATATTTCTCGAATGGAACGCTGCGCCGGAAATGAACGTCTTCGAGATCAAGCTCGAGGTCGACAATCAGAAGAATCCGTTCGTCGCTTACACGACGAAAACGTCTTATTCGATGCCGTGGGCCATCTGGGCGGGTTTGTCCGACCATAGCGCGGGCAGAGACGTGAAGATGACCATTCGTGGTGGGCGAGTGGAAAATGGTGCGTTTACAGTGGCGCCTTTGGCCAGCGAAACTGGCGTCCTGCACATTGCGCCCGTTGCAGCTCCTGGGTCGGTCGTGTATTGGGCCTACGAGCCGATCAGCAAAGCGACGGCATTTCGTGGATTCACGGTCGGTGACACAGCAACGAAAGTCGTGCTCACGCCGGCGACCGCGGGAATCAATGCTGGCGGCAAGCAGACGGGGTGCATTTCGTGCCATGCGTCCTCGCCCGACGGCAAAGTAATGTTTTATAGCAGTGACGATCCTCCGGGTTACCACCGCAGCATCGATGCGCGGCTCGTCACTGGCGGCAAACCCGGTCCGGACATCATTTCCGATGCAGCATTCGCGCTCCTCGGCCGTCACCGCCAGCTTGCTCCCATCTTGTCCGTTACCCATTATTCACCCGAGGACGCCGTCGTGCTCACGGTGTACCGTTCGAATGACATGTCCCTCAAGTTCGACCTGATCTGGACCGACTTGCATGCGACGGACATGAACGGATGGGGCGTCATTGCGCGTAATGGCGATCCTCGCAATCCCACGTCGGTCAGTTGGCGCCACGATGGAACCGAAATCGCCTACGTTTCGTCGCTTGGAGGCATTGAAGGCGTCATTGCCTCCAGTACGCCACAAGACCCTGTCGTCGATATCTACACCGTGCCTTACAACAACCGTTTGGGCGGTGACGCCAAGCCTTTGCCGGGCGCGAGCGAGCCCCTCATGCTCGAGTTCTACCCGGTGTATTCGCCAGAGGACACGTTCATTGCCTTCAATCGAACGGATCGAGTTCTGACCATCCAGACCTCGTACGACCAAACCGCCGCTGAAATCTATCTAATCGAGAGCAAAGGTGGCGTGCCGGTGCGTCTCAAGGCAAATGATCCGCCGGTATGCACGGGCCTGAAAAGCCCCGGTTTGACGAATTCCTGGACGCGCTGGTCGCCCCAAGCAACCATCGCCCAGGACCTCAAATACTACTGGTTGGTTTATTCGTCCAAACGTCGCGTCGCGGCCGGACTTCGCCCGCAGCTCTACGTCTCGGCCATCGTCACGAAATACGTAGATGGCAAGGAAGTGCTCCACGCCGAATACCCGGGCGTGTACGTCGCCTCGCAGGATCCCGCCGAAAACAATCACACTCCCCAGTGGGATTACTTCGTCGTCGACGACATCCCGAAGTGATCTTGCACCGCCTCTCGCGTCCCACCTGACGTCCCAACTGAATATGGCAGCCACCTGACCAACG
>CAZETM010001181.1:0-2778 GCA_964514885.1 uncultured Polyangium sp. | reverse complement strand
CGATGCGACGATTCTCGATTTTCCTCCTCGTTTCTCTCGCCGCCATGGCCACCTACGCCTGCGGCTCCTCAACACCCGCCAGCGATACGCCCAGTGACCAAACATCCACCGGACAAACCGCAAAAAGCGATACCTGCCCGCTGCTCGACGCCGGCCCGCCGCCCGAATGTCCCGAAGGCTGCGTCTGGAATGGTAACGAATGCCGCAAGAATTCGAGCATCGTCATGCCCGATGTCAAAAGCACCAAAGACGCCGGCACGAAATGAGATAGGCTCACGGCGTGGCTTGGGGACGCCATCCAAGCCACGCCGCCGAACGCTCCATGAGGCTCCGGGCCAGCGCACGCTGGCCCACGCCGGCCTGCTCGACATCGGCCATTGCTAAAACCAAGTCATCCTTCGTTACGCGCCCTTGCTGAGCCAAATGCAGCGCTTCCCATAACGCAGCGGTTACGACAAACCCATTTTCGCCATGCTCCGCCGCAGCGTTCCGCGCCGCTCGGGCATCGTCGTATGCAGCGTCAATCTTGCCAAGTGCGTGGAGAATCTCGGCGCGACGCAGCAATGTTTGCGCTCGCATTCGGTCATTGCGCTCTCGCTGAAGCAATTCGGCCTCCACCGCACAAGAAAGCGCCGCCTCCAGATTGCCCGTCACGCACAATGCATGCGCCCGCAAAGACAACGCGACGCCTCGGAGCATGGGATCTCCGGCCTCCGCTGCCAGATCGGCCGTACGTTGCGCCGATGCCGCTGCTTCCACCGCTCGATTCGCCCGCATGAGGCACGTCGAAAGGTTGTGCGACAAAAGCCGATGTTGCTCGCGCATTCCCAGCGTCTGCGCCTGCGTGACGAGTCGCTGAAACCTTTCAATCGCATCGGCCACCCGCCCGAGTTCGGCCTCGCGAACCGCGAGATCCCCTTCGACGAGGATTTGTTGCCACTGCGACGAGGTTGCTGTGGCGATCGTCAGAGCCCGCCGCAAATCACGTTCTTCCAGCTCGGGATCTCGTGGGCTTGCCGCATAATTGAGATCCACGCGCAAGATACGGGCCACGAATTCGATTGCCGGATCGAGTCGCTCGGCAAGCGTGATTGCCTCGGTTGCCAATACAATCGCCAATTCCCCTCGTGACACGCCTGCAATGGCCAGCCGCGCTTTGCACGAAAGCACCGGCTCACGAAGCTCGTCCGCGTCGGTGATGAGCGTGGGATCTTCACCGGATTCGTGAAGCCACCGCGCTGCCTCCAACTGGTAGATTCGCCGCTTCACTTGCTGCACACGCGCGCGCGGCCCGAGCGCAGGAAACGCCCGTTCGAGCGCCTCGATCCGCACCAAGCGTTCTTTCACCCCTTCAAACGTTCGTCCAAGAATGAGCGCCCGCACCACGTCGAGCGCCACGTCCACGCGTTCCTCCGGGCCGTCCGCGAGCCCCGCGAGCCTATCCCCAAGCTCGGCGGCATCGATGAACAGCCCCGTACGGATCGCCAACGCCATTGCCCGTTCGAGCCAGCTTCGTGCTTGCTGTCGAAGGCCGAGCTTTTCGTATCCCGAAGCCAAAAAGGCCGCATCCGCGGTGCTTGGCTCTTCCGCGATCGTGTCGAGCAGCGTCCGGTGCAATCGATGAAACCACGGCCGGCTACGCACCAGGTTGAGGACCGCTTGCCGCACCATTTCCTGGGCAAACCCATATTCTTGTCGGTCACCGGTGACCGTGATGATCCCGGCATCGACCAATACCTCGAGCGCTCGTTCAATGCTTATTTCATCGCCGCCAACGATACGAAACACCATATCGACGGGGATTCCGCCGCCGTAGAGAGCAATCGCGGCGAATGCACGGAATGCGGCTCGCCACTCGGCGCTGCTGGGTTCGAAATAAGACGCGATCCGCGCCTCGACGAGGCTCGCCACCCCGGGCACGTCCTCCTGGCTCAATCGCGAATCGACCGCGCGCCACGCGCCATCGCGCCAGGTGATTGCATCCGTCTCGCGCCACGCCTGCAATGCATGCACGACAAAGAATGGCACGCCGCCCGAACCTCGGACGAGCGCCCGTTCGACCGCGTTATCGATTGGACAAACCGCGCGGCCAAGCGCTGCCGTATCTTCTGCCGTGAGTGGACCCAAAGCGAGATGCTTTACGCCTCGACGAGCTTTGCTTCGCACATGGCCGAGCAAAGATTGAAGCGGCGCCGAAGGATGGGGCTCGTCGCGGGCTGTAGCGACCACGAACAAGCGCGCCGAATTCGCGAGACTGACCCGTTCGATCAACATTTGCAAGAGCCCCAGCGTGTGCGCATCCCCCCATTGAATGTCGTCGATCGAAAGCACGACCGGTGCTTCGCGTGCAGCCTCGACGATGGCGTCTTCCACCCCTTCGAGCGCCTCGTTACCCGGCTTGGCGCCAGGGAGCAAATTCGGGGCGAGCGCGCGATCGATGGCATCTTTGAGCCACGCAAACGCACCGTCTCCGCCATCGGGAAAGGTGGCGATGTACGCCGCGAACTCACCCCGCTCGTCTTCGCTCCATTAGAGCGGCCATTGATTCTGGAACAGGCGAGTCTCGACGACCGTGCGCCTGAACCAGACCACGGCGTTCCTGAACGGGGTCATCTTCTCCGGCGCGGCGATCCTCTCCACGCCGATCGCGCCGATCGGGATGGCCGCTGCGGACTTCAACGGCGACGGCAAGATCGACCTCGCTGTCGCCCGCCGCGACGCGAACATCATCTCGGTGTTCCCGAACACCACCAATCCGAACGACGCCTCCGCCTCGTT
>CAZETM010001180.1:0-2786 GCA_964514885.1 uncultured Polyangium sp. | reverse complement strand
CAGCGGAAGTCGTCGCTGCGGGCGCGTCACCCGTGTACGAATACGTTATGGTTTTCGATGGCAAACAGGCGTGGGTGAAGCGCGTTGAAGATGTGCTGCCTCCGGAGGTCCTTTTCAGGAGAGCACCAAGTGTCTGAGCAACCTCGGGAGGTCCTTTGTTGGAGAGCACCAAGTGTCTGAGCAACCTCGCGAGGTCCTTTGTTGGAGTTGTCAGGCTTTTTTCGTGGGCGTTTTGGTTGGTCGTGGGCGGGAGCGTTCGGCACGCAGGGCAGGGGAGCGTCGAAACGCGCGGAGTGCGTGACGATTACACGCGATGTGTGCGTTGACGACGACGCGTGACGAGGAACGCGAGTCCGAGGAGGGAAAGGGCGGCGGATGAGGTTCCACCGGAGGAGGTTCCGACGGCGTGGCAAATGCAGCCAATCCCGTCTCTGAACGGGGGATATTCGCTGCTACCGTTGTCCGTGCAAGCGCCAGCGAGGCACGTTCCATAGTAGTCGCATACGGTGCCGTCGGATGCAAGCGCATCAGCAGGGCATTGTGCCTGTGCGCCATCGCAGGTCTCTGCGGCGTCGCAATCACCTGCGGATGCACGGCATTCGGTGCGAAAAGCGGCAAGCGCGTCAGCCGGGCAATCCGTCTGGACGCCATCGCAGGTTTCCGCGACGTCGCAAACACCAGCGGATGGGCGGCATTCGGTGCCAGAAGCGACAGTTTCGTCGAAGGGGCAATACACGTTGGCGCCGTCGCAGCTTTCCGCAACGTCACAAACACCAGCAGACGCGCGGCATTCGGTGCCGGCAGCGACGAGGATATCGGCTGGGCAGTCCGAATGGACGCCATCGCACCATTCTGTTACGTCACAATCACTGGCAGAGAGACGGCATTCGGTCTTCAAGGTGAAGGGTTTGTCTGGGCAATCTGGCACAGAGCCATCGCAGAAGTCGTCCTCGTCGCAAGGACCTATGGAAGCGCGGCATAATGTTTTGAAAGCGAGGATCGCGTCGACTGGGCAAACCGTCATGACTCCATCGCAGAAGTCTGCCACGTCGCAATCACCAACAACGGCGCGACATAATGTGCCCATTGCAACTGGCACACAGCTTCCGTTCACGACTGTGCCACAGGCCGCATCGCAGCAGACACCATCGACGCAGGACCTGTTGAAGCACTCAGCGTTCTGCATGCACGATTCACCCTCGCTCTTGACGGGCACGAGTGCGAATACATACGCAGTGCCTGGGTCAGTGGTTTTCACGACATCGTTGTCACCCGCTCCAACAAGCGCTGTGTCCCCAGACAGTGCAACGGCCTGACCGAACCTGCTTGCAAATCCGTCGTCGCTCGCCAAAAGCTTTCCCTGCTGGGTCCACAGCGCGCCGCTGCGTGTGAACAGGTACGCGGAGCCAAAATTGTCGCCAAGCGCTCCAACAAGTGCCGTGTCCCCCAACAGTGCGACTGATTTGCCGAAGTAGTCGTTCACTGCGCCGTCGTTTGCGATGAGCCGCTGCTGCTCGGTCCATACGACGCCGCTGCGCGTGAACACGTACGCGGAGCCTTGGTCGGAGTTCACCCCGACCCGGTCGTAGAGCGATCCAACGAGTGCCGTGTCGCCCGACAATGCGACTGAACAGCCGCTGAAGTCGAGTCCCGAGGCTTCGCTTGCTATGAGCTTCTGCTGCTGCGTCCACAAAACGCCGCTGCGTGTAAACACGTATGCCGACCCGGCGTAACTGTACGTGCCGACCGCGCCCACGAGCGCTGTGTCCCCCGAGAGCGCGACTGAATAGCCGAACCAATTGCCCGACCCACCGTCGCTCGATGTAAGTTTTGCCTGCTCGGTCCATAGGATGCCACTGCGCGTAAAAACGTATGCAGCGCCTTGGTCGGCGTGTGTCCCGACATTGCCATGATACGCTCCCACGAGTACCGAGTCCCCGTCGAGAGCGACCGAAGTGCCGAAGTTGTCGAGTGCCGCACCGTCGCTCGCCGATAGCTTCGTCTGCTCAGTCCACAGAACGCCGCTGCGCGTGAACACATACGCGGAGCCTTGGTCGACGTTCGCCCCGACATCGTCGTGTCCCGCCCCGACGAAGGCCGTGTCCCCCAAGAGCGCGACCGAATTGCCGAACTGGTCCCCCGCCGCGGCGTCGCTCGCCGTGAGCTTGGCTTGCTCAGTCCAGACCCCACCGCTGCGTATGAACACATACGCTGAACCTTGGTCGGTGTTCATCCCGACTTGGGTCCCTGGCGCTCCAATGAGTGCTGTGTCCCCTGACAGCGCGACGGAAGCGCCGAAGAGGTCAAGAATCGCGCCGTCGCTGGCCAAAAGCTTCGCCTGCTGCACCCCAATAAGCGGATCGATCTTCACCGGGTACGTCGCACCCGCATCATCCACATGCAGTGCGATCCTTCCGGCCGTCACACTCATCCACGCATCCAAGCGCTTACCTGTCGCGTCCGTCGCGGACAAATCCGTGTACCTTGCCAAACGCATTCCTTCCGCGTCCACAAACGTAATCGCCTCGCCCTTGTCATCCCCGTCAGCATCCTCGAGTTCGGGCACCACGCTACCGCCAACGTCAATCGTGACAACCTTGGCGCCTGCACACAGAGGCGCGCGTTCCACGGTAAAACCTTGCTCGATACCCAGCGGCCCGTTGATGTACCATTCGCGCATGTCAGGCCGCGCGACCTCGACGCGGTTGTCGTTGATCTCGACAGCACCGGCCGACAAACCGATACCGGGATTCACCTCGCAACCAATGCCCGCAGTGGAAAGCGAT
>CAZETM010001179.1:0-2788 GCA_964514885.1 uncultured Polyangium sp. | reverse complement strand
ACGGACACCGTGAAGAGCGGCAATGAAAGCGATATCAACTGCGGCGGCGCATGCAGCCAGAAGTGTGCCGACGCGGGTATCGATTGCACGACGAACGCTCACTGCGGAACCGGCACCTGCAATGTGGGCACCGGCAAATGCACTGCGCAATTGTGCGGAGTGGACGGCGATTGCACGTCCGGTAAGTGCACTGCTGGCACATGCGCAGCCGCCACGTGCAGCGATAACGTCAAAAACGGCGGCGAAGGTGACCTCGATTGTGGTGGCACCTGCGCCGTGAAATGCGTGTTGACCAAGACCTGCGCCGTGGCAACGGATTGCGAATCCGGCAACTGCGCGAGCGGTCTTTGCGCGGCCTCGTCTTGCTCGGACACGAGCATGAACGGCACGGAAACCGATGTCGATTGCGGCGGCTCGTGTGCCACGAAATGCGGCAATGCCAAAGCGTGCATAGTGGACACCGATTGCACCAGCACGGCGTGCAGCCGCGGCTTGTGCGTGCCGGCGACCTGCAAAGACGGCTTGCTGACGGCGGGCGAGTCCGCGATTGATTGCGGCGGCGCCGATTGCCAGATTTGCCCAACAATACTTGCGCTCGTCACGTCCGGAACGACGTCACCGTATACTATGCAACGCGCCACGTTCGATGGCACGGCTTGGACGGGCGTGGGCACTTTGGCGACCACAACCATCACCAGCCCTCCGTCTCTGGCCATTGCAAGCACGCGGTATGCCATTGGCATCGTGCGCAACAACAGCGACACGCTGCAGTTCACGCGCTGGATCGGGACAAGCGGTGGTTGGACGGCTCTCGCAGGATTGCCGAATTCAGCGAAAGCAAATGGCGCCCCGGTCGTGCGCGCCTTTGGTCCCTTCGTCGATGCGGCATTCCGTTTCCAAAACCAAAGCGGCAAGTACCACGCCGCGCGATTCTACGAAACAACCTGGAGTTCGCTGTACCAAGCAACAGGCGCGCCGTCGAATGCGACGATTTACGACCTCGACTGGGTCCATCGTGGCCCGTTGAACAATGCGGCGCTCGTCTATCCGGAAGAAGGCTCGGCGGACATCTTTGCTCAGTTCCGTGCCAGCGGATCCTGGTCCACCGCGGCTGGCATCTCCGGTATCAACGCCGTCAAAACCATTGCACCGAACATCATTCGGCTCAGCAATGGCGACTTGTTGATGACGTTCGTACAACAGGCTGATAACAAAATCGCCTTCTCGCGGTATAATGGCACCACGTGGAGCGCCCCGACGATCGCCCGCAATAACGCGGGGAATGACGTCACGGTTACGGCAATCCGCCCGTCGCTCGTCGCCCTGCCTAGCGACGGAGCCCTGCTGGCATACTCGAGCACTGCTGACAGCAGCAAGCTCTATGTAGCCCAATACGACGGCACCAACGGGTGGAACACGGCGACAACCAAGATCGTCAATAACACCGTCAACGCCGTCACTCTCGCGCCGGGCATTACCACTGCCAACGTGGAAATGCTTTACGCAGAAGTCGGCGTGCTCAAACACTACCGCCGAGACTCCTCGAGCGGCGCTTGGGCAACCCTCACGGTCGCTGGCGTAAATACCAACGTCCAAGCCATCGGCGCTGCCAGCTACCGCTGAATCTCTCACGGGTCCGGCTTCACGCCGGGCCCCGCCTTTTCGCCACAACCTTCTTGATCTCTGGCCCGTTTGCCGTGTAGACTCGGCGGCGATGTCACGCGTCCTGGGCTCCTTCGCGTTGGTTTTGGCTCTTTGTGCGTCGACCGGGCTTGCTCGAGCCGACGAACCTGCGGGTGGTGCTGCGGCAGCCGACGATGGTGCGCCGCCGCCTCAGCCGCAAGGAACGCTTGGTACGGCCCGCAGCGAAATGGAAGCAGGGCAATACGCAACCGCGTGCCCCGCATTCAAACGCGCCTATCAAGAAGACCCTCGCGCCTCCACGATCTTCTATCTGGCCGAGTGTTACGAAAAATGGGGACGCATTGCGACGGCGGTGGCTCATTACGATGATTACCTCGCCGCATACGACAAGATCTCGCCGACCGAACAACGCGAAGAGCGAGACCGCGAAGAGCTAGCTTCCGCGCGTCAACAGGCATTGCTCAAAAAAGTCCCCACCGTCGTGCTCCGCCTCCCGCTCGATGCACCCGCATCGACCAAGGTATCGCGCAAATCGATGGACGGCGGTCCCTCCATTGCCTTGGCCATTGGCGTCCCATTGCCGATCGATCCTGGCGAGCACATCCTCACCACGGAGATTCCTGGGCGTTCGGCGGCATTTACGAGGCTCCAAATCAAGGCCGGGGAAAAGCAGCGCGAAGTCAAAGTCGAAATGCCGCAGACTACGGGTCAGAGCTTCGTCAAGAACGACCCGATTTTCACCAAATCAGTGACCAACATCAAGCTCAATCCCGGCACATCGAAGCGTCGAATCGCAGCGTATACGCTCGTCGGCGTCGGTACCGCAGGAATCATTGGAGGCGTCGTGACGGGAGCGGTCACCTGGGGGCAAAAAGATTCAATCACGAACGGTTGTTTGCCCGACGAGCCTCGAATCTGCAATCCGAGCGCGGTAGCATCGAAAGAAACCGCCAAAATCTCCGGCCTGCTCAGCACCATTCTATTCCCGTTCGGCGCGGTCGCCTTGGGAACGGGCGTCGTCCTTTACGTCACCGAGCCTGCGGCTTCGGTATTCGAATCGGCGTCATCGGGACTGCGCTTGAATGCTCGAGCCGGCTTTGGCTCGGGTGGCGTCGAATTAAATTATACGTGGTAAGCTCCTCAC
>CAZETM010001178.1:0-2795 GCA_964514885.1 uncultured Polyangium sp. | reverse complement strand
CAATGCTCCTTCAACGAGCTCGTGAACATGAACGAACGCTCTAACTGCACAAACCCACTGGACAGCTTGCCGCAGTGCGCTACCGTCCGGCCGCCATGATTGTCATGAAGTTCGGCGGTAGCTCCGTCGCCAATCGCAAACAAATCGAAAAAGTCCTCTCGATCGTGAAGACGCGCGCGTCGCGTAGCCCGCTCGTCGTCAGCTCGGCGCACAAAGGGATGACGGATGCGCTCATCAACGGCGCCAAAGACGCCGCCCGCGGGATCTACGCGCCCGAACGCGTGATTGGCCGTCAAACCGATATCGCTCGCGAGTTGGGTTGCGACGATCAACTGCTCGCACCGTTTTTCGAAGAAATCGCCGCCTTGTATCGCGGGCTGTCGCTGGTGCGTGAATCGAGCCTCCGGAGCCTCGATTATGCCGCCAGCTTTGGCGAGCGTATGTCAGTTCGCGTCATTGCCGACTTTTTCACTCGTCAAGGTTTCCCCGCCCAAGCCTTCGATTCCTGGGAGCTGGGATTCGTCACCGACGCGACCTTCGGCGCCGCTCGTCCGCTGCCCGGTTATGAAGTTACCATGCAGCGTTTGTGCAAAGAGCGTTTACAGGCAGGCGTGGTGCCGATTGTCACGGGTTTCGTCGGGCAAACGGCAAACGGGGATATCACGACGATCGGACGCAATGGCAGTGATCTGACGGCGACCTTGGTTGGCGCTGCGATTGCCGCGGACGAAGTGGAGATTTGGTCGGATACTGATGGGGTGATGACGGCCGATCCGAATATCGTTCCGCAAGCGCGATCGATTGCGGCGATGCGATTCGATGAAGCTGCGGAGCTGGCCTATTTCGGCAGTCGCGTATTGCATCCGTCGACGCTGGTGCCCGCGATGGAGAAGAACATTGCCGTGCGGGTGCTGAATACGAATCGACCTGATCATCCGGGCACGGTGATTCACCAAACGGCTCCGCCTACAGAGAATGCGGCGACGAGCATTGCGTACCGGGAGCGGCAATTGGCGGTGACGATTTCATCGACACGGATGCTTGGTGCGGCGGGGTTTTTGGCCGAGGCATTCCAGGTGCTCGGAAAACACGATGTGGTGGTCGATATGATTGCCACGTCGGAGATTAGCGTATCGTTTACGACGGATCGACGCGAGCCGCTGGAACGGGCGCTCGAGGATCTGAAGCGTTTGGGCGATGTGCGGGTGGAAGACGGAAAGACGTTGCTGGTCGTGGTAGGTCAAAGTCTCGGGACGACAGCGGGCATCGGAGCGGCGATCTTGCGGGCGATGGCGGATGCCGGCGTGAATGTGGAGATGACCAGCTTTGGAATGAAGAGCATCAGCTTGACGATGCTGATCGCGGATGCGGACATTGGGCGTGCGGTGGGAGTTTTGCACGAGCGGCTTTTCGAGCGCTCTTGACGCCGGCGCGCACGCGTGGTGATTAACCCTGGCGGAGGATTCGTTCGATGAAGAAAATTGCTCTATTTTGGCCCGGCGACGCACGAACCAAACCCAACGAAGTCGCGATTCCGAGCATCACGCGTACGACCGATCAGCTCGAGCGGGCGTTGCGGAAGCTGGGGCGTGAGCCGTATCGAGTGGAAGGATTTTTGTCGAAGCCACACGAGTCGATCGACAAGCTGGGGCCCATTGACGATCCAATGATTGGCGTGTGCGTGCATTGGTTTTACGGGCCGCACACGACGGACGGCGTGGTGGGCAAAGACAACCCGCTCTTGTTGGCGTCGAACTTCTCGGGGCGATTCCCGGGCCTGGTGGGGCTGCTGAATACGGGCGCGTGCCTGGAGAGCTTGGATCGGCCATTCTCGCGCATTTGGACGGACGTGGACGATTGGACGACGGACGGCGCGTTCATGGATCGGCTCGAGGAGTGGTGTCAGACGGGGAAGATCGTTTGGCCTGAAAACGATATTTCGTATCATGCGCCCATTTCGCCGGAAGCGTCGGTATTGGCGCGCAAGGTGGCGGAAGGGATCAAGCGTCGGCGGGTGCTGTTGATGATGCTCGGCGATACGTCGATGGGGATGATCAATGGCTACTTTGGGCCGCGGCTTTTGAACAAGCACGGGTTTACGGAGCACAAGATTGATCAGGCGTGGATCATCGATCGAGGGCGGCGCATTTCGGATGCTCGAATCGATGATGCATTCCGATTCGTGAAGGACCGGGGCGTGACGTTCCATTGGGGCGAAAAGGACGCGGAGGACTTCGACGAGCGGGCGACGCGTGAGCAGCTTCGCGATTACCTCGTGGTGTTGGACATGGTGAACGAGTTCAAGGCGGATTGTATTGGATGGCAATATCAGCTTGGGCTGGTGCCATTACGTGCGCCGTCGGACTTTGCCGAGGGGCTCTTGAATTCCGCATGCCGTCCGGAATCATCAGGGTCGCCGATCATTTGCGCGACGGAGGCGGATCAGGGCAATGCGGTGCCGATGGAGATGATGAAGCGCCTGTTGAAGGAAAAGGGCCTACACGAAGCGGTGATGTTCCACGATGTCCGGTGGGGCGCGGAGCATGATGGGCGATTCTTGTGGGTGCTCTTGAATTCGGGCTCGTGCGGGGCATATGCGTTCAATCACGATCCGGATACGTTGCGCGGAGTCCATTCGTATCGGCAGCCGTCGATGTATTTCCCGATGCCTGGAGGAACGTTTGCGGGCGAGAGTTTGCCCGGCAAGATGACGTGGTCTCGGGCGTACATCAAGCAGGGTGTGTTGTGGATGGATATTGGGAAGGGCGAAGTGGTGAAATTGCCGCCGGAGGTAC
>CAZETM010001177.1:0-2810 GCA_964514885.1 uncultured Polyangium sp. | reverse complement strand
GCGCTATGCTCAGTCGTCGTCGCACGTGGAGCAACGACCGGCCGCATGGTCCTCTTCGGACGCGACATGGCGATGAACCAGACGTGCTACGCACTCGCGACGACCACGGGAACGCCGTTCGCGCTCTACTGCCGGCTGCGTCAGGAGATCGACGCACTGGTGCATGCTGCCCACGGGTCCGTCTTCGACACCATCACGACGAGCACGTTCGCATCGTCACGGATCGTCCTCCCGCCACAGTTTGTGTTGAAAGCATTCGAGCAGCGAGCCACGCCTGTCTTTAAGCGTGTGCTGAGAAGCATCCGAGAGTGCCGCACCCTTGCCGCCCTTCGCGACACGCTGCTGCCCAAGCTCATTTCTGGTGAGCTGCGCATTGTGGATGCTGAGCGAATAATTCATGATCCACCAGGACAGGTGGACGGCAAATGAAGGTTCAGCTCGACCTCTGCAATTTCGATACATGCCCCCAGTACAACGAGTGGTTGGATGAGCAGCATGCTGAACAATCTGGCACGTTAGACATTTTCGGTTTTCAGCCTCGACCAAGTTTTGTTCTCTTCAATCTGAGCCAGGATACATACCAGGCGGCGTTTGATGATTTCCGACGTCAGCGAGAAGAAGAACTCAAAGAGATTGTTTTCGGTGAGTTTCCCTCGCCGATTGCTCACTACTTTTACAGATTCGAGAATGGGTACGAGAATGAACTTCAGCGACTCCATCTCTTGCGAGACACTTGGGAAGCTATCATTGATGTCTTGCACGCAACTGTGGTCGCGGAATGTAGATTCCGGAAAGTTTCACTTGCTGATCCTATTATGTTCCGAGACTTCTTTAGTGACAGTGTGGTGCAACGACTTCTCAATATCGAGCGAATCATTTCGCACGCCAAAGGTCTGGGCATCTGTCTTCAGATTTCTGAGATCGTCTCGGACTCGACATTACAGGCAATGCGTGATCTAAATCAGTCCCGCAACGGCTTCTCTCACAGCGCGGCTCAGTCGGAGTCGCAAGCTCGAATGTGGATTAGCGAATGCTATGAAGATGTAATCAACATTCTTGATGACTTGCGAGGTTTGGCGGATATCAAAGTTCTTCGATATCTAGGACAAATCGATAATCGTACGTTGCGCTGTGAAGTGTTCCGCGGGCACGGCTTCACGAAGACCATAAATAGCGTCATACTTAGAGAGAATCAGCTTGGAGATTCACAGCGGTACTTTCAACAGGGCCAAGTGCTCGTTTCTTACAACGATTGTATCTTTGGCCTTCGGCCGTTGGTTTACTACCGCGAGGATGCGGCGGGGCACACGACCAAGCTGTGTATGTTTCGAAAGACACGTGGTGACGCGCCGAATCGCCGAGTCGAGTTTGAGGTCGTAGGTGAGTCCGCTCGGTGGGATGAAGATCGCACCGTGTTCAAGGCAGAAATCGACGAGCTTCGCGGACTCTTTGGACTTCCACCTGATTGAGATAAACGAGATGCCGCCCTCTAATCAGTTCACCGAATCCATCGTCGAAGAAGCCGCTCTCGCTTGGCTGGAGACACTCGGCTACACCGTACTCCACGGCCCCGAGATCGCAGCGGGCGAACCGGCGGCTGAGCGCAGCGACTTCAACTATCGTGATGTGGTGTTGGAGCGGCGGTTACGGCAGGCACTTGGACACCTCAATCCCAACCTGCCCGCCGAGGCGCTGGACGATGCCTATCGCAAGCTGACGCGGACTGATGCACTGTCGCTAGTCGAACGCAACCGTGCCGTACATCGCATGCTCGTGGACGGAGTTACGGTCGAGTATCGCCGTGCGGACGGCTCTATCGCGGGTGCGCAGGCGCGCATACTCGACTTCGATACGCCCAACAACAATGACTGGCTGGCCGTGAACCAGTTTACCGTCGTCGAGGGTCAGCATATGCGACGCCCGGATGTGGTGTTGTTCGTGAACGGGCTGTCGCTCGCTGTGATCGAACTGAAGAATCCTGCGGATGAGAACGCTACGATCTGGAGCGCGTATCAGCAGCTCCAAACCTACCAGGTGCAGATTCCCTCGCTCTTCGCAACTAACGCGTCGCTGATCGTCTCTGACGGGGTGCAGGCGCGCATCGGAACTCTCGGTTCAGGGAAGGAATGGTTCAAGCCCTGGCGCACGATCATGGGGCGGGAAGATGCCGCGGCAAAGATTGCGGAGTTGCAAGTTGTGCTTGAAGGCGTGTTCGAGAAGCGACGGTTCCTCGACCTCGTACGGCACTTCATCGTGTTCGAGGACGAGGGTGGGGGAAAACTCACCAAAAAGATGGCAGGCTATCATCAATTCCATGCGGTGAATGTGGCTGTCGAGGAAACCTTGCGGGCAGCCCGCCGTGCGGACGATCATAGGGCAGCGGATGTCTTGGGCCACTATAAGTCAGGTCACCAGCCAGGTGGCGAACCGGGAGACCGGCGGGTCGGTGTGGTGTGGCATACACAAGGATCAGGCAAAAGCTTGACGATGGCATTCTATGCGGGGCGGGTGATCCTGCATCCGACGATGGCCAACCCGACGATCGTGGTGCTCACTGACCGCAACGACCTCGACGATCAACTCTTCGGCACCTTTGCCCGTTGCCATGATCTGCTCCGCCAGCCACCGGTGCAGGCAGCGGATCGCGCTGACCTGCGGGAAAAGCTGAAGGTCGCGTCCGGGGGCGTGGTCTTCACTACCATACAGAAGTTCTTCCCTGAAGAGAAAGGCGACCGCCATCCCATTCTCTCGGACCGGCGCAATGTCGTGGTGATCGCGGACGAGGCGCACCGTAGCCAGTATGATTTCAT
>CAZETM010001176.1:0-2811 GCA_964514885.1 uncultured Polyangium sp. | reverse complement strand
AAACGATATTCTTGCCCGCACGATTGATTCCGATTCCGCCGCCTGCGTTGCCCGTTCGTCCCGGTACGCCGTGGCTCACGCCAATGGGATGGTCCTTGACGAGCATGGGAATCGCCTCGGGTGTGACGTCGGGCATTCTGATGGGCTTGGCCGTTCAGCAACAAGCGGCAAGCAATACCAGCGGGCATTGTGATGAAAACAATCGCTGCGACGCGGACGGGATGGCCATGCGCGAGCGTGCATCCCGTCTGGTCGAAGGTGGCACGGCGACCGCCGTAGTGGGCGGCGTGTTGGCGTTAGGTGGAATCACCTTGCTGATTGCGGCCCCGAAAAAGCCAGACGATGCGCCCAAGAAAACGACCGGTTTGACGTGGAACGTCGACGTCGCGCCCCAAGGCGTTCGCTTCCACGGTTCGTGGTAAACCACCACGACACTACCTACTCGAATACTCCCCGCCCCGCTTAAAGCTCCAAACGCCTCGTCAAGACGGCGGTCGAGCATCATTGCATCTTCACCCTCCCCAAAACGAGTCATCGGATCGAATCGCACCCGCGAGGTATCCACGCGCATCGAGTGCGCTCGAGCCTTTGGTGTCTGCACGAGACGTGCAAATGATCTCGCACCATTGAAGCGAAGTTGCCGCATTGACGCAATCGTCGGCAATCGGCATTGGGCTCCAAATCTGCGCAATTGGTGAGAAAACGCTCGCGGCACGGTCGTTGCTGTAGGGGCATTCGGAGCACGGAGTACCAAAAAAATGAAAACGAATCGGTTGATGTTGGTGGCGCTGGGATCGATGGTGGCGGGATGCGAGTTCCCTCCGGGTGTGTTTCGAGAAACGGTCCCGGAATGTGTAGGCAAACCCGAGGGTACGCCATTGGCGAAGCAAACGCAGAGCGATTGCGTCGTCCAGGTGTGCGACGGTCAAGGGAGCGCACGAACGGAGCCGTCGCCGACAGACGCGGACGATGGCAATCCGTGTACGATTGACGAATGCAAAAACCGCGAGTCGGTGCATACGCCGGTCGGCGAAGCGACGTGCGACATTGCGGGTGCGAGCGAATGCATGGTGGGGATGTGCCGCGCCGGTACGTGTGCGCTCGAGAATTTGCCCGCCGGGACCGAGGTGGCCGCACAAGTCGCGGGCGAGTGCTCGCGAAAGCAATGCGACGGCCAGGGCAATGTCGAAATTGATCCTGTCGACGGTGATAGCGGTGAAGTGCTGGAATGTGGCATCACGTGGTGCGAGCAAGGGGTCAAGGTGACGCAAAACAAAGCGTTTGGCGCATCGTGTGGACCCAATGATGGGTCCAAGTGCAACGGTGATGGTGCATGTGTGACGTGGTGTTCGGGACAGATCGGGTTTCCGGGGGACGCGTTGCAATCGATTGGTCCGCACGGCCACGGCGTTGCCACAGGGGACGTAGATGGCGATGGCAAATCGGATCTGGTGTTCGCCGATTACAATTCGGGAAGCTTTCGCGTTCTTCGCGCGCTCGGGGAAGGACAATTCGATACCGCAGTCTACGCGTTGGTTGGTCCCCCATATTCCGTTGAGCTGGCGGATCTGGACGGCGATGGCGATCTCGACGTGGCGGTTGTCGAGTACACTTATGCCGGAAATGCTCAGGGAGGAGTACGCATTTTCTTCAATAACGGCGTTAACAGCGGAGTATTCGTTCCCGGACCGCAATACACGACGGGGCAAGGAGCAAGGGATGTGGCTGCGGCCGATGTTGATGGCGACGGTAAAATCGACTTGGCCGTCGCGAATTACAATGGTGCAAACCTCTCGATTCTCCTGAACCAAGGCGACGGAACGTTCGCAGCTCCCGTCAATTACGACGTGGGTGGAGGTTCACATGGCATTGTGGCTGCGGAACTGGATGGCAATCCGGGTGTGGATCTCGCCGTCGCACAATTGGGTAGCCAGCGCGTGACTGTACTTTTGAATCAAGGTAATGGCGTGTTCGCTGAGCCCATCCATTCTCCAGCAGGGGCGCAACTGGTTTCAGTTCATGCCACGGACTTGAACGGAGACTCCAAACGCGACCTTGTCGTTGCAACGCATGGAGGAAACAGCGTTGGCATCATGATGAATCAGGGCGCTGGAAAGTTCGCCCTTCCCATCACGTATCCGACCGGCAAAAATGCGTATTACGCGACCACCGCCGACTTGAACGGTGACAATTATGCGGATATCGCCGCAACGAACTACACCGACGGCACCGTCAGCGTCTTGCTCAACACGGGCAATGGCACATTCACCGACGCCGTCAATCACGCGATGGGCAACAGGGTTGCGGAAGTCGTCGCCGCGGACTTCACCGACGATGGCAAACCGGACCTCGTCGCCTCGAATTACACCGGCTATCTCCGCATGCTCGTTAATGCCGGCGATGGGACGTTTCTCATGGCCACACCGCATTACAAAACGGGCAACCGACCGACATCCATCGCGGCTCGCGACTTCGATGGCAAAAACGGTCCCGATCTGGCCGTAACCAACCTCGACGACAATACCGTAACCCTATTGCTGAACGAAGGCGATGGTAAATTTACCTCCGCTGGGAATTCGGGTACAGTTGGTGTGCCCGCAGAACCAACCACGATCGTATCCGAAGACTTCAACGGCGATGGACGGCCCGATTGGGCTGTGTCGGAAAGCTCCAAAGGCAAGATTGCCGTGTTCTTCAATAAGGGCAACGGGATCTTCAGCGAGCCAATCGAATTCGATTCCGGCGAGGCCAAAGCGGATGCCGTCGCGACTGCAGATATCGATGGCGACAAGGATTTCGATTTGCTCGTCG
>CAZETM010001175.1:0-2814 GCA_964514885.1 uncultured Polyangium sp. | reverse complement strand
GGCACCAATGGCGGAGAAGTCGGATTGACCCATGCCGGGGATGAGCTTGGTCATGCGCGCGCGGGCACCCTGGCGTCGCAAAAGAGCGATGTCCAGCGGCGCTCGCAGCAAGAATCGTTCAGGTGGGACGAACCCGTGCCCGTTCTTCTACCAGCCTCGATCTACCAACTCCCCCGCACGTTCACACTGCTCGGACCAACGTAAAGGCTCGCTCGAGGAGCATTGCCGCTCGATTCTTTGCTCTTCCCCGACGTTGCTACGAGAATCACGCCGACGCCTGCCAAAACGCCGCCCGCAATGAACGCCGCGGTGGATGCATTGCCAAAGGTAATCGCGTCGAGCCGAAGAGATTTGCCAGGTTCGCCGCAAACATTGGCGGCTGTGCAGCCACTGGCCTTGCTTTCGTCATTCTTGGACAGCGCGAGCCCTCCGAGCACTGCGCCTGCACCCAATCCGACGACGCCGAGCCCAATACCGACAAAGCCCACCGTGCGCATGCCGGAGGATTGAGGCGGTGGAGCCGGCGCGATTGGAGGAGGCGGGGGAGGAGGCGGTGGCGGCTTCATAGGCAATTTTTCCGGCTCTTTCACGCCGATTACAATCGGTTGTGCATCCGCGTCGCCTGCGACTCGGTCCCGCACTTGAATCGATTGTTTCCAAGGTTTTCGATCTGGAGCCGTCGCCTCGATCACGTGCTCGATGCCGTCGACGGGCAATGCGACCCCCCAAGCTTCTTTCGGCTGATCTTTGCCGTCCAGCGTCACTTTGAGACCGGGGATGCTCGCGATCTCCGCCGGTACCTCGATTTGCAGTTTCGCGACACGCGGACCAAGTCTGGCGGCGCTTTGCTGTGCCTCTGCTGCGCGCGTATCGTCGAGACTCGCCAACTGCGTGTATTGCCCCCATGCACTCGCCGTACGGCCCCATCCCTCGTAACATCGAGCTAATTGGAGCCTTGCGCCCACCATGCGCGGTTCTTTTTGAAGAACCGCTTCGAGCTTAGGACAAGCAGCTTGGTAGTCGGTCTTGTTCATCAGCTCCATTGCCGCCTCGAAGAATGCGGCAATGGCCGGATCCGTCGCCTGCGCATGTGCCACTGTCGCCGAGGCCAATGCCGCACACATAACGCTTGCTTGAACGATTGTGATTCTCAGTCGATACATCGCCGATTGCTCCAACTTGGTATAGGTGCAGTTCATGAACGGTGCGTCACCACATGGATGGTTTGGACGCCGTCGACGGGGCCTTAGGCGTGGGCGCTGGCGTTGCCGTCGGTTGTGGCGTTGGTGCCGTAGCGGCAGCTTTTGGCGGTGTAGCGGTTCCCGTAGGTGCTGCAGCCGTCGTGGTTGCTTGTTGTGTCGTGCGCGCAACCGGCGCCGTTGCCGTCGCAGGGGTCGCCACTGGAGCCGAATCTTTTGGCGCCATCGGCGTTTGCGGCACTGTCGTTGCCTGCGTTGCAGTGGGCAGCGCAATGGGCGCGGCGTCTCCGCTGGATGCTGGCGCTTTCCGCCCCGAAGCGCTGCCCGCGAGCGCCGCGATGCCAATGCCTCCGGCTATTACGAGAATGCCGATTGCGGCAAACATCGGCGCTTTGCTTTTGCGTGGAGCAGCTACACTCGTATTGCTAAATCCTCCACCCGTTTGGCTTCCTTGTGGCGGTGCAACGAACTGCCCCGAGGCGCTCGACCAACTGCCAGGCATCACGAATTGCCCCGACGGCGCGGACAAACGCCCCGAATCACTGAGCTGATTCGTTTGTCCAATCGGCGCCCCTACTTCGGTGTGACCCGCATTCAATGGCGACTGCTGCAGCATCATCGTCGAATCGGGATACGACACCCTTGCCGGCGGCGGTGCCGCTACGCCCTGCACGCCTCCCATCATCGTGCTCTGCACGTTGCCCGTCGTGAATGGGCGCAATGCGGTCATGAAGTCCTGCACGGATTGAAAACGATGCTCAGGGCGTTTCTCGAGGCATCGCAGAATGGTCGTTTCGAGCGTCGTCAAGACGCCCGGCCGCAATTGACTCGGTGGAAGTGGCTGAGCCGTCAGCACTTTCGTCACCAGCTCGGTCATGGCTTCCGCACCGAATGGCACGGTGCCAGTGACCAGCTCGTACAGGATCACTCCGAGCGACCAGATATCGCTGCGCATGTCTGTTGCTTTGATGTTCGCCATTTGCTCGGGCGACATGTACAGGGGCGAGCCCATGAACGCGCCCGGCTTGGTCAGATCCAAGCCGCCGCTATTGGTCGGGTCGAGCTCTTTCGAGATGCCGAAGTCGAGCACTTTGATACACGGTGTTCCGTTTGGCCGGCGAATCAAGAATAAGTTTGCCGGCTTCAGGTCGCGATGGATGATCCCATTGGCGTGAGCTTCCGAGACGGCTTCGCAGGCTTGGTACACGAGCAAGGCGGCTTCATCGAGAGGCAGTGCACCACGTGTTTTCAGGTGCTCTTTGCGGTCTTTGCCGGCCAGGTGCTCCATCACCATGTAGGGCGCGCCGTTTTCCAGCGCTCCGACGTCGTGCACGCGCGCGACATGTTCGCCCTTGAGGCGCGCTGCAGCGCGTGCTTCACGCAGGAATCGCTCGACGGCATCTTGGTGCGCGAGGGCTGCGGGAAGCATCATTTTGATCGCGAACAGTTCATTCAGGTGCGCGTGGCGCACGGCGAGGACGATGCCCATACCGCCTTCGCCGAGGACTCGCTCGACGCGGTATTTGCCCAACAAAACTTCGCCTGGCTGCACTGCTGGTTGCATCGTCGTGCCTCGAGATTCGCCGATAACGAACCTAGGTAAGTCGTCGACGGT
>CAZETM010001174.1:0-2815 GCA_964514885.1 uncultured Polyangium sp. | reverse complement strand
CGCTACCCGAAGAAGGGCAAGAGTTCGCTCATGCGACATGCGCCGCGCCTCATGGTCGAGATCATTACGCCGACCGCGCGTGACATTCGTCGTGATCGCGTAGAAAAACTCGCCGAGTATGCTCAATTCGGTTCGCGTTCGTATTGGATCGTAGATCGCATCAATCGAGTCGTCGACTGTTATGATCTTGCCGATGACGGACAATACGCGCACACGCTCTCCGCGTCGACGGGACGTGTCGCTATCGCCGGCTTCGACGGCATGGTCCTGGACCTCGACGACTTGTGGCGCGAGGTCAATCACGTCCGCGAACTGTTTTCCGAGGAAGACGGCGACGAATCGTCCGAGCCCTGACGTGGTCTTCACGTCCGAGGCCGTCCGAGGCCGTCCGAGGCCGTCCAAGGCCGTCCAAGACAACAAACGTTTGCTCTCGCTTCCCCGCTCGATCGAGTAAGCTGCTGGCGCGATGAGTGCCACGGCGGTCCCTAAGAAGCTCAAAAAGTCCAAGCAAATCTCGGCTGAAACAGCAGTCGAAACACCCTCTACCACCGACCAGATCGAACGAACCGCGGACGTCTCCAACCTGACGCAACACGGCTGGATCGCTGGCGTCATCGGTTCGATCACGGTGCTCGCGCTCGGCTTCGTCGGCTCGCGCCTGAACGTCCTCGAGAAGGGCTGGGGCCTGCCGATCGACGTCACTCCAAGCAAAAATACGTCGGCCATCTTCGCCCTCGTGGTTGTCGCGGCCGTGATGTTCGTCGTCGAGCTGGGGGTGCGCCTGAAAGTCGAGCGGGGCAGCGTCATTTCGATACCGGCTGAAATTCGCGAAAAGCGTTATGCCGAGTTCTTCTTTCGCTGTGTGAAGATATACGTCGCGGACCTGCTCATCATTTCTACGTTTTGGGCCCTGTATCATTCCGCGCCTGAATACGGATTCACGAAATCGCCCACGGGGTATTACCAACCATGGTTCATCATCATGGATGGGATTTACTGGACGTACGTATATGGCGGCCTTCCGTATATTTTGCTCACGCGAGCGTTTCAGCACGATCCAAAGGCGGATCGTAAAACACCTGCGTTCACCGTATTCAAAGCGCTGAAGCTCATCGAAGCGCGCATTGGATTGCTCGCGAAAAATGCTCCTGCCCCCGAGAAATTCGACGAATTCGATCGCACTGCAGTGCTCGGCTTGTTCGTCAAGGCCTTCTTCGTGCCGTTGATGACCATCTTTTTTGCCGACCAATTTAATAGCCTCGTCAAAAACTACAGCTTTGCCTTGACCCTCATGGCCAACGGCTTGCGCAAGCCTACGGTCCGCGAAAGCTACGATTGCGCCTTGTCGGTCATTTTCGCCGTCGATGTCGGATTGGCCTGGGCGGGTTATGTGCTTTCGTCGCGTTGGATCAAAAATGGCATGGTCTCCGTCGAGCCGACTGTGCTTGGTTGGCTCGTGGCACTCTTGTGTTATCCGCCGTTCAACAGCAATCCCGGCCGTTACTTCAGCAACCCCGGTGAACACGCATTTCTCGCGCTGACGTCGAAGCCGGCAGTCATTCTGCTCGCGAGCTGCTCGATTGCAAGCTTTTCGGTGTACACCATTTCGACGGTCGTCTTTGGTCTACACTTCTCGAACCTCACCCACCGCGGGATCATTACCACCGGCCCGTATTCGGTCGTGCGTCATCCCGCGTATGCCTCGAAAAACTTTTCGTGGTGGTGCGTCATGTTCCCGTTCGCGATTGTCGACGCGGTGAACAAAGGCTCGTATGGCACGTTGATCACGAGCTTCGTCGGGCTGCTATCGCTGAGCGGTTTGTATTACTTGCGAGCCATTACCGAAGAGCGGCACTTGTCGAAGGATCCCGAATACCAAGATTACATGCAGCGCGTGCGGCACCGATTCATTCCCGGCGTGCTCTGACGAATCAGCGAGCTTTCGGCGTCAACCGGCTACGCACGATTCTCGGCGTGCCAGTGGCCACGTCGACTCGAGAAATGGTCAGGTTTTCGAGCGCGATCCTCGATGCCCGACCAGCCACGAGATTGGCCAACAACGTTTGCACCGGCAAATCCTTGGAATTCGCGGTAACTGATTGCCAGGTATCCACTGCGGCCTTGGCACATGGTACTTTCGCGGCTGCGGATCCGGGCGTGCAGACGAGGAGAATGCAATGCGACGCGTGCTGGATACAGATGCGATGAATGGCCGAGTCAGTCGTCGGGTCACCATTGGGCATCACGAGCGGAATTGGGTTTTTCTTGCCGCTCGAATCTGGCGAATAAAAGACGAGCGTTATGGGATTGTGCGTGAGCCAATCAATCTTGTCGAACGAGTCTGCGATCGTATCGGGCGACTGCTTTAGGGACGCAAAAGCATTCTTGTCGGTGGGTTTTTCCGGACGACCGAATGTTGCCGCAAACGCCTTGGGCGAGGTAGGCATGATTGGCAGCAGCGCGGGTTGCCACACAGCGTTGCGATTCTTCAGCATCATTACGGGATCCAACTTCGCCGTCACCTGAGCGACGGAATCGTTAACCTCCGTGGGTATGGCGTCTTCTTCGCCCACTTCATCGCTGGAATCGACGTTCGAGACGACTTCGAGCGAAATATCGACGCCGTGTTCCACGACGTCACCGGCATGAGATTCAGCTTTCGCGCCGCCATGGGTGGCTTCTTCGACCAGGCCTCCAGGCGGTTCCGCACCTGGCGCGATCTTGCTCGTGCGCATTCCGTCGTCCGCAATGGGCGCGAATTTGCCCGTGCGCATTCCGTCGTCGGCGAGCGACCCGACTTTGCTGCCGCCACGCA
>CAZETM010001173.1:0-2816 GCA_964514885.1 uncultured Polyangium sp. | reverse complement strand
GTATTTGCCCACGAAAGCAACGGCCAATGAGATCGAGGCCAAGTTTGAAAAGGCGGAGGCGCAACTGGCGAAGTATTTGTCGGACGAGAAGTTCGTCGGGGTGTTGTCGAAGGGGCTGGAATTGAAGGCGGGGACGATGGTGTTCGTCGGGTGTTCGCGGATGGAGTGGCGAGCGTATTCGGGGTAGACCGGCTTGGCCAACTGCGGAAGTCGGGCTAATTGACGGTAACCGACTTTGTGGGAGAGACGGGTGACCCATCGAAGGGCGGCATTTTAGCACTGCGAAACGCTGCTGCGATACAGTTTCCGACGGCCGTGCCGGCAAACGGAGGGCCTTGTACCTGCGATGCCGTCACCTTGCCGCTGGGCGCGAACGTAACCTTGACTTTGGCTGTTCCTGTGGGGCCATTCGGCTTCTTGCATGCTTTGGCTGCTGCGGCCGCGGCGTTTAGTGCCGATGACGCTGCGGCCCGGTTAAATTCTCCAGCGCCGGATTGATGTTCTGCCATACGGCGACCTGCCGGTGGTTCTGACATGGAATGATGAAGCTGAGGCGGCGTTGACTCTATCGTTGCCGACGCTGAAACCGCCGGCGTTTCAACCATCTCCGGAACCTCGGCGATGGCCGACAGCGTGGGGGGCGCCGATTCCGGAGCTACCGAGCCGCCCGCTGTTGGCAATGCCGATGGCTCGACAGGCAGCAATTTGGTCTTTGTAACTCCAACATTCAAAATGATCAGCACCACGAAAAGGCATCCCGTCACTGCTGCTCCGACCAGCGCCATGGGGATGTTCCTGGTGGTTCGTTGAGGTAGTCGAGGAGTCGTCGTCGCGGCATCGAGATCGCGATTCGAATTCGGTCGCGGTAAAGTGGTGACTATTTCACTCGAATCTTTTGCGTAGAGTTGCGACTCATCAAAAGCTTGCACCAGCGGTCCCGCAGCGACCGTCCGGGCCATCCACGTCGCCTTATTATCATCTAAATGAGCAAATGCCTGCATGAATTCGACCACGCTCGAATACCGATCCGCCGGATCGTGGGCTATGCACCTCGAGAACCAGGCATCGAATTTCAGTGGTAGCGTTACATCGCAACGCCGTTTGGCACGACCACTAGGCGACTCAATGGGACCTTTGAGGAGTTTTTCAAAAAATGGCATCACCCCCTCGGTACAGCGCATTTCCTCGGCCCAGTAAGGTTCTCCCACCAGCATCTCGTAGGCCAAGTGCCCAAGCGCATGAATATCCGTTGGGGGCCCAATGGTGCCTTTCCCGTCGAGCTGCTCCGGCGCCATGTACAGGGGAGTACCCACTCGCGTAGCCGCCGCTGGTTGACTGCGCGCGACTACTTTTGCAATGCCAAAGTCGAGAATTTTGATGCTCGGAGAACCGTCATCGCGCATTGTCACGAACAGGTTGTCAGGTTTCAAATCGCGATGAACAATTCCTGCTGCGTGCGTTTTCATCAACCCGAACGAGATTTGCTGCAAATATCGCTTAGCCTCTGCGATTGGCAATGCCCGTCGACGCTCGATCTCTCTGCCCAGGGTTTCTCCCCGCAAGAGTTCCATCGTGAGAAAAGGCATGCTACTCATCGGATCAATTCCGGCATCGAGCACGCGCACCAGGTGGTCGCTTTCGATTTTGCCAGTGATCTGCGCTTCCTGGGCGAACCGCTCGCGATGCACAGGATCGCGCACGAGGTCCGGTTGCATGACCTTGAGCGCTCGTAGACTCTGGGTCTTTTCGTCGACGACCTCGTACACGGCACCCATCGCGCCAGCGCCCAAACGGCGTTCGACACGGTAACGCCCATGGAAGACGCTCCCTCTTTCGAGCTGGTCGAACGACGTGACGAGCATATCGAGTACGCCGACAGGCCTATCATACAGGCACTGCGGAAGTCCAGTTTTCATCAACGAAAGTTCCTCATCGGTGTTCCGGACGCACTTTCCTTGACGGACCCCACCTCGACGCGCAGGCACATGTGTACGTCGGCGCCAGTTTGCACGAGCGCAAGTTCACGCAATATGCGTCTCTTTCAGGCCCGACGTTTCTTCGGAAACGGCAACGAGAGCTGCCCCAGCGGAGCCCTCTTGCGCAAAGGAAAGAGCCACGCCCATTGGAAACCAACGTGTATAGTGCGTCTCCATAAGAAGGCGAAAGCTACCGGAACGGCTGGAAGCGCCTCCATCCCATCGACATCGCGCGCCGACGGCACTTGTGCGCGCGTCACCCCAGCCCCCGCGGTTGCCGACGTCACCTGTTCGAGTTCCGAACACCCACCATCGCCGGCGCCGGCACTCGTTCTGCCGCAAACAACTGCCATCGCCCCAGTCTGTCGCCCCTTGTCTGCACTGCAAACAAGCGCAATCGGCTTGCGCGGTCGCCCATCATGCGCGCGGACAAGCCTCGTCGCCGTCGACGTTACGCGAACTGCTGCCCAAACAGGTGCCATCGCCAGCCGACGTTACACGAACCGCTGTCCGAACAGGTGCCATCGCCAGCCGACGTTACGCGATTACCAACGATGACCGGACGCATTCTCTCTATCGCTTCTATTTCGGTAACAAGACACCGTCCGATTTTGCAAAGCTGGCCAAAAAGAAGGCCGAAGTGGAGGCAGAAGAGGCCATCGTTCGCGCGAAGATTGACGCGTTGACGAAGTCGTAGGGCCGCCTCGCGGTCAAGATGAAGGGAAACGTCGCCGCCATGCGGGCGACCCTCACCGAGGAGCAGAGCCGATCCGAAGCACGTCGGGAATCGCTTGTTTCGCCCGCGACTTGCCGTTCGTTCCCGTACATGCTACCGTCGCG
>CAZETM010001172.1:0-2826 GCA_964514885.1 uncultured Polyangium sp. | reverse complement strand
GGCCACTTTCATCTTCCTGTCTCCCCCTGGTTTTGGTGTTAACAATATATTCAGTGAGGCCCTCAAATATTTGGGACGAATAGGAATACAGCTTTTGCTCGTCGAGGTAGATGAAGGATCGAACCGTATTCATTGCTTGGCCTTTTTCTCTTTTCGCGACAGATGGATGATTGAATCCGTATTTGCTGCTACATGGAACTTGGTGTGAAATTTCTCGACGACCAAAGCTGTAAGCCGTGCGGAAGAGCCGGTAGGCAACCCCAGCCTCGCATCGATATCTGCATGCTTTCGCGGGATACAAAGTGAGTCCGGAATTGCGCTATGGATCCAAGCGCTGATAGTTTGTATGATTTCCTCTTCGGTCGCTACTTTCTTTTGATCACCGCCGCGGAAATCGTCCCGTGGCATGGCGCGGTCACTCTTCCTGGCATTTGGCTCTTGATTCGTTTCACACCAACCGTGGTATTCGTTTGCAAATTGGGTTGTGGACCATGCACCTTGCGCGTCTACTTCGAGTAACCTCCAGTCCCTCAAGCATTCGCACCCCGGCCCAAACTCCAGGGGCATGCGCGTAATCGTGTCCTCGACAGTCCATATATGCATTGAAGCGTTGAGATCTCTCGTGACGGTCCCTTCGCTTCGTTGGCAATTTTCGAGCGCGCGCTCGTATGCGTGTTCAAATAGTGCTTGCAGTGTCCACGGAGTGTCTGGCTTGTCGAGACCAGGCACTGTTTGTGCCATAAGCACGCCATTGAGTTTTGCAAATGGGAGCTTGGGGCGATGTCTGGTTTTTGGTATTTTTTCAATGCGCTTTGGCGGGGGCCAATCAAGTTTATTTGGAGTCGAATAGCCGGTGCCTTCGTCGTGAAGGAGCGCAGCGTTATCAAGAGCGATGCGTAAGGAGCCGTCTCCTGCGCGAAGAGCGCCACGACGTTTTTCGAGTAGATAAGCCTGTTGGCTGGTTGAGTTGACCTTGATGACTCCAAACCCATAACCGTGAACGCGCCGATTGGTTTCCCGTTTGTCGTCCTTGAAAACTGCATAGTCTTCCAGACCGAATAGCGATGCAGCTTGAATCGAGCGCCGGGCGGGCAACCCTCCTGCACTCGTCGTACGGTGCGCACCTTCGTGCACGTGGCCGAACAGATGCGCATCGAAATAGTTTGGCGGGTAAATGCCCTCACGAAACTCTCGTTGCGCCTCTTGATGTAGCCAGGATGTTGGATGATGCGTAAGCAGCAGTGAGAAATCGTGTGCGTCGCTCCATCGATAGAATTGCTCATGTTGCTCGATAAGATAGCTCAATTGGCGTCGATCCAACGCAAGCTGTTCCTCGAAGGCGGCGTCGCTCAGTTGAAGGAACGCTGAATTAAGGCCGACAATGCCGAATCGATAGCCGTTCTTTTCAATAGTTTGCGCGAAGTCGCCTGGAAGAAGGCCTAGGTGCGTACGCTCGTCCTTCAATACATAGGGACATTCCTCCCACCATTTCATATACGTGTTGAATACACGATCAAGGAAAGCGCGTAGGTCTGCACCCTCTTTTTCCCAAAACCATCGTTGGCGAGCCAGCGGGGTACGCATTGACCACCAATTTGATAGAGCAATGGCCTCCGCCTCATGTGGGGGAGGACGCTGGAGATCATGATTCCCAGGTACAGCCAGCAGGGGTGGATCATACCCGGCGTTACGAAACTCTTTCCAAAGTCGATCAAATCGCATGTCGAGGGCATCGAACTCTTCGGGAGCTCCGCGTTGAGTCAAGTCACCTGTGAAGAGGACAGCGTCCAGCGAAGGCGCTTTCTCTAACTGTGTGCGGAGATCGTCGAAAAAGCAGCCTTCAAACGAGTCCCAGAGAGTATTGCCAAGGCCGCCAGCCATGCCAACGTGGAGGTCAGATAAATGAAGCCATGTAAACGTTGTTTCGCTCATCTCGTTGCGATGCCCAAATGCATGCTCTTCGAGCGAGCAAGCTAGTCGCGCCGTTCACGGCCCGCAAGGCGAATCGTGGTCGATGCGACGCTCTTCCCCGAAAGGTGCGGGATCGGCTTGACCCCGCCCAAATCCTTCTACTCCTCCCTGCATGCCCCGCCCTCGCACCGGCAACGTCTACTTCCGCCACGGCACCTGGTACGCACGCGTCACCCTCGCACCCGGCGTTCGCCCCACGCTCGGTTTGCCCTCGTGCCCCACGGAAACCGACGCCGAAGATCGCGCGCGCCTTCTGAACTCCCTCGTCGAGCGTCTCTGAGCCGTCGGCCGCGCAGACCTCGCGCCCGACCTCATCAAGCGAGCGGCCCGGGCCGATAACGAGGAGTTCGCGCGCGTTCTGCTCGCCGTCGACATGATCACCGGCGCCGTCGAGCCTGCCCGGACAAACCTCGTCCCGACCCTTCGTGAAATCGGCGAGCGATGGACACGCGGCGACCTCGCGCGCGATTATCCCGACCCTATCAAATTCAAAGAATCGCAATCGCACGATGGCGGGCGCCTCGAGCTGTACGTGTACCCGCTCGTCGGCGACGTCTCGATGGATCGGTTCACGCTCGATCACGCCGAAGCCATCATGCGCGCATTACCCGTCAAACGCGCGCCCGCCACGCGACGCCACATTGCGCAATTGATCCACCGCAGTTGCAAAATGGCTGTCTTCCCGCTGCGCATAATCGCGCAAAACCCATTACCGCCCGGATTCCTCCCCAAGATTCCACCCGGCAAAGCCAAGGGTTGGCTCTACACCGACGAAGACGCGCAGTTCCTCGCCGCCGAAGTCGTGCCGCTCGTGTGGCGCATGTTCTACGGCTTCCTGCATCGCGAAGGCCCGCG
>CAZETM010001171.1:0-2830 GCA_964514885.1 uncultured Polyangium sp. | reverse complement strand
CTTCCAGGCCGTGGCCCAATCCAACCGCCGTGGGCGATAGGATTCCCACGGAATAACCTTTTTTCGGTAAAACCCGCGCGGTCTCGCGGGCGGGTATGGGATCGGCCGATGCTGCCGTGGAAAAACACCATGCGGCTAAACCAATCGTCGCAATGAGCTTAGCCTTCACGGAGCACCTCCGCCGAGCACCCAAGTGCCCACGACCGGTGTGTGATCGCTGAGCCACAGCGGATTGCTTTTGATTCCGAGTCTACCGTCTGTCTGCAGCACGTCGGTCGTACCGTCCTTCCAAGCATCTGCCTTCGTCACGAATAGATAATCGAGCGTCCGGTTCCAAAATTGCGGCTGGCCGTTTTCGTCATTGTGCCCCGGCCCTGCAATCGTGTGTGTGTAATACATCCGCTGCTCGTCCTCGGTATCGCCATAACGATCCAGCGTGATCCACGGCACGAAGTCGTCGTAAAACTTCTGCATGACTTGCGGGGTATACGGAGGCTGTTCGAATTCGGTCCCTTGAATGCTCGCTAGCTCGTCGGGGAAATCCGATAACTTCGCGGCCGTTGGTGGCAATTCATTAAAATCGCCACCCAGCACGAAAGGACGCGTTTCCTTTTGCACTTCGTCGTAAATCTGTTGTATTTGTTTCGCCTTCGTACCATCCACATCGTACGCCTCGGTATGCACGACGTACGTGGCAACTTCGCGGCCATTGCCAGCATCGATGATCGTTCGTCCGATCATGCGATTCAAGTAAAACGTCGCCGTCACAGCATCTTGATCGGTCCGATCTTCTTGGCGAATTCGTTCGGCAAACGTGATGGGGTATTTCGAGAAAATGGCATTACCGAGATCGATGCGCCCTACCCCTTCGGACGGGACGTAACGGCTATCCCAGGTCGACATGTATGCGCCATAATTGAGCCGCGTGTTATCAAGGATGCCCTGGACCTGATCGTAATACGCACTGCGACGTGAATTGACCTCGATCTCCTCGGCCATGAGAATATCGGGATCGTATTCGTTGATGAGCGCGTAGATCTTCTCCATGTTGCCTTCGACCTCGGAGATCGTCATCTGCGTGCGATCACCGAAGTAGTCGAACCAAAAGTCGATTCGACCGGCGCCATATTTGACGTTCCAAGCCATCACCTTGAGCTCGGTAGGCGCCGCGTTGGTGGGCGGAACCATCTGGCTGCGGGTGAAGATCGGCACCTCTTGGCGATCGAACTCCATGTCCTCGGCGATGGGCTCGCATGCACAAAGACCAAGGAAAGCTGCACAGAGAATCGAAGTCGAAAGCCGATTCCGGATGGTCATGACCGGCGATGATAACCGCGCACCGTCGCATTTGAAATACTTCCCGTTCCAGCACGGCTTCAGCACGTCGTGTTCGGCCTCGCCCTCGGGTTCGGATTTCTCCCGTTTCAGCATCGACAACGCGGATGGGAGAGCTAGGCAAACGGAGTTCTTCCGTCCGCGCCGGTCACTCGTTTAGCATGCGCGAGTCGGACTCCCCCTGGAGCACAGAAAGGTTACGTGCAGATGCCTCTCGAGACCTTGGCGCAAGCAGCGACGCACGTCGGGCGCAAACGACGACGCAACGAGGACAGTCACCTTGTCGATGCAGACCTCGGACTCTACGTCGTTGCGGATGGCATGGGCGGTCAAGCTGCCGGTGACATCGCTTCGCAGAAGGCCGTCGCAACGGTGCGATCGTTCATCGCCGAACGAAAAGGCGTCATCGAGAAACTGCGCGAGGATGCGTCGCAAGAGCACCGCGGTGCTGCGCAAGAACTCGTGACGGGCGCCATTCAAGCAGCCTGTGCCGATCTGTGGGCGATGGCCGAAGCCGACGAGAAACTACGCGGCATGGGCACGACGATGGTGTGCTGCATCGTCGCGGGCGAACGCGCGATCTTGGGACACGTCGGAGACAGTCGCGCGTATCTGATTCGTCAAGGCTCCGCGCACGCGCTCACCGAAGATCACACGCTCGTCGCCGCGCAAATCAAGCACGGGACGATGACCAAAGAGCAGGCAAAAAAGAGCGCTCTGCGTAGCGTTCTGACGCGCGCGGTAGGTACGCAACCTTCGGTGCAAGTCGACACGCTGCTCGTCGATCTCATGCCGAGCGATGTGCTGCTCATCTGCAGCGACGGCTTGCACGGATACTTCGAAGACGAAGACGAGCTGGCGCGTTTGTGCACCGATCCGAACGAAACGCTCGCGGAAAAACTCGTCGAGATGGCGAACGAGCGAGGCGGTCGCGACAACATCACGGCGATGCTCGTCAAGGTCAAAAACCCCGAGACCGCAGAAGGTCCCGAGAGCGTGATATACGAGTCGCTTCGCAAGCACGAAGCGCTACGCGGCATCCCGTTGTTCATGCACCTGACGTATCGCGAGCAAGCCGAAATTGTTTCGATCTCAAACGTTCAGGCGTATCCCGAAGGCGAAGCGATCGTGGTCGAAGGCGACTCGGGCGAGGATCTGTATGTGATTCTGCGCGGTCGCGTAGCCGTCGAAAAAAACGGCAACGCGCTCACGTCGATCCCCGCTGGTGGTTACTTCGGCGAGATGGGGCTCATCGATGATTCGAAGCGGTCAGCCACCGTTCGAGCGCTCGAGCCGGTGCGGTGCATGATCATCACGCGAGCGGACATCATGAACGTGATGCGTCGCGAGCCGGTCTTGGCGGTGAAGCTGTTGTGGAGCTTCGTGCAGGGTTTGTCGCAGCGCCTGCGCACGGTGAACACCGAGCTGACCGAAGCGCGCGCGGAGCTGGCGAAGTTGCACGTATTCCAGAGGAATGGCGGTGGCCAAATAAATA
>CAZETM010001170.1:0-2832 GCA_964514885.1 uncultured Polyangium sp. | reverse complement strand
CCCCCAGTATTCATCGCGCCGCCCATGCCGCCCATGCCCGCTACGCCGCCGCCAGCGCCGCCGGTGCCAGGCATTCCACCGGTCCCAGTCATTCCGCCCTGACCGGTTCCGCTGGAGCTTGTTACACTGCTCGATGACGTGGTTTTCATGCCTCCCTCACCGCTCGATGAGCTTGCGCCGGAGGAGGTACCGTTTGCAACTTCGACGCTGCCGTACTGTTCGAGGCCGCAAGCGACGAAGGCCGAGCCACATACCAACACGAACATCGCGCCCCGGATGCGCAGGTGCTCTCGTTTTTTCGTTGAATTCATGTTTCGAGCCTACGGAAACCGTCCAGGAAACGCGTGGATCTTGCGACGGTGAATTTTGTCGAGAACTGACTACCGAGAACTGACTACGAAGAGAGCGGCTGTTCATCGCGAGTTTGCCACATGTGCCAGCAGAGCCACGCGCCGAGCGCCATCGACGCGGCCCACGTTCCAAATGCAACGATGCGGCTCATCGTCGCGATTGCCTCGCAATGATTGAGCAGGCGCCATTGTCCAAAAAGATTGTTCCAGTCATGCTCGGGGTTGCCGCTGAATCCCACGAGCCCCAGCTCTTCTTTGACGGCATCGCCCATGTACGTGGCCATTTCCCATTGGCTGTATCCAAGCCACGCGCCACACACCGCGACGCCAAACCAATCGCGCTGGCGCAAAAGAAGATAAACGCCAGCAGCCGTGGGCACGAAAAGTTGCATGATCGTGCCGCCTAAAATGGTCAACGTGCGCCCGAAAGGAATGAAAAGAAGGTGGCCCATTTCATGGAAGGCAAGCGTAATGCCCGCAAACCAGGTGCGGTACATGGGATCGAACAAGTGGCGCACGCCGGCATAAACCAGATACGCGAGCAGCGGCAAACGCACGAGCGCGCTGCGTCCCGTCGACCACTCGAGCGCGTCGTCCCTTAACGATTCGGCAAACTCGCGCGCTCGTTCCCAGTAATCGTTCAGATCCATCCTCAGGTTCCCGGTCGCATACACCGGAATCCGACCACATACGCCTCATTCTGAGTCGGTTCCCGATTCGTTCGATATGCCGCGCGCAAGAACTCGCGACTTTGAATCCACGACCCACCTCGAACCGATCGTCCGGCCACCTCGCCAGGTGTCGTACATACCGGATCGACGAAGATGTTCGTATCGGTCCGCGACCAGCAAACTTCGTCCTGCTTGTTGTATTGATCCTGCACCCATTCTTGCAGATTGCCTGCCAAGTCGAAAACCTCCACGCCGCCAATCGTAATGCGATCGGTGAGTCTTGATAAGTCACGAGTGTCATCGTCCGGCAGCGTTGCTGGACCGCTAACGACGTTGAGCGGCTCTATGCAATCGCTCGACCCAACGCCTTCAATGATACTGCCTACCTTGCCGCTTCGGCCCCAAACCGCCGCTGCGCATAGCGGTGCTTCGTCCGCACCCCATACGAACAACGCCGATCGCAATTCGCTCGATGCATACTCGAATTGCGCCTCGCTCGGCAATGCCCCGCCGCGCGCACTGCAATAAGCATTGGCGACGTCCCACGGGACGCAATTGGCCGGTAGATTTTCGAGTTCGGGCTTCGCCATGTTCACGGCGTTCGTGTACGTGCAGAATTGATTTGGCGATTGGATATCGTCGATGAAACGTTCTACCGTATCCATCGACGGCGGCTGTGTCGCGAGCCATTCGCGTAATTCGCCGACGCGAACCTCGCGGGTGTCGATCACATATGGCGAAAGCACGACCAAGCGTTGTCGGTCGGATTCGACGAAATCGTCGCCTTTCACCAACGGATTGCCCATCCAATACGCGGCTCCATCGACGCAGGCCTCGTTTTTGCCCATGGTCGCGGCGCAAGGAACACGTTTCGCCCCCGGCCAGCTTCCGACAGCCGAACTCGTTAGCGCGCCCGGGCGAACTCGTGAATCAGCGTCTTCCGTTATGGCAAGCGGTTCCTGCTCGGTCCCGTGCGATACCCCCACATCCTCCGTTCGCAATTCAATGGTCGTTTCCACTGCGCCTTCCGCGGGCGTCGGAGGCAATGCCGCGATGACTTCAATGGTGCTTTCGGGCCGCGGCTTCCCCGCAAAGGTACTCGCATTCCGAAACAATCGCGCTCGTACACGCACCACTTCGCCCGGATCGGCCGGAATCGTGAATGTCGCACCATGGGGCAAAAAGCTGGGCTCGTCCACGGCGAAATCGCGCACCGCCGCCGGATCCGGAACGGTTTCCCCAGCACGCAAGACGGCCAGCTCGAGCCTGTCGAAAAGCGGGAATGGATCATTCGGATCGATGAGCTTGCTTGGATCCGGTGGCACGATTGCATCGGTATCGATCGTCACGACGTGGTGCCCAGGCGGAGGCAGCTCGCCGCAACCCATTCCCATTCCGACGACCATCGAGACGACAACAAAAGGAAGCAAGGTACGATTCATGTGTGGTTACCTCGAGGTTTGAACGAATTGACCGTCATGACATCATTGGTTTGCGCCGTCGCCAGGACGAACGCAACGAAACCCAACCCGCGAAGACCATGCATTAGGGGCCAACGCCTGGTTGCGCAATCCCACTAGCAAAGAATCTTCATTACCGGCCCAATCTCCGCCGCGCACCGTCCGTGGTGCTGACGCATCCTGGCTGCACAGCGGCTGCTCCAAAGCTGCTTCGACCCAACAACGCGAGCAATACGGGCGATACTCGTCCAAGGTGAATTCGCGGACGTTTCCTCCCATTCCCACCACTCCGGTTGGAGTCACATCGCCCGTCGTCGCTGCGTTTTCTAGTAATGGTTGCACTCCTTGTCC
>CAZETM010001169.1:0-2837 GCA_964514885.1 uncultured Polyangium sp. | reverse complement strand
TTGGTGCGATCGCGTGGGGCGCGTTTGCTCTCTCGTGGCGCGAGCCTTGGGAAGCTGTCGAGCTGATGGAGGAGCGTCCCGATCCTACGTTGGCGCTTCTTCAACCTCGATCGGCGCTTCCTCGTGGAGCGATCTTCATCATCACGGTTGGAGTTGCGGCGAGCCTCGGGTTTCTGGTGCTTGCTTGGAACGTACGAGACGGTGATCGCGCGCTCGTGGCTCACGCGTTGGCGGTAGCGTGTGCGGTTGCAATCACGTCGGTGGCTGCGTCGGCTGCGGTGGATCGAGGCAAGCGATCGTCGACGCGCACGGGTGGTCGAGTCACGGCGTCTGCAGGACGAGCATTGCTCGTACTCTTCGCCTTCGCTGCTGCAGGTGTGGCGGTCCTCCTTCTTCGACATTGAAGAAGCGGTCGCGGTTATTCGGGATCGAGCGGTCTTGGGCGGGGCTGATTGCGGGTCGTGTCCCACGGGACGCGGTCGTCGATGTATGCTTCGGCCGTGTCGCGAGCCATTGATGCCTTCGCCGTTCTGCTTCTCTTTGCGGCAGCAGTTGCGTTTGGTTTTGGCATCTCGGCGCTCGGGCAACGAGACGATTTCAAGGCGGTGTATCTGCTGGTGATCGGTGCCTTGTCGCTTCGAGGATCGACGGAGCTTCTTCGGCCTCGAGGAGGCGGAGCGTGACGCGGATCGATGATCGAGCTTGGGTTCTGCCTGTGAAGACTGCGCTCTTCTTCATTGCTGGTGTTTCGTTTCTGCACCTTGCCGGTTGCTCGGATAAGGCTCGAGACGTGTCGGTCGCTCCGCCGCGTTCGAGTGAGCTTGAGGCAGGGATCGTTGCGCGAGTGGGGCAACAAGTCATCACGGCGGACGGCGTCGGACGGATTGCAGCAGCGCAGGGGGTTGGAGTTGCAGCGGCGCGTGACTTGGCGATTCACGATGCGCTCTTCGCGTCGGAAGCGAACGCAAATCGAATGGATGCCGAGCCGGGCATCCAGCAGATGATCAATGCAGCACTTGCGCGGCGCATGCTCCGCAAGTTGTTGGACGACGCGGACCGAGCGGGGCCGGTGACGGATGAAGAGCTCGAGCACGTCATGAAGCGTCGTTGGCTCGAGCTTGATCGACCTGAAGGATTCCGAGTCGTGCATGCAGTGGTGCGGACGAAGGAGGGGGCTGATGAAGCGACGCGTGGTCGTGCCGAGGTCGTGGCGCGTGCAGTGCGTGAGGCAGTGATGCCTGTGGTTCAAGTGGCGAAGTCGACGCCTCAACCGGCAGACGGAGCAGCGGATCCGGTGGTCGAGGCGTTTCGAAAAGCGGCCGATGCTGTCGCGAAAGATGGCTTCGAGATCAAGGTCGAGTCACTGCCGCCAGTTGCTGTTGATGGTCGACTTCTCGCGATGGAGGGTGGTGGCTTGGAGAAGGAGTTCGCGGACGGAGCATCGAAGCTCGAAGCGCGCGGAGCGCTTAGCGATATTGTTTCGACCTCGTACGGATTTCATGTTCTCTTGCTGCTCGATCGAATTCCTGAAGCGCGAGTACCTGTGGAGGAGCGTCGCAGCAAAGTGCGCCAGGAAGTTCTTTGGGGGCGGGCGGCAACTGCGCGAGGCAAGCTTCTTCAGGGGTTGCGCCGTGACGTGATGGTGGAGCGCAACGTGGATGGGCTGCTCGTCATGGTGCCGGTCGACCGATGAGTGAGACGAAGCAATCTCGAAGGGTTCGCCCCTCTCCTCCTCCGCGTGATCAGGAAGCAACGACGTTCACGAAGATTCTCGAGCGTCTTCTGTTGAGCGTTCCGGGGGCGCGAGGTGCTGTGCTCGTGGATGCGGATGGCGAGACGGTCGACTATGCGGGCGTGCTCGAACCGTTTGACCTCAAAATATCTGCGGCGCATTGGCAGATCGTGATCGCGGAGATGCGCGAACTCGCGCACTTCAGCGAGTCGCGTCAGATCACGGTTCGTGCTCGCAAACGTGGCTACATCGTTCGGCAGTTGCCGGAGGGGTACGGGGTGGTTCTTGTGCTGCATGCGCGCGCTGCGTTTGCGGCATCGGAGCGAGCGTTTGACGAGATCGAGGCGGATCTTTGTGTCGAGGCTGGTTGGGATCGACCTGCGGGCAGTGCGAAGTGGTTTCGAGTGGAAGTGGAGACGCAGCCACCTGAGCACGTGCGTCCGTGTCGCATGCGAGCGGCTGGGACGTGGCAGACGATCGAGGTGTTGGGGACGATGGTTGGTCTTCGGCTGCGCGAGCGTGGATTTCGCGTGCGCCTGCAGGGTGGCGCGGAGATGTCGCTTGTGCGGGAGAGTCGATCTCGATGGTTTGCGGACGAGCACGTGGAGCAGATCAACCGGGGCTGAAATGCTGGAGTTCCCCGGGGATTTTGGGGGCACGTCCGGGGCGTGAAAAAAAGTGATCTATGTTGTTGACAGTCAGGGGGTTGCGGCTAGAGTCGCGCCTCCTGTTGACGAGAACGACTGTTCGCGACGGCGGGTGAGTCGCAGGAACGACGGCCGAAAGGCAGAAGTGGCCGCGACGAAAAAAAGCGGTTGACAAAGAGTGACAAGCTCTTTAAACAAGCCGCCCTCACCGGAAAGAAGATGACGAAATCGCGAAGCGATGAAGGCATCCCCGGAGAGAAAAATAAAGGTTGACAGAGTGATTGAAGTCCTCTAGATCAACCAACCCTCGCCGAGAAAAACGGCCGACATTGTGCAAACGACGTTGGTTGGCTCGGTGAGCGTCGAACGAAGATAACAAGGACAGAATTGAATCTGTCCGGGTCTTCGGCTCGGTCCTTGAAAACTGGATTGTACGCAATACGCAATACGTGCGTGAT
>CAZETM010001168.1:0-2840 GCA_964514885.1 uncultured Polyangium sp. | reverse complement strand
GGCCTAGAAGTAGGAGTTCTCGAGGGCCAACGGCGCATGTTGGCGCGGCAGCTTCACCGGCGTTTCGGTGAGTTTCCTGCAGCGGTCACCATGCGCATCGAATCTGCGGGCTCGATTGAACTCGACGATTGGACCGATCGCATCCTCACCGCCAAGACGCTCGACGAAGTGATGGCGTGACCGGCGTTCAGCCCGGATTGTTGTAGTTTGTATCCTCGAGCAGAATGACGTTCGTCTTCGAGCGCGTCTCACCCACGCTGGTCACGTACACGGCCGGTTTGTCCTGTACGGGGCAAACTTTTTCACACGCCCCGCAGCCGATACACAACGAAGGATCCACGTGCGGACGTTGCACATGGACCATGGTCATTTCGGGCTCTTTGCCGTTTTCCTGAGCCATCGGTAGGCGCCGGGGAATGTCCACTTCCTCGACCCAAATCGCCTTGGGAGAGGTCGGGCAGAATTCTTCACAGACGATGCACGGCGTAGCCATCGCCCACGGCAAACAGCGTCCCTGATCGTAAAACGCGGTGCCAATGGAAACAGGCTTTTGGCCAATACCGAGTTTTTGTTCCTCGGTGATCTTCTGAATAGCGCCGGTAGGACAAACTTGCCCGCAAAGCACGCACGAGTGTTCGCAATAACCAATGCGCGCGATCAGAATGGGCGTCCAGATGCCTTCGACGCCCGCTTCGAAGAAGGCGGGGTGGAGAGCATTGTTCGGACAAACCTTCATGCATTCGGCACAACGAATGCAGCGCTCGAGGAATTCGCGTTCTTCAACCGAGCCTGGTGGACGGATGACGCGGTGATCGTAATTGGCGTCGATGACGTCGGCGATGCGAGCGACAGGAATGATCGCCGCGCCCGCTGCGGCCGAGGCAATGGCCGTGCGGCGGCCGGTGTCGGGTTTGGTGATCGCGCTCTTGCGATTCGGTAGGAATCGAAACTTGATGACGTCTTCAGGACACGCGGTTTCGCAATTGAGGCACATGTGGCATTCGTCTTGACGCCACTTCACGCCGCCCTGAGGCGAATCTGCGCCCTGGCAATTGACGAGACACAAGTTGCAATCCGTGCACTTGGAATGGTCCTTCTCCATGCCGAACAGCGCGAAGCGGGCGAAGACGCCCAGGAATGCGCCGAGCGGGCAGAGGACGCGGCACCAAAATCGCGGGATCACGCGGTTCATGAACAATATGGCAACGAGCAAGATGCCGATGAACCACGTTTGGTGAAAATAAAACTGTTTCGACTGCCAAACCGTTTGCGTCAAAAAGTCTTGCGCCGAATCCGTTGCGGTTTGAAGCGGTCGTACGCCGACCTGACCCGTCACGACGCTCGCTACGGAAAAGACGTATTGGAAGGCGGGGATTACACCGAGGCCAATGGCGCGCACCGCAATACAAATAGGATCGAAGAGCCCACCAATCGCGCTGCCCGCGACGCTCGATGCCAAAAATGCGTACATCAAGTAATATTTGATGCGCTGGCGGGTGTGCGTCTTGTTGGATTCGACGCGCTTGTTTCCACGCAAATATCGCGAGGGAAAGATCCAACCAAAGAAATGATGCAATGTGCCGAAGGGGCAAATCCAGCCGCAAAACACGCGTCCGAAAACGAGCGTCAAAACGAGCAGTCCAAGCGACCAGGCCAGACCTCGATATACCGTATGCGTCGAAAGCAAGGTCATGGCCGCGACGAACGGATCGGCCAAAAGAAATGCCTCGACCGGCAAGGGAAGGCGTACGACTGTTTCCGCAGAAGCAAATGAGCCGCGGAAACCCGTTTGAAACAGGAAGTATAGAAAGACCGCTAAAAAGCCAACTTGCGAGAACCTGCGCACCCATACGAGCACACGGATACTCGTGCGCGCTTGAATGCCCGAACCGGGGCGACCTTTTTCTTTTTTCGCCGGAGCGGCCGAGACCTGCTTCGTCGGTTCGCTTTCCACCGTTGTTGAGCTGGCCATCGTTAAACCTCCACCCAACGCAATTCTTTCCAATTCATCGTTCCGAGTCCGCGCTCGTGACCCATGCGAATGTACGGAATCTCGTTCGCTGCTCGACCAATGAGCTGACAGCCGTATGCGTCCGCAGCTACTTGATCGGTGGAAGCGATGATCGTGCGCATTTCCTTGGCATCCGCAATGTTTCCGCCTTGCGGGCCATTACGCATGAGCACCCGCCATGCATCGACCACCGTGAGCGTCGGTTGCATGAACGTCGCCAAATCCGCAATCGACACATCGATGTTTTGATGCAGCCGATTACGCCTTCCCCCGAGCGACCCATACCAGTTTTTCATGGCCGCCGTATACCGAGACAAATTGTGGTGCTTCGCAATCGGAACGTTGATGACCTTGTCCGCTTGGATCAACGGCGTGTACACCGGCCATTCGTCCAGCACCTCGCCCTTGAGACGCATTGCGCGGAATCGATGCGCCGCGGGGATCACGACTTCCGCCCCCACGTCGTACGCCGCTTTCCAAATACCCGACCGCTGAAAACATCGATTCGCCTCATTGCACGACACGTCGGTCACCACGACCTTTTTGGCGCCCGCGTCGTACGCCAGCCTCACCACTTCCGCCACGACCCGCGGATTCGTGTTTGCCGCGTGAATTGGCGTTCGATCCCAGCCAATGTTGGGTTTGACGACGACAATGTCTCCACGTGAGACGAAACGCTTCATTCCACCGAGCGCTTCAATCGCTTTGCGTACCAACGCTTCCGGCTCGGCCTCGTTTTTCGCAATCGCTAGCGCAGGCAATGCGGACGAGCCGTCTTGTAGCCGATAGTCCCGCGTCTGTGGCTTTTCGCGAGCCGTAGTGACCCCTA
>CAZETM010001167.1:0-2843 GCA_964514885.1 uncultured Polyangium sp. | reverse complement strand
ACGTGCGCGTTCGTCCCGGAAATACCAAACGACGATATGCCGGCTCGTCGTGGTTTGTCCCCGCGTGGCCATTCGACCGATTCGGTCAATAATTCCATTGCGCCCGTCGACCAGTCGATGTAGGGCGACGGCTTATCCACATGGAGCGTCTTCGGCAGTCGCTCGTGTTGCAATGCAAGCACCATTTTGATGATGCCGGCGACGCCCGCCGCAGCTTGCGTATGTCCCAAATTCGACTTGATCGTACCAAGTCGCAACGAGCGGTTGTTTGGCCGTGCCGCACCGTATGTCGCAAGCAATGCTGCCGCTTCAATGGGGTCGCCCAACTTCGTACCTGTCCCGTGCGCTTCGACGACATCGATATCGCCAGGCTCGAGGCCTGCGTCCGCCAATGCCAAGCGAATCACTCGTTGCTGCGCCGGACCGTTGGGTGCAGTCAATCCCTGGCTTCGGCCATCCTGATTGAGCGCTGAGCCTCGAATGATTGCCAGAACAGGATGACCATTACGACGAGCGTCACTCAATCTTTCCAGAACCAGCATGCCGGCGCCTTCGGACCAGCCAGCACCTTCTGCATTCGCTGAAAACGCCTTGCTACGTCCGTCGGGAGATAACACTCGCATTCGGCTTAAATAAATGAACGGATTCCGCGTGGCAAACACCGTTGCGCCACCTGCCAATGCGAGGTCGCATTCGCCGCGTTGCAATGCAACTTTTGCCAAATGGAGCGCTACGAGCGACGCGCTGCAGGCTGTATCCACCGTCAATGCGGGACCATTCAATCCCAACTGATACGCAATGCGCCCAGACGCAAGGCTTACGGACGACCCCAATAATCCATATCCATCTCTTGCATTATCGGCGCCAGGACCAAGGCGTTCATAGTCGTTTACCCATAGTCCAGTATATACCCCCGTTTGCCCGTTCCGTAGCGACGAGGGATCAATGTTTGCTCGCTCCAAGGCCTCCCACGATAGTTCCAGCAGAATTCTCTGCTGCGGGTCGATGGCTATCGCCTCCCTTGGGCTGATGTCGAAAAACCCGGTATCGAAATCACCTGGATGCGTGATGAAACCACCGCCACGCGTCGTCGTTTTACCAATTGCATCCGGATCCGGATCGTAGAGGGCATCGAGACTCCATCCGCGATTCGCAGGAAACGACGAAATGGCGTCAACGCCATCCTGGAGCAATTGCCATAATTCGTCCGGGGTCGTCACTCCACCTGGGAACCGACACGCCATACCAACGATCGCAATCGGATCGTCGTCGGTCATTGCCCTGCTGCGCGTTGTTGTCTCATTTACGTCGCCGAGAAACCAATTCGCCAGGGCCAGTGGCGTGGGGTGATCGAACAAGAGAGTGGGCGGAACCGATCGCTCGAATACCCGCTCTAACCGCGCCGTCAGGTCGACTAACAGCACCGAATCCAGGCCCTGCTCGCGGAGCGGTCGATCGACGGGGATCGTGCGTGGATCGATTCCGATGAGAGCTGCAACTTCGGCACGAACCCGGGTGACAATTTCCTCGCGCGAGCGCAGCGAAGAAGCCACCTGCAACGCCGTGTTCGTACGGACCTCCTTCGGCACATCCGCACAAGCCTCGAGGCCAGGTGGTATCGTCAGCACCAACTTTCCCTGATGCATTGCTCCCGCCATGAAACGGAATGCCGATTCGGCCTCTTGAATCGGCCAACTGCGCACAGGCAGTGGGTGCAATTCGCCTGCTGCCAAATGCGACATGATCTCGGCGAGCATTGACGCAATCAGGTCCGGGCCTGCATCCAACAAATCGAAGGGCTGATATAAGGTGCCAGATTGAAGCGCTTCGACTTCTGCGCCACTTCGTAGATCTCGCTTTCCCAATTCGATGAACCGCCCACCAGGCGCCAGTAGCCTCAGCGATGCATCAATGAAATCGCCGGTCAAGCTATTGAGCACGACGTCCATTGGCGCAAAGCGACGAGCGAATTCCAAATCACGCGACGAGGCCAAGTGGTCGTCATCGAAGCCCATTGCGCGCAATGTGTCCCATTTCGATGGGCTCGCAGTGGCAAACACCTCGGCGCCCAAACGTCGCGCGACTTGCACTGCCGCCATTCCAACCCCACCCGCCGCTGCATGCACGAGGACCCGTTCGCCCGGACGAAGCTTTGCAAGATGTACCAAGCCAAACCATGCCGTGAGAAACACGACCGGAATCGAAGCTGCCTCGGCGAATTCGGAATTTTGCGGTAGGGTCGCGAGAAGACGCCGATCGACATTGACGCGGGACGCGAATCCTCCGGGCATCAATCCAAAAACCCGATCGCCGGGCGCCAAATCGCGGACGCCTGCCCCCACAGCAACGACAACGCCAGCGCCTTCTTGTCCCAGGATATCCGAGGCACCGGGATAAAGCCCAAGCACAGTGAGCACGTCGCGAAAATTGAGTCCCGCCGCCCGCAGCTCCACGCGTACCTGCCCCGCTTCAAGACTCGCTACGCCGTGAGGGATACGCGACAAACTATCGAGTCTGCCCGATTGCACGGCGGAAAGTCGCCATGCTTCGATTTGCACCTCCCACCGATGCAAGCATGCCAATTCGCCCGCAATCAGCAAATCCCGCATCGCTCGACGTTGCAGCTTGCCGCTCGTCGTTTTCCGAATCGTTTCCGGCGCGCACAACGCGATGACGTCCGGACGCACTCCATGCTCGCTGATCCGTGCACGAATTGCCGCAAACACCGATTCTGCGTCGATAAGCTCATCGGACCGAATCTCCGCGACAATCGCCAATAACTCGCCCGTTTGGCCGGGCAATCCAACAGCCACCACCCGCCCCGGACGAAGCGCTGGATGCGC
>CAZETM010001166.1:0-2846 GCA_964514885.1 uncultured Polyangium sp. | reverse complement strand
ACAGCCGTCGCGCTTGCTGCCGGCGCCTATCATACATGCGCCATCCTCAATGATGCTTCGGTTAAATGCTGGGGCCATAACAATTTGGGGCAGCTCGGGCTGGGTAACCAGAACTCCGCGTACACGCCAGCCGGTCCGGTGGATCTCGGGACCGGCAAAACGGCGATCTCGATGGCTTTGGGATATCACCATAGCTGCACGCGCGTCAACGACGGATCCCTCAAATGCTGGGGTTCCAATGGCAATGGCCAACTCGGGCTCGGTGACACAATGAATCGGGGTGACCAAGCGATGCAAATGGGCGATAACCTTCCCATCGTCACGCTCTTCACGAACATTTGGTAGAGGAGGCCGGTTCGCAGAACCGTACGTCGTCCGTCAGATCCGAAGGCATCGGAACGATCCCCGCGGTTCACACCGCTGAACCCCCGCCCGCATCACTATCAAGCCCATACGTCAGGCGGCTGGGCGTAACCACGCCACTCCCTTCGCTTCACCCGCAACGCGCCACCTGAACGCACCAACGCCGCCCCATCACCTCGACGACCGACGACGCGGTAACGGCCTTCACCAGCCACCGCTCCAGCCGGGCGCGATCCTTCTCCGCCAGGATGCGTTCGCGCGTGGTATCAGGCGCGTCGATGCCGCGCGCTTCGAGAACGGCTAACACCGCTCGCGCGGCTTCCTCAATCGGCGCCCTCTTTATGGCCCTCTTTGCGCGCCAACGACAGCGCACCTCGCTCGTCTTGTTCGGCAATCTTCGACCAAGAGGCGGATCCGACGTTGCGCGACAACCTGGCTGGTGCCGCCGCCGCGGTTCCACATGGTGTGTTTCCATGGCGTATTCGCACCGAATTCTGCATTCATCTCCCCTCTCCGCATTGCGGAGAGGGGCCGGGGGTGAGGCGCTTCTCGGTGCAAAAGATCGAATCGCTGTTGGATGGTGATTCGTTGGTCTCGGATGATGCCGAGGGATTGGCCAAACAGCTCGATGCATTGCAAGGAGCATTGAAGGATTCGGTCATTGCTGATGCGGCGAAGAATCAAGGTGGACCGCAAGCGGTTATCGATTTGAAATCGGCGGCGAAAGCTTTGCGAGATGCGGCGAAAGCGAAAGCGGAGCCTCGCGGGACGCCGGTGGAAACGGAGACGCTCGACCTGATTGACGGAATCATCGTGAGTTTGGTGCGAATGGCGCGCGAAGCGGCGGATGCAGCGGCGCGGGAGCTATCGGAGCCGGCAATCGCGACGGCGTTCGAGTTGTCGGCGATCTACAAGCGGCGAGCGACGAAGAATGCGGAAGGAGACGAAAAGCAGGGCGAGTAAATCGATTCGTCGCTCAATCATCGTCTGTCATGCCAAACGGAGTCCAGCAGCGGGGCCTTAGAGCGTGTTGGACGCGATCTAAGGCCCCCACTCGGTCGGTGCTCGTTGCAAGGTGGGCGGCTGGGAAAACAAATTCAGGGCTTCGGCATTCCTTGACGCTGCCATTCATGCATGATGACCTGTCCGCATGTCAATACGCCGACGTAAAGGCACGCTGCTCGGGCTAAGCTTGCTGCTGGGCACATCGAGCTGTCAAATGACCATGGCCGACATCAAGGCGGTGAATCCATCAGCAGCAACGCTCGAGGTGCATTGTCATCCAAGTGTGATTCCCGACTACGTGAAACGGTTTGCGATATAACTGGCCTCTGGGCATATCGTCACGGACGAGCACCACGACGAATTGCGCAGTGTTGCTCCATTGGCGAGCGTATTCATCGAGGTGAATAAGGCGGCGCCCATCAACAATGCGCGGATCATGGCTTCCGAACATGGTTTGTCGTGCCCAAACACGGGGAACCATGACGAGCCTCCTGCGGAAACGTTGCGTGAGCGTGCGCCTGTACCGCGGCGCCCGTGTTGCGCACTTCGCAATAAGTAAAACATATTACCTCAACCAACCCGTACCGCCCTCGGCAAACTTCGGCACAACGCCGCGCGTTCTGACAAACGGTTCCCAAGGTTTGACGGATGCTATCTGATTACGAAATTTGCACGAATGGTTTTTCCGTGGTACCCAAGGTGTGCGTAGGAAAAACCCATGGAATCCTTCGACCAATCACTCAAGTACTTGCTCCACGAAGAACCCGAAGATTTTCTCCGGTTTGGCTTTGCAGACCCGAACCTCACGATCGTTGGTCCCTGCGAAACCGGTTTGCCGTCACGAGGTCGTGACGTCGATGGGAGTTACTTCGTCATGCGTAATGGTGTAAAGACGGTGGCGCATATCGAGTTTCATCGTCGTCATCAGAGCGCCGAGGAACTGGCGATTGATGTGGCAGAGGCGCAGATACGGCTTTATCGTCGCGAGCATTGTACAGTTGTGTCCCACGTGTGGGATTTGTACGGCGATCGAGCGGGTCCACTGATGAAGCGGCGCAAACTCGAAATAGGTCCGGGAACTCAATCCACGTATGTCCGGATCAACCTACGAGCGATGACGTGGCAGCAGCTTTTGGCCACGGCCCCGCCGGCGCTGTGGCCGCTTGTGCCCTTGACAAAGGACGGAGGGACGGAAATCGCAGTAAAAAGTGCTCGCGATGCAATTATTTCGCGGGTTGATCAAAAATCTTCTCACGTCGCCGACCATCTTGCGATATTATGGTTCGTCGCCGATGCCGAGGACGTTCCGACCGAGCTTGTCAAGGCGTACATCAAAAAGGCTCAACTCATGGAAAGCAAACTCTACAAAAGCATTTTTGCCGAGGGCAAGGAACAAGGCCTGTCGCAAGGCGAAACGAAAGCAAACGCCGGCACGATTCACAAGCTTCTGGTTCGTTGGCTGGGGTCAGTGGACGTTA
>CAZETM010001165.1:0-2856 GCA_964514885.1 uncultured Polyangium sp. | reverse complement strand
TCATCATAAAGGTCTCAATTCCTGTTTTGGTGAATGAGCTTATCGCGGCGCTCCTCGTGTGCCCGCTGCGGTGGGTGCACAATCGTCTCAATTCCTGTTTTGGTGAATGAGCTTATCGCGGTGCCCGCTCGCAACTCCTCGAACTTGTTACCCTTTCCCAGCCCTCTGCGAGCGGCGGGTCCCGCGAGCGGCGCAACCCACATCCCAGACGGAACTCCATCCCCCGCCTACATCGTATCCTCCCACCAATCCTCAGCGTTTTCCCACCTGCGAGCGGCCTCGATTCTTTCGTTACCACCAACCCGCTCGCAACACCACCATCTCTATGCCCCAGACACTTCTCTAACGTAGAACTTTTTCCTTGACCAAACCCTTCAGCTACCCACCACCCCACATGACCCAACCAAGCGGGCCGTCGACCCAACATCGACGACCCACCTACCTCATTGTCAACGACCAAGTCCCCAGTTTGTCTCGACGCACATCCGGCGATTCCTCCCTCGAGGTCCCCCGGCCGCTTGTCAATCACAAACCGTTGCACCTCCCCATCTTCTTACCTTCTCCTCCCCACCGCAACATCATTTCTTCGCCCCGAACAAAATTCCTACACCACGATCGACCCTCGACGCTCCAGTTGCCACGGCACACCAATCGTCTTGACTTCCGACAGCTTCTCCCGATCCCCCGCTCCAAGATCGATGAACAGCACTTGATCCTCCTTCTGGTTCAGCACATCCACGATTCGTTTCTCCAGCAGCACCAATTCTTTCTCCGTCAAAAGCGCCTCGTACACCGAATCCTGCACCCGCTGCGCCACCGTCTTCACCACCCCATGCACTCGTCGCAGCCGATCCGGATCCGCTATGTCGTACGAAACCAAATATCGCCTCACCATGTCCCCTCCCTCCTTCAGCGCGTCGTCAACGACACGTACCGCTCGGTTTCGCCCTCGATCACCCGCGCCAACACCCGCGCTTGCAGCTCCATCGCCCGCCGATACGTCACTCGATACCCGAACACCGGATGCGTGATCTCCTCCTCCCGACGTTGATCCAGCGCCTGCAAAAACGCTCGACGCGCCCCCGGCTTCAACGTCACCCCTTGCAGTTCTCGATGAAAGTCGTCGCTCGTCACCCGCTTTTCCGCCACCACCCGCAGCACCGTCGAATCCACGATCAACACTCGAAACTCCTCCACCAAATCCAGCGCCAAGCCTGGCCGGCCCCAGCCCATTCCGTGCAAAAATCCCCGCATCGGATCGAACCCCACTCGCCGCAGCACCTCCGCGCATTCTCGCGTCACGATCGCGTACCCAAACGACAACATCGCGTTCACCGGATCTCGCGGCGGCCTTCGATTGCGCCCGTCCATCACGAACGACTCGCCTCCTCGAGCGCACATCAACCGCGCCAAACCATCGAAATACAGCCGCGCCGCCCGGCCTTCCACCCCACGCACTCCATCGCCTGTCGTCGCCCCGTCGAGCGTTCGCCCCAGCGACTCCCACTCGTTTGCAGCGGCTTGTTCCAGCACTCCGTGACGCCGCAGAAAAACTCGTTGATTCCGAATCTTTCCTCGGACAAACGCTCGCGCCAAACTCAAGGTTTTACCCAAATCATCGGCCCACGCGTGCTGTTTCGCTCGCAGCGCCACGTTGTTCGACAGTCCCGTCGTCACCGATCCCAAAAGCCGCCCGTGAGCTTGATGAAACGAGACCGCGATCGACCGCTCCAGGCACGCCATGATCGCCGATGTCGACACTTGCACTGCTCCCATCACCACCAGCGCATCGATCGAGTCCATCGCCACGCGCATTGGTTTTCCCTGCGGTTTTCCCTCGGCATCCGGTGGCGGCACCACCACCAACCCTTCGCCTTCTTTGCGCACCGAAGCGCCTGCAGTCGACACCGTGATCGTCCGCGTCTCCATCGACGAAGCCACGAGCCGCCGCCCTTTTGCCAGCGGTCCTGGCGGCATCGGCGCGTCATCATCGATCGTCTCGTCCAAACCATCATCGGGCGCGACCCCTTCACGCAGCACCCGCGACTCATCCGGCAGACACACTTCCACCAGCGAGCACCCTTTGCATTTCGGGCTATCCACCAGCGGCGCGGGCCGTTCCGTGGCAGTTTGTCCTGACCGAGCGCCCGCAATCGCCTTCAGCGCTGCTTCGCGCAGCGTTGGCGACAGCGTCACGCGTACGCGCGACCGGCTCGACCGGTAATACACTTCTGCGTGCGGCACCGAGTATCCCGCGTGTTCCAGGGCCATCGCTTGAATGGCCACTTGGATCGCATCGGCGTCCCACGCACCTGACGCGAGCGTCACGTACGACGACTCCTCGCTTGGCCCAGATCCGCTTTTGATTTCGGTAGGAATGGCGTTTCCAGCGCCATCGACCAGCACGGCATCCAGCTTCGCGACCACGCCCAGGTCGGTGGTGCCGAGGTCGATCGCGCGAGCTTCGCGCCACTCGATGGGCGTATCGTTTTCGGTTTCCTCCGGTGCGTCGTCCACGTTGTCCACGTTCACGGCGCGTCGTGCGCGAGCATTTCCGGGCGTATCGGTGCGGGCGTGAGCATGTCTACCGCGCCAAACGTGTTCGTTGGCGACCATGGTCCCTTCGACGTGCATGTAATGAAAGAGCCGCGGGCAGTAGACCCATTCGACGATCATGCGTAGCGGCAAACCATTTCGTTCGGAGTCGTCGGTCGTGCTGTTCATTCGAGATCCCCCTTGCGGATCGCGAGGGTACAGGGACAGACGTCACCCGGGCCAACGAATGTGCGAAGGTTAGTACTACTGCGGGAAGTCACTTGGTGCTCCTCACCCCCTGGCCCCCTCTCCAACTGCGCT
>CAZETM010001164.1:0-2861 GCA_964514885.1 uncultured Polyangium sp. | reverse complement strand
TCCCGCACCAACAGGTGAGGGCGGCTGACAACAACCACGAATTGCCCGCCGGCGGTATTGCGGAAATTGTCGAGGCGCTTGTTTATCTCAGCGTGAGCATGGCAGTCGAACTTCCGTAATGAAGAAGGCCTAAGCTCGGCCCTTCGTCTCGTTTTGTCGAGTCTCGCGTACTGTAGGGACGAACATATTCGAGCAGAGCCGTTCAATGCGCTCGAGATTTCGGTGCGAGATTTGTTATCGATGGAGGGTGTTTGGGGGGATGATGGATGGCATGGTGGAGTTGGACGCACGCCGAAGATGTCGTCCGGCGTTTTGATGCCATCGTTTGCGCGACTCGGAGCACCAGCAGGATGCGCGGTTTGCCTTTTTGCTTATGCAGCACTTGACTGGAGGCTACGTGCTGAGTATCAGGGCACGTTAGATGGCCCTACGTCGGCCTTCTGAAAAGGATGCAAAAGTGAAGTACGCCCTCACGCCTCCAACTGTCCGAGCCGAATCGATGATGTGCAAGCCATGGGCGGCATCTGGAAATGGGCCGGTAGTCTTTGGTGGTGAGGGTCGTCGTGAGTCAACACTCCCGACCCCTGAACTTGCATCGAGTGAGTCGGAGGGCACACGCCAAACTCCCACGAGGGTTGATGTCTATTTCTCGGCTGACGTCGAGACCGATGGCCCCGTTCCGGGGCCCTTCTCGATGCTCTCATTGGCATTGGTGGAAGCCGGGCGATTTGACGGTCATAGCTACACTCCCGCCGCGAATCCAGATTGGTTCGAGGCTGAATTACAACCGATATCAGACCGTTTTGATGCTGAGGCCATTGCGGTCAATGGCCTCGATCGAGAGCGCCTCGTTCGCGAAGGGACTCATCCGGCGGTGGCAATGACCGCTGCTGCGGAGTGGATTCATCAGCATAGTGCGGGCGGAAATCCAGTACTGGTCGCCTATCCGGTGAGCTTCGATTGGACGTGGCTTTATTGGTATTTTGTCATTTACTCGAAGACAGGATCGCCGTTTAATCATTCGCGTTGCTTCGACATCAAAACTGCATTTGCAGTAAAAGGTCACCGACCGATCAGCGAGTCTGGGCGTCACTCGCTTCCAGCGGAATTGCGTAGCAGTCGCGTTCACACTCACCGCGCTCTCGATGACGCACGGGAGCAGGCAGAAATTTTTGCTAAAATCTTTCAATGGAGCGGCAAATGAGCATGAGAGATCAGATCTTTGCTGCACGTCGCGATGGAACACTCAGCCGATTGGCTCAGTTTACGGAGATCTGTAAGAAGAAGCTCGATGACTCGTGGGAAGAAACAATCGGTGAGCACGGTTGTATCTACGCGGTCGGTTCAGCGGGTCGGATGGAGACCACATTGCACTCCGATCTCGATGTGTTTCTTGTCGATAGGGATGTCGAGTATGGTTCAGAAAAGCACAGCCTCAATGGCACCATCCTCAAGAGCGCAGTAACTCGTTCCTTTCGCTCAATGAGCCTCCCCGACCCCTCCAATGGGGGCGACTTTCTGCAACTGCATAGCGCTAAGGAGCTCGTGAGGCAGATCGGACAACAAACAGACGATCCGAAAAATACCTTCACGGCGCGCATGCTTCTGCTCCTCGAGAGTTTTCCGTTGATTGGGACGAGCGTCTACTGGAACGTTGTAGACGAGGTGCTTACGTCTTATTGGAAGGACTATAAAGGCCATGAGCATAATTACGTGCCAATTCTGTTCATCAACGATATTGTTCGGTATTGGCGGATGCTATTGTTGAATTACGTCGCAATGAACGTACGACAGACGGAAAGGAATGAAATCGACAGCGATCGGAAGCGTCGCCTTCGAAGTTTCAAACTTCGTTTCGCAAGATGTCTTACTTGCTATTCTGCTCTTGCGTACTTGCTCTCCTTCGAAACGCCTGGAATTTCGACAGGCGCTATCAAGGAGATGGTTGCGTTGTGCCCATATGATAGGCTCGCTGCGGTGAAGAATCGAACGACAGACGATGAGGCGAAAGTGCTGATCGGTCAGTTGCTTGATCAATATGCAAGCTTCCTCGAGATCGTAGATCAAGAGAAGAGTAGCCTTTTGAGTGAATTCGATCCAGATCGGAAAGGTGCCCGCTTCCAAGAGGGCGATAAATTTGGTCGCAAGATGGCCGATTTGATGCTGCGCTTGGGTGCACGGGCTCCGACGCTATTCCGGTTCATGCTCGTATGAACGCCTGTTGAGCAACATTTGCATTGAATTCTGTGGCGTCACTTCCGCTTGTTTCTCAGCGCGGAGATAAAAAATCTAAAGGAGAAGGACGCGCGGAAAAGGCTGCTGGAAGAACTCGAAGCCATGCAGGCATTTCTCGTCGCATACAACGGCGTCGCCAAACGCGTGATCCAGGCGGTCTTGATCAAATTAGGCCGCAAAGACGAATTACGACTCTTCTTCAAAGACCTGCAAGTCAATGAATCGTCAAGCGGCGCGGGTGTCAATCCAACGACCGAGGAAAATAATCCCGCGCCAACAGCTGAAGGCGGCTGACAACAACCACGAATTGCCCCTCGGCGGTTTTACGGAAATTGCCGCGTGAGCACGCCAGCGGAATTCGTCGACCTTTCGTAATAGGGATCTCCCCCGTCGTCCTACTCCGCCAATTTGCATAAACCGAAGCTCTGGGGGTCGCTTGATTTCTCGGCGCTGCGGCAATTCCCCTCTCCTTCAAGGAGAGGGGTTAGGGAGCCCGCGAAGTGGGCGAGTTCGGGGTGCCGCGTGCGCCGAGAAATCGAGCCTCCCAAAGCATAGTCAACGAAGATGGCAACGTAAAACTCTTGCGGCGCCCCGGCGTGACTGCCAGAAAGCTCGCGCCCTGTTTC
>CAZETM010001163.1:0-2862 GCA_964514885.1 uncultured Polyangium sp. | reverse complement strand
GGTCGGGGAGCACTCGAGGCAGGTCTGATGCGCTTCAAGCGGTGCAAGCTGTGGGTTGACGTATTCCCTGTCGCCAGTCGGTATCGTTCTGCTTGTTCATCCAGCCTAAATTGCACGAAGGCTACACCACACGGACGCGTCGTCACAAGCTCCGTCGTCGGCTCGTACGCGTCCTGCTCCTCCTGCGAGAACGTCGCTTCGTTAGCAAGCTCCAGCGCCTGCCGAATCGGCACTGTCGGAAGCTCGAGCTTGGGGCCGAGGGCGAGCAGCTCGTCCGCCATTCGATCGGCGAGATCCACGACGAGCGCACGGACCATCGACTCCTCATCCCGTCCGACCTCATTCCGATTGCAGATGACGCATTCGGGAACAACATCTGCAATGGCTGGAAAAGCAAACGCGCAGGGAAGATCTACTTCTGGGATCACGAGGACGAACTCGCCACGCGTCATTGCAATCCCCCAGCTCACCCATCCCGTTCGCACACGACGTCAACGAGGACATGACGCCGCTCCTCCCGAACCAACCTCAGCGCCTCCGCGAGCACGGCCGGAACCTCCGATGGACGCTCGACGCGAAGACCGACCGCTCCAAAAGCGCGGGCAACCTCGTCGAACTTCGGCGACACCGCGAAGTCGCAAAGCGCGAAGTTGCCTGTACGCACGGCCGCCCCATCAGGATGAGACCCGCGAGTGCTGCGCTTGATGGTGCTCCAGGCCGAATCGTTGAACACCACCACGCAGATCGGTAACCCTTCCGTCGCCGCAACGTGATGCGCCGAAAGAGGCGTATTGAATAGATAGGAGCCATCGCCAACAGTGACGACCATCGTGCGCTCTGGAGCGGCAATCGCCCCGCCAAGTGCCGCACCGAGAGACCAGCCCAGCCCGCTGGCGACGGAGTTCTCGAACCAGCTCCCAGGCACTCGTCGAGGCACCTGCCATGGGTCGAGATCGTACTCGTTGAAAATGACCACGTCGTCATCAATGGCCTGACCAATACAGCGCGAGAGATACCGCTTGGTGATGACGTCTCGGTTCGCGTCGCTGTCGGCGGCACCGCGCGCCGCCGCGAACAAGCGGTCGTGTGTCGCGGCCAGCTCGGGACGAGACAAACCGCCCTGAATTGGAGACTTGGGCAACAGCGCCGTCAACGCTTGGAGAGTGAGTACGGGATCGCCTGCTAACGCGAGGTCAACCGGACCGTTGCGACATCCTTGTTATCCCAGGGAACGAAGATGACATCTTTACGTGCATGGCGCTTTCACCGGAAAAGCTTGGCAATCCGCTCGATCCAAGCCGCTACGGGATGCGGACCAGGCTCAATGTCAGGAGGGGATGCGGGTAAAACCATTCCGATTCGTTGGGGTAGGGCAGAAGTCGGCCGTAGGTGAGCAGTTCACGAGCAATGTCGCCATCTGGCAACCGATGATCCGGATCTTTGGCGATTTCATGGAGCGCATCGATATCGCCACGATGCATACCAATTTCAACAAGCTGACGCGCTTCCTTGATGACGTCGTCGACGTGTGCAGCCGTCGCGACACTGACGTTATCGTCCCAGCCACGCTCCGCAAGCATTCCGATACTCTTGACGAAATCACGTGAACGCCCGCCCGAGTAATATGCGAGTTCGTCCAGCAATGGCGGGGGAATGAACGTTTCGGCACCCAAGTCCCGCACGCGACATCGAAACACCTCGCCCAAGAAACGCACGCCGGGACCATGGTTTTTCGGGTTCGCGTGATCCAGCACGGGTGCATTGTGCAGCGTGCGCAATCGGAACCCACAGGCTTCGGTCACGGATTTATCGTTGCGCAAGACAAATGGCGCACAAACAACGAGCGCGCAATCGATCCGGGCAATCATTTGCGAGCGCAGAAACAGAGACTTGGCAGGCTCCGCATCGACAATGCGATCGAGTCCGTCAATGACGAGCAGAACACGCCGATTCCACTGCTGAAACGTGCCCAGCAATAGATTGACCTTGTCGACGAGCGTCTCCATAAGCTCGTCCTGATCATCGAAACGCTTCGTTCCTTTGCGACCAATGGGCAACGCCCATTTGCCCGCGCTAGCGATTTCAGACAACACCTTGAAACCTCCAGCAGCCATTGCCCCCGTGGTTAAGGAAGCGCCCGCGGCAACCGCGACCGGAGCTGCCGCAGTGGAGGCCATAAGCGTCAATGACTTGATCACCGTCAAGATATCAATGGTTGGAAGTGTCGTTCCAGGTGCTTGCGATGCGCGGGCGAGCTGAGTCCATGCATCTGCGAGTTGCGACAAGTGTTCAGGAGCAAAGTCGTAATCGAGCTGCTCCTTTGCCGCGCGGATCAAGGCCAAACCGGCCAGAAAGCACACCTCCCACGAGCTGACGTTCTGGAGGGCCTGGATGTCGCCAACAGTCGTTTGAAAGTGCCGAACGAGATCAAGGACGATGACAAATTCGTCCCCTTTTTGCGCCCGTGCTTCTGCGATCCGGTACAGCTCGGTGCTCTTGCCACTGCCGATCGTACCTAAAAGCAACACTTTCCCAGGAGGAGAGGTTTGGCGATCGAGCGAAGCGATGATCTGTGCGGCGGGACTGCCGTCACGGTCGGCGCGCCACGCCCGTGGCGTTACGCGCTCGGGATCGAAGCGGTTCAGAATTTCTGCCCAAATTTCGCGCGCCGAACCTGGCATGAGGCGAACCTACCACAGATCCTCCAAACTCGGTGCCACAGAAAAAAATCCGTTGGCCGATACGTTCGATATCATTTCAGTTGTCTGGGCAACCCCAATCACACCCACCCGAACGGCACGGTCGTCACTCGCACGCCGTCGTGTTCTTCCTCGCCCATCAACGGCGTTAACACCGTGTCGT
>CAZETM010001162.1:0-2866 GCA_964514885.1 uncultured Polyangium sp. | reverse complement strand
GCAGTGCTGCGCGAAGGTCGGCAGCCGGTGCGGGAGGCTGCGGCGGTGGAAATGGTGCTCGCGGGACAAACGAAGGTATTGCGTGAGTTGCGACGAAGGGAGATTGCGGTATGACGGAGTTGTTGGAACGAGTCGCGCTTGATTTGAACAAGACACTCTCGAGTAACCGTAAGTGCACTCGAAATAACGAGTCGGGCGAGAAGGATACGGCAAGGATCCATGACCTTGGAGCGACGTGTACTCCTGAATTACTGCTCAACAGCATGGAAAAGGCAAAAGCGGAAATTCCAAAGAAACCGCAACCTCGCGCCCTAACTACGAAAAAGGCGGACGCGCTTCATGCATTAAGATCGGCGGAGGCAAAAGCGAAGGGAGAGAAGGCGCCGGCACGCATTCAATATGGATACGAGATTGACGATTGTAAGCCGAATATGTATCCATTCCAGACGCACCACCTTATCCCCAAAGCTTATATCAAGACACAACCTGTAGCCAAATGGCTTACAATGAACGCCAAAGGATCCAAGCTCGAATTTGATACCACTTATGACACAGACAGTGCAGAAAATGGGTATTGTCTACCGTTCTTCAGCACGACACGCGATTGGTACGACGCCCGAGTTGCCAGCCGCACTGTTTCTGAGAAAACAAAGCAAAAAATTGCGAATCAATTGATCGTGGCTACAGGTAAGCAGATACATCAAGGTGATCACACCGCGGAAGATTTTCTCGAGCAAGAGAGAATTGAATCCGCTGGTTATCTCGACATGACGAAGCGTCTTCTAAACGTAATTGCCGATCGAGCAAGGGATCATGCAAAGAAATGCAAGAAATGCAAAATAGGGCAAAAAGATCTTCCTCGTTCGGAGGTTGTTGAAGGCATGCACGGCGTGTCGAGCATATTAAAAACGAATATCGATGCTTGGAAAATATTTGTCTGTAGGGCTTCCGCCATGTACCGAAAGACACCTCAGAAGGATTGCACGCCCTGGACGAAGAAGAAGAAAAAGAGGTGATTCGTGTATTATCGCTTGTCGGTTGATTTGGTCGAAATGAACGTGTATCTAGAGGAGCAGTTCGAAGAGCCCGATAGTCTTATTGGCGGCAAACCCATGCCAGGAGCTACGGCAGTACCGCTCGAATACACGATGGCAGTCGACAAGGGTCTAGATGATGACCTCGAATACGTCGACGAACCGCCGCTCATGTACGCTTTCTTCCCCCACGTCAACCTCATGAGCACACGCCTCGTCCAAACCCTCACCGGCGCCGGCGTCGATAACCTCCAGCTCTTCCCCGCCCGCATTACCGATCCAAACACCGGCGCCACGTACGACGATTACTTCGCCGTCAATGTCATCGGTCTCGTCGAATGTGCCGACATGGACGAATCTGACCACGCGCCGCTCGCTGACCTGTTTTTCTTTCACGAACTCGTGATCAAACCCGAAAAGACGCTCGGACTGCCGCTGTTCCGCCTGGCGGAGTCGCCCATTGACATCATCGTGAACGAACGCGTTGCGCAAACGATACGTAATGCCAACTTCCCCGAACTCGTGCTCGAACCCGTCTCGCCGCCGTGATTACCCCATCGCGTTTTTCTTGTTGTGGAACAGCGGATCCCCCAACCGACAAACGTTTTTTCCCTCGAACTTCACGTCGAACGAATACATCATGAACTCCGCAGCGCCTTTCGTGGAGCTGCTCATCACGCCGCCTGCGGCACCAGCCTCGTCCCCCGTTGACGTGCTGTACTTCGCGCCCTTGACCATCGGCATTTTCCCATCGCACTTGACCTTCTTCGGCCCATCCGACGTATCCGACGATTGGCCTATATTGGGATAAGGAATCGGGATGGGTCCTGCTGGCGACGGCGTTTTGCATACGTCCGGAAAAACCGGGCTCATTCCACCACTGCCCCCGTGAGCAATCCCTCGACCATTGGCACATACCGTTCCCACTGTATCCTCCCTTCATGCTTGCTGAAGCAATGCCGCTGCCCGCTCCGCTTTGTCCGACGAACACCACACGAGGCATGGCGAACGCCGATATTTTCGCTGCATCCCAATCGCTGCGAGCCCGATCATCATCGGTCCGAGCGCCGCCCCCGTGTCGCCCAGACAATCCGCCGGATGCTCCATGCGTACGTTTTCCGCAAATCGAGTTCGATGCCGTAAGTGCGCAACCCCCCATTCTTTCGAGGGAAAGTTTTCCCCATTGAAACCGGCATACACCGTTCGCACTTGGCCCGACGACGAACCTGCGGACGCGAATACCTGTCGAAATGCAAGATCAAGCCCCTCGCCACGATAAGGCTCTTCGCTATAACGATGCCCCGGCTCGTCGGCCGACGCGGCTTCATCCACGCAAGCAATGACCTCGCGGCCTTCCCGTAGCGCGCTTTCGTGGCGCATGAGCAGCAAGAACGCCGCGCCTTCGCCCGGCGTAAAACCATCGTAAATGCCATCGGCGCGAATACGTCGTTCCGCGACCAGCGATGCGAGCAACAACAGATCCACGTGACTGTCTACACCTCCGACGACGATGCGATCGGCCGCTCCCGAACGCAGTCGCCCGAGCGCATCACGCAAGGCCAGCAAGCCCCCAGCACGCCCGTTTGGGAACACCCGCGATTTTTTCACGTCGAAGGTGAGCTCAGCTTGTTCCGAGAGTCGGTCGAGGAAATCTGCGCGCATCGAGAAAGACAAACCCGGATGCGTGTCCGGGGCACCAAGCAATACGGGAACCTGTTCGATACGATGTTCCGCCGCAAGACATTCTCGAACAGCGAGCGTTGCCAGGCGCAGCAGGCGCGTCTTTCGCCCAGACAAACCGGCGTTCGTCAGGTTCGGTGAAAGATCCGGCA
>CAZETM010001161.1:0-2870 GCA_964514885.1 uncultured Polyangium sp. | reverse complement strand
CGATGTCGACCGACGATTTCGGGTGCGCAGCAGTTTGACACCAGCCACCTAGAGAAAGCGTTGTCCATTTACGGTACGGGGAGCGGGACCCATACGCCGGTGAGCGACAAGGAAACGCTGGTGGACGAGTTGCGAACTATTTTGTGGGACAATGCGGCATTCTGCCAGGGGCTGGGGGTATCGTTGTTGGCGCTGGAGCACGCGGATACGGATACGGCGCGGCTGAATCTTTTTGCAGAGGCGAAGGCGGCGCTGATATCGCCGGACGATACGCGAAAAACGTTTTTCGCGCAGGCGCTTTTGGCGGACCGGGTGTATGCGGCGTTAAAACCGCATCGGTTCGCATCGGAGTTTGTGACGCGATTGGCGACACTTGGCGCGATCGTGGATGCGATTCGGTTGGAGCTGAATCCGGAAAAGGCGGACCTGACCGAAGTATTGCAGCGCATTGGGGACGTGCTGGACCGTTCCATTGAAGGGACGGAGATGATCAAGGGCGGGCCACCGCCGATTGATCTTTCCAAGATAGATTTCAAGGCATTGGCGGCGAAGTTCAAACAATCGAAGACGAAGAACCTGGATATCGAACGTTTGAAGGCCGCGATTCAGGCGCGACTGGATCGCTTGATAGCGGCGAATCCGACGCGGGTGAATTTGCTGGAAAAATTCGAGGCGTTGATTGAAGCGTACAATGCGGGGTCGGCGCAGATTGAGGAGTTGTTTGCGGAGTTGTTGCAGCTGGGGCAGACGCTGACGGAAGAGGAAACGCGTCATGTGCGCGAGCAATTGAGTGAAGAAGAGTTATGCGTTTTTGATTTGCTGACACGTCCGGGTCCGGAGTTATCGCCCACGGAACGCGATGAAGTGAAAAAGGTGGCGAAGGAGCTTTTGGCGAAGCTCAAGGGCATTCTGACGATGGATTGGCAAAAGACGGTGCAATCACGGGCGCAGGTGCAGGGAGCGATTGAAGAAGCGTTGGATGAGGGTTTGCCGCGGGTCTATACGCCGGATGTGTACAAGCTGAAAACGGGGGTGGTGTTTCAGCACGTGATTGAAAGGTATGCGTGGGCGGCTTGATCATTCACGCTCGAAGCTGGCGACGGAGAGGTTCGTTCGCAATCGGTGGCAGCCCCGAGCGCGCCGCCGATTACTTCAACCAATCGCTGCTCGAAGACCCCGACCGCTCCAATGACGACGCGAAGGACGACGCCACTTCGCCTCCTTGACGTCCTCGACCCATTCCTTTCGCTCCCACGAGGTTCGCAAATTCGCCTTGAACTTCCGCATCACACTGTACGCGGCGATGGACGTGTGGGCGTGGGAGCGAGCGGGTTACTTGGGAAGGTAGAGGAACTTCGTGGATTGAGCAGAATGTCGTAGCGGTGTGCCCGTAGCGGCGAGAGCTTTCGCGCCGGCAGTGAAACGAGCGTTTCGTTCGGGAAAGATCCTGCCGTCTTCCAAAACGATATCTGCGCCGGCTGTGGCGATTTTTTTAAGCTCGCGATTCATCTTCTGCCACATGGGATTGGTGTGCATCGTGCTCAAGCTCGATTGCGGGAGGCCGAGTGGCTTCAAGCGACCAATGTTGAGGCACAAGCCGCCCGGGTGCTCGTCCAGGATTTGGTAGATACTCGACGCGGGTCGTGTCACTGGCCCCTCGGTGAACAATACCTGCCCGACGTTCGGTTGAGAGAGTACTTCGCGAAAGTTTTCCGGCGTCAGTGGTAGGGTCCGGGAGGGGGGGAACTCTTCTGCTGTTGTCACGACCGGGTATTCCGCCACCCACTTGCCTACGAGGTCAATGAACTCGTCGAGGGTGGCGTGAAAGTCGGTTCCGAATGAAGCCATGTTTTCACCTGTCGTAGGGGACGAAGTCGGTCGGCGTATCGCTATGTTTGTTCAGGTCTTCGAGGGCCTCCTGTTCGCGTTTGACCGGGGTGCCATCGGCATTGGTTCGCCCGACGTTGCGTCCTCGCTTGCCTCCGCTCGGAGGTTCGTAAATGACGTCGGGACGGCGTCCTTGTTTCTTGCCCCCCGGCGTCGGGACAAGCTTTTCTTTATTGCGGCCTCCGCCATTTAAAATTTCGTTCCCTTCTGCCTTCAACTTGTCCGCCTCCTTCCGCACCGCCGCATTGTGCGGAGCATCCGGTTCCGTCTTCGGTCCTCGTTTGGCGCCATTTACCCCAGGTTTGCCTTGCGCGCCACCCGCTGGCGGTTTTACCCGCGTAACGGTCTTGTTCCCCGTCGGGCCAATCTGAATCGTGGTCGTTATTTCCGGCGTTGGCTCGCCCGGTGGCGGCTTCGTGCGCGTGGTCGTCCTCGTTCCAGATGGCCGTATTCGAATGACCACCGTACTCGGTGGCGGCGCAACCTCCTCCGGCGGCGGCGCGCCTTCGCGCCATAAGTTAAAGGCTTCGCCAACTCCGTGACCCAGCGTGGAGCAACCATTCGCCGCAATGAGCAACGAATCCGCCATCACCGGCACACCGACGATTGCTCCGCCCCCGGTGCTGCTCATGCCGGCACCCGCGCTCATTCCCGCACAACCGAGAATGATTTGACCCGTGCCGACCGCCATTTCGCCGCAAACTCGACCCACTCGTGCCCAATACGTGCCTTTTGGCAAAAGTCGCACGTCAATCGCGACGTCTGCCATTTGTGGCCCGAAAGGAACCCCACCACTCGCAGCGCCGGCCATTGCACCGCCGCCGAATTGCACCAAGGGCTCTTCACGTAATGGCGTGGCGTCCGGCGTGACCACTTCCGGTTTTTGCACCGTCACTACGACTGGCGGCAACGGTAGTATTTGGCGCGTTTGCGGAGCTGTCACCGTCGGTGGATCTGGACCCGCTTGCTCGACGACCCAGATA
>CAZETM010001160.1:0-2873 GCA_964514885.1 uncultured Polyangium sp. | reverse complement strand
CGATTCCACGGTATAACAATACGACGTCGTCGCATGCGCTGCACTGCCCGCATCCATGAGCGTCGTCGTGCTTCCGGGAAGGTTTTCGGCAATGCGCGTGCCATCGCGGTACACGTTGAACGTCACGTCGGCTGCGTTTTCCAGGGTCGTCCAACTGATTTGCACTCGATCGCTCGAAATGCTGGTTCCCGTAATCTCCGGCGCGCGCGGACCAAACACGTTGCGATAATTCGCAATCTGCGCGTCGTCCACGAGCTTGATGCCTTTCGCCGAATCCGCTCCCGGCCCGAGGTCCACCTCGAAATGGTTTTCCGCGGCAAGCATATTCGCGTCGACGAACCCCATGCCCACCTCTTTCCCATTGAAGCGCACCGCCGTCACGCTGAGCATTCCATTTTGACCACTCGTCGCAGGCAAGGTCGCGGTCACGCTGATACGTTTGCCTTTGTACGTCAAATTCGACAAGGAAATGCTGTTCATCCCGCCAAACAACGAATTGCGCAACTCACGCGTGATCTTCGGGGCAAACCGCAAGCCCGTCTGCGTTGCTTCGAACCCAAACAATACGTCGTGGACCATTCCGACAAACCCAGCCACGCTCCAGAGTTGTCTTTGCGAATTCACCACCGGACCGCTCGTATTGCCTTCGTCCACCCAGTTTGCCCCCGTCACCGCCTCGAAGTTCTCCATGTGCGACAGGTTGAGGGCCGCGCCGCGCATCAATGCACGCACGGAATTGTCCACTGCCTCCGCATTGCCCGCTTTGGCCGCCGCTTTCGCCCAGAAGGACGTGACGAATGGCCAAATGGCGCGATTGTGATAAATGGGAGTGTTCTGCTGCTGCGGCCAGATCACCGGCGCCCCCTTCGGCAAGTGCGGATAACGCGAAACGATCTCCGCCGCTTGCGTTGCGTCTGCCACATCGTGAAGCACAGCAAAGGCCGAGCCTAGTAAATCGTATTGCAACGTCGGCGCTGGATCCAAATACGTCGGCGTGAACGTCGAATACATTTGCCGATCCGCGAGCCATAGCCTCGAACGAATGGCCGTGCGCAGCGCTGACGCCCATCCTGCATATTTTTGACTCGCCGCAGTATCGTTTTTCTCTGCCGCAAGCTCCGCGGCCGCATCGAGCATCACGGCGTGACCAATATTCGTGCCCAGCGCTTTGCTCATCGCAATCTGCACCGTATCCGTCCCCGTCCACGCCGGATACGTTTGCTCGCGCCAATCCAAAAAGGATTGCTCGCCGCGGTACAGACCATCCGCCGCATCCCACACGACGAGCCGATCCCGCTCGGCCGTATTCACCATTGCTTCATATGCGAGATCGCGAAATGCCGTTCGTTCTGCGGCATCGAGCACTTTGAGCAATTCCATGGCCCCCATGGCCCACACGACGCGATCGGACGAAATGGGCCAGCTTCCGCCCGTTCCCGTATCTTGCACGATCGATCGGCCCGTACCATCTCGCCGAGGGCTCAGCTTGAATTCGAGCGAATTGCGAGCGCGCGTGGGATCGAGCATTCCCAGACCGAGCGCGACTGAATACGCCGTATCGCGAGTCCAGACGTATTTCCACAACCTTCCCGTCTCGAAACAGCCACCTGCAGCGCATGGAAGAGGATTGCCACCATTGAAGGACCCATCCGAAATCGCCGCGACGGATCCCTCACGCGATTCTTCAATCGCCAATGCGTAAAGCGCATCGAGCATCGAATTGCCCGTGCGCACAATCGGCTGTCCCGGCTGTTCTGAATACGTTCGCGGATTTCCGGGCTGACCATCACGCAATGGTCCCGTAGTCGAAAGCACATAGGTGCGACTGCACGAGCTTTCGTCTTTTACGGTCACCGTTGCTTGATTGGGCGGGTCATTCCACGTTTCCGTGCCCGAGGACGCAGTGCCGGTCGCTGCAAAACAATTGACCGGTCCCCCGCCTCCTGCGCCACTGCTGCTACTCGCGCTGCCACTGCTCGACGCATTGCCACTGGTGCTCATGCTGGATCCGCTGCTGCTCCCTGAGCCGATACTCGTGGAAGATGTCCCTCCAAGCTCGTCGGGGCCACATGCAATGGCTGACAGTGCGGCAACAGAAGCGAAACATACACCCAAGGTCCAGCGATGCGCATTCATGGTGCGTAGGAAGTCGGATTTAAATGGTGTGGTGTCAAGGGGAAAGTGCAGGATCGTTTGCCTTTGGAAGCCACGCCCGCTGAAGCTTGACGCGATCGGAGTGCTTGCCTTCTTGTCACCTGTCATGTAGCGTAACGATCATGAGCACGTTCAGCTCCGCAATCCGCGCGTTTCCGTTGATCGCGGCCACCATCGTCATCCCTTGCAATTCGCTCGCCAATGACGCCAAGCCGGAAGACAAGGCGCACATGCTCTTCGAGGCGGGCAAGACGGCGCGCGATGCCAAAGACTTTACCGAAGCGCTGCGTCAATTTCGAGAGTCTCACGAGACGTTTCAGTCCCCATCGCTCGACGCGCTCGTCAATATGGCGGATTGCGAGAATGCACTGGGACGAACCGCCGCAGCTTACCTTCATTATGGCGAATTTTTACGCAATGTCAAAGTGCGCGACGAACGCGTCACCGAAGTGGCCGGCATCATGGCTTCGATTATGAAAGCAGGGCCGTGGATTCGCATCGTTCGTCGTGACGCGCTCGAAGCGAATGCCGTGGTACGTATCGACGGAGTTTCGCTCGGACCAATGACCGCGACCACCGAGGAAATTCCCGCCGAGCCAGGAGAACACGCCATTGCGATTGCGGAGCCGACGCGTGGCGAACGCATAATCACTGCAAAGGTTGAGGCTGGGAAACACCATATCGTCGATCTTCGCCGCGAAGCGCATTCAAAGGGTGGC
>CAZETM010001159.1:0-2874 GCA_964514885.1 uncultured Polyangium sp. | reverse complement strand
GCCACGCGTCGCCGGCTTTTTCGCGGGTCAACGTCGTGGCAGTCTGCGAGCCATCGGGGAGTTTTTCTAGCGTTTCCCGGCCGAAACTGTCGTACACCCATTCCGTGATCAATTGGTTCGGGTCGGTTTCCTTGGTGAGTACACCGAAACGAGGATCGAATTGCAGCGCCGTCTCATGGGCGAGCGCGTTCAAATGCTTGGCCGGGAAAATCCCTTCGACATCGTAAACCGTCGATGTTTTGCGCTGATGCCCGAACGCATCATTTGCCATCACGCTCGTGATGTTGCCGAAATTGTCCCGCCCATACACAACATCGAGGTTTGTATCGAGGATGTTCTCGTCGCTAGACGTCGATTCTGTCTCGACCTCGCCAAGATCATTGGTTGTCCACGAATACAAGCGGCAACGGGCAAGTCCCGCGGCGCTGCTGCATTCCGTCTGCGATTGCACTTGCCCGAGAATCCATTGCTCGACGTCATTTTTGACGGTGCGTTCCGTGTGTTGCGTCAAATCCACGCCCACCGTCGAGACGTCGACCTCGAGGACGTTACCAAAAATGTCGTAATCGAGCACGTCGGCGGTCGAGTCGCGGAGCATCGTCGCGTTTTCATTCGCCGCGACACTCGCCACCCATGATTCGAGCGAGTTTGCGCCGGAGAGTGTACCTTGTAAACGCTGCAACCGCGTAGATATGTTGAACGAGGCGTCTTTGTGAATTCAGCCGTCGTCAGACGACCATAACTTGACGAATTCGGTCCCTTTCAGCTTCGCTTTCTTCACGCGATCGACGAAACGATCGCTGAAGTAGTCCTGGCGCGGCCCGAAAGGCATCCGGAAGATATCGACATCGCGGATCAGCGATTCGATGAAAACGTGTTTACGAATTGACACGACTGGTGTTCCTTCGATTCGCTCGATCTCTGAGCGCTCCATATCGAGTGCGTCAATCATGAAACGGGTATTGAAGACGAAAAGCTCAACGCCGTCTTCATTGCCCAGAGGAAGAAGCTCACCATGGATATCTAGAATGTCCCTCAGTGCATCAACCGCGGAACGACGGAGGACGAGGGAGCCGTACCTGCATGGTAGATCCGCAGGTTTGCCAGCCTGTCGCTTGTTCGCACGACTAAGGCGCATCAGAATCGGCTTCCAGGTATCCTTTCGCGATGAACCATCGAAGCTTCGAAGAATCTGGGAATCCTCGTAACTCGTCGTGTTTGCGATTTCGTAGCCCGTCGCATCCATGGAATCATAAACTGCGGTCATGGCACAAGTCCATTCTCCAACTTATTTGCAATTTCTCGAAGGACTCGTTCGACATCCGCCTTCGACTTCGCACCCTCGAGCAGCGTTTCCACCCTCTTGTAGTAGCGGTTCGTGTGCAGGTTACCGTGCACTGCCTTCCCGTGTGGATTGGGCGACTTCTTGAAACCTGGCAAGAACACGCCATTGACGGCATCATCGACGCCGACGCCAAATGTGTCAAGAATCTTGAGCGCTCCTGCGGCACGGTCATCACCGTGCGCGACGATATGATGCGCGAACTCACCTGGCAAGCGGATCTTCCGCGCCAACTTCATCGCCCGCGCCAATGCTTTCGACGAACCGCGGACCACTGCTTTGGCCACAGCCGTCGGCGCAAGCTTCACGAATGCTCCAACACCCCCGACCGCGCCCGGAATGAAGATCGGCATCCGCCGCAATGCCATCACCGATCTGCGAATGGCTTGCGTCAACACCGCCTCCGCAAGTACCAATTCCGGCAGCACGATCATTTCAATCACGTCGACCGCAAGCTCGATCAGTAGCAATTGATTGGCTACTTCGTCGACACCCGCCTCGTATCCTTTCTCGAATCCTTCTTTTGCCGCTTTCGCGAGATGAAAGTCCTCGAATGTCGGAATCGCGGGAACCGTCTCCAATGCATTGGCGCACGAGGTCAACACGTGCCCCAGACTCGCCGGATTGTCGAGGTACCATTGTTTGAGCGTTCCATCGGGGTAATGCGTGAGCTGCTGGAGCAGGTTTTCGCATCGGGCCATGATGACGCCCATTTGCCGTCCCACATCTTCAGCCCCGTCCCGCGCGTGCTTTTCGTCTTGTTCCTGCACCAACCGGGTTACATTCGGTGGACACTTGGGCTGCGCCGCCCCGAGAGATTCCTTTGACGGTAAGAGCGAAAGCGTCTGACCGTTATATCGCGGATCCGGTCGATCTGTTTCATGGTCGGATTCCGCCGACGCATCGCAGAAATGGCCCGAGGCAGGTAAACATCCGGGAAAGCCCGATGGATAATCACTCGCGTCGCAGGTATTGACGGGTCGATAACCCATTTCACCCGTCGTCGCGCAGGCACTGGCCAAAAGAGAGATGAACGTCGCAATGAGCACAAGCGCTCGTTCGCGCCGCACCCATTGTCGCAAGAACAATTGCAGCCACGAGAAGAGAAAGCTCATTTCAGGTCCTTTCGTTGGAAAATAATTGTTGCTGTGAGAATTGAAGGTGTGTGCGTAAATCCCAGTCCTGAGCCGCCACGAGTCTCGTTCGGCCCGTCGTTTCCCCTTTGTCGTAATCGAATTCGTACCGGCGCACGAGCTCCTCGCCGACGTGCATTTGCACTTCGTCGAGCCGCAAAGCGTTTTGAAACTCCATGCCCTCCGAGAACACGCGGCGCACGTCGTCTTTCGCGCCGTATACGAAGGAAACGACGCGCGTGCCCGGCATGCCGTCGAATTTGGTATAGCTTATCTCCGTTAATGCATATTCAGCCGTGTATCCGTCAGCATCGGCGAAACAATACCCGTACTCCATTGCATTTCCGCGAGCGTCCCGCGTTTCGCTCGCGAGCCATGCTCGAGCAGCTCCGCCGCGTG
>CAZETM010001158.1:0-2888 GCA_964514885.1 uncultured Polyangium sp. | reverse complement strand
AATGCATCCAGCCGCCACGTGTTGCGTAGCGTGGTGCCAATGCGGCGGCGAGCTTCAACGACATCCAGGTCTTCCATGCGTTCTTTCGTGTGCGGTAACAGCCTGCGCAGCTCGTTTGGCTCGAACTCGACGGGACGTACCCGACATTGCGGCCGGTTCGGTTTTGGCGGCCATGGTTGGTGCAGGCGTCATGCTCATGCCAAAAGAAGATCGCGCCTGCACCGAGCGCGTCTATGCCTCCGCCTGCGCCCCGGCCCAGGCCAGCCATTGATTGGTGAGAAACACGCCCGTCGTATCCTCAGTCTGCGCCCAGGCTTAGCGATTACGAATAAAGGCAACTATGGCTCCGATTCGGTATGAAGGTGCAGTCTATGAACGGCACGTCACCACATGGATCGCTTAGGTGTCGTCGACGTTGCCGTTGGCTCGGGCGCTGATGTTGCCGTCGGCTTTGGCGTTGGTGCCGGAGCGGCGGCTTTGGGCGGTGCAGTTGTCGCGGTTGACGGCGTTTTTGCGGATGGCGGCGGCTCAGGTAATGGCGGGTCGTTTGGCTTCGAGAATTCTTTGGCTTCCTCGGTCTTGCCCTGCTTTACCAGCACTGCCACCAAGGCTTGACGCGAGTCATCGAAATCGTCGTCGACGGGATTTCCGTATTTCTCGGTTACTTTTACGGCCTCGCGCAGCAATTTTTCTGCTTCGGCCAGATTGCCCATTTGTGTCATGAGCATCGCTAGGCCTTTTAGTGTTTCGGCACAAGCTGGGTCTTCTTGGCCAAGTTGCCTACACGCCACATCGAGCGCGATACGCAGCGTGTAAGCGGCTTCTTCGCGCTTCTGCGCCTTCTCTGCAGCTTCTGCTTTTCCGCGCAGTTCGATCCACTTTTTTCGTAATGACACCATCGCTGGGGTCGTTGTCGCTGTGTGCTTCTGCGGTGTTGTCGAAAGATCGTCCCACCACTTCTTGCTCTTGTCCTTGCTCTGGCCTGCGGCCTCGGTTTTCGCGGTGGTGGTGACTGCTGTAGCTGTTGGCGCCGGAATCGATGCTGATTCTGCCGTCGATGTGGAGACTTTCGGCTTCGAGCCATTTGCTACCAGCGCCCCTACGCCGATGCCTCCCACGGCTACGAGAATACCGATCGCAGCAACCATCGGAGCCCTGCTTTTTCGTGGTGGTACTGCATTCGTGCTGCTGAATGCGCCACCCGTTTGGGCACTGGGTGCGGGGGCGGTGGAGAGCCGAGACGAACTGCTCAAATTGTCGATTGGCGCCACGAATTGCCCCGATGGGGACGACAATCGCGCCGAATCACCGAGCTGATTCGAATGTCCGCCTGGCGGCGCCATCTCCGTTTGCGCTACAGCGATTTGCGGGTGCGAAATCCTTACCGTGCTGGCTTTGATGAGCGGAGGTGCAACAACTACTCCGGCGACGCCAAGCAAAGTCGATTGCACGTTTCCCGTCGTAAATGGGTGCAGCGCTGTCATGAGGTCGCCGACTGCTTGAAATCGATTTTCTGGTCGCTTTTCCAGGCATCGCAGCACGAGCGTGTCGAATGCGGCCGGGATTCCGGGACGCAATTGACTTGGAGGAAGCGGTTGCATCGTCAGCACTCTGGTCACCAGCTCCGTCATTGCTTCCGCGTCGAACGGCACCGTGCTCGTGACCAGCTCGTAAAGAATCACGCCCAGCGCCCAGATGTCGCTGCGCATGTCCGTCGCTTTGATGTTCGCCATTTGTTCGGGCGACATGTACATCGGCGAGCCCATGAACATGCCGGTTTTCGTTAGATCCGAACGCGCACTATTGTTCGGGTCGAGTTCTTTCGAGATGCCGAAATCGAGCACTTTGACGCACGGCGTTCCATTCGGGCGACGGATCAAAAATAGGTTCGCCGGTTTCAGATCGCGATGAATGATTCCATTGGCGTGCGCTTCCGCGATGGCTTCGCAGGCCTGGTAGATGAGCATGGCGGCCTCGTCGATCGCCAATACACCTTGCTTTTGCAGATGAGCCTTGAGGTCATTGCCATTCAGGTGCTCCATCACCATGTACGGCGCGCCGTTTTCGAGGCTTCCGACGTCGTGTACGCGCGCGACGTGCTCGCCCTTCAGCCGAGCTGCCGCGCGTGCTTCACGCAGGAATCGCTCCACCGCATCTTTGTGTGCCAGCGCCGCCGGCAGCATCATCTTGATGGCGAACAATTCGTTCAGGTGAATATGTCGAGCGGCAAGAACGATGCCCATGCCGCCTTCGCCGAGCACTCGTTCGACCTGGTACTTGCCCAACAAAACTTGGCCTTGTTGCACTGCTGGCTGCATCGTCGTGCTCCTCGGGATTGCTGACGGCGAATCCGGGAAAGTGGTCGACGGTACCAGGCTTTCCGGGTACTTCGCAAGTGACACTGCCGTTGTGTAATCCATGAAGCATGACGTGGCGCCAATGGTCTAGCATTTGTGAAGTACAAAGTATACATTTGCAGACTATGACAGCGGATCGAATTATGGGTGGGTTGTCAAGAGTGGCTTTTGTGTGCCAAATGCGCAAGAGTTTGCCCTGGTCCACCCGCGCGTGCTGTGAGCTATTGGCGTGTGTGTCGGGGGTCGTGCGGAGTCGGGTTTTGGTCAAGAATGCATTCAGATTGCACGAATAGTAAGGCACCTTTGCAAGGTTCGACGACTGCATTTGCGGACTTTCGCGTGTTGCGAAAACCTGCTGGGGTGAATGCGTCGAGGAAACGAGTCATGCGAACGAGTGCAGGGGGTTGGGTTTGTCGTGGTGCTGTCGCTGGGCGCGTGCGTGCAAGTGGCGGGCATTGAAGAGGCGCTGCTCGGGGAAGGTGCGCTGGAGGTGGTGGAGGTAGCCCTTGTAACAATTGCGCCACTCTAGGG
>CAZETM010001157.1:0-2890 GCA_964514885.1 uncultured Polyangium sp. | reverse complement strand
GATCACCGGGCGCGCCGAGCACGGCTTCGAGCCTGCCTTCGGGATTTTCGTCGGACACTTCGGGAAAACGCGTGATCGTCGCGACGGCAGCGTTTCCGTCTTCCACGCGCATAAACGAGATCCATCGACTGCCGACGCGCCTCTCGCTCTCCAGCCCGCAAGCTGAACGAGCGTTTGCGAGCGCAACCGCTTGCAAGGCCTTCCGCGGCGCTGCCGATCATGTCGCAACCTCTTGCGGCTTCATCCGCGGCATTGCGGAGCGTGCTGCAAGCCCTGGTCGCGGCGTCGGCGGATGTGCGGATCGTGTCGCAAACGCTTGCAGCAGCATCTGCACATCGCCGGATGGCGCAACAAGCGTTTGTTTCCATGTCGGCAGAGCTGCCGGGCTCGTTTCAACCGTTTGCGAGGGCATTTGCGGCGCTGCCGGTGGTGTCCGAAGCGATTGAGGCAGCATCGGCACGTTGGCGAGGGGTCTTATTCGGTGGTTTCGTCTGCCGCGCGCCGAGTTTTCCGCCAGGGGAGGGTGAACATCGCCGACTTCTCGCGGTCCTTGAGCGTGGTCAGGATGGCTCCGAGCTGCGCCTCGCGTGCTTGTGCCAATTCGGCTTTGTAGAGCGTCAGGGCTACGCTCCCGCTTCGGAGTGTCGTGCGCGTAGGACGGCATTGGCATCCGCTCCAATGCTGCCGAGCCCTGGAAGTCGCTTTTCGAGCGCTGAGCACATTGCGCCTCGATAGACGAAATCCGCTCGATATACGTGAATGGGCGTCTGCTCGCTCTCCGTGAGAAAAGGTGTGGGCGAAGGTAACCGGCGTGGACGGGAGGAGGTCGAGAAAGCTGTTTGGACATACGGAGGTGACGGAAGGCGAGGCTTGACATCGAAGATGGCGTGCGGCTTGATGGCGGCGGGCCAAGGCAATCCAGGTGACGAGCCTGAGGAGCCGTTCAGAGTCTTGCGCGTGACGCTGGCTTCTGCGATCTTGTCCCGGGCTGCGGGATTCACGACCCCTCGACACTCATGGCGAAGACTACCAAGAACATCTCGGATCCACGTCGGATGTACCTAAGCGGGCTCGTGCAGCGGCTGCGAGCGCACGCAAGCTTCATGCGGGATTTTCTCGACGAGCAGAACCAGAACACGACGCTGGGTCTTGCGGCGGAAATGGGCGTAAGGGAAGTGCTTCGTGCCGTACTGCCTGGTCGGGTTGGCGTCATTTCGGGGTTCATGTGTCGTGCCGATGGCAGCTTTGTCGACCGCGTTCAGAGCGATGCCGTGTCTCCACAGACAGATGTCATTCTTTACGATTCGTTGCATGCATGTCCGCTTTATCGAATGGGGGATATCGGAGTTGTTGCCGGACGAGATGCTTTGGGATTCATCGAGGTCAAAGACACTGACAACGGTGAATATGCTTTGCGTAATCAAAAACAGGGGAAAGATAAAGAGGGGAAAGATAAAGAGAAAAAGCGAGGAGCTTTGCTTCATGTAGCCGACCTGAGTGGACACGCTCCCGACGCGTTCCGAGCGATAGTGCTGATTCGTGCCAAAGATGCTGTCCAGAAAGAACCTGCAAAAACGGCATACGACCAGTGCAAGGGAGAGAGCCTCACCAGTACGACCGTACCTCACGTCATCTATTGCGCGGACCCCGGCTATGTCGCGGTCTACGAATATATCTCAAACCAACTACATTTCTTCGACTACAAGGAAAACGATGCGACATCTGCACTCGCAGATTTCTTGCGAATCGTTACAGGTTTCTTTGCGGCTCGTGGCATTGTCAGCGCATCGGCATCACGTGGTCTCTCGTTCAACTCGGATTTTGATCCAAGAACGGCTTATTGCCTTCAACTGAATGATCGCACTCCTCTTCCATCCTTGTGGAAACTTGTTCTGGAGCACGAACCTATGGATGAACCCGAGAAGGAACCGTCATTCGAGGAGGTCTTGCGTCAATTTGTCGAGCTACATGTTTTGGACCTGTACTGTATACCGACGACCGGCCGAAACGGCACGAACGTGTGTGCGGGCATCGCGATCATCGCGAGCTTGAAGAACCACTCGGCTGGGTCGCATGTAGCTTCCTTTTTCGCACTCACAGACGAAGGGCATTTGCTCTGTGCCGATACATCGCGCGAAAGATCTTCCGAAAAGCCGCAAGGGCGACCGTGGATCATTCCCGCATTCGAGCGCCCCGAAGCGTACGTTTTCCGAACATGCGGCATATTGCCTCGGAATAGCGATCCATTTCATCTTGAATCAACTGTGGCTGGGAATGCCGAACGAGAGGAGGCCTGAGTATGTACATTGTCGCCATGTGGCTGCGTGCCCCAAAAACCGGGAGCCAAGGTGTCAATGTCGTAGTCCGTCGTCATCCCAATGGGCTGACGCATGGGGGCGATATAGATAAGATCATTCGGGATCCGCAGGCCGGAAGTTTAGGTGATTTTCGTTATGAAGAACTCAGAAAGGGCGGAAACCGTGTGCAGGCTGCACTCGACCTCGTGCTGGAGGACAAGAGCTACGATCGGAAGGCGATTCACGAAGCCTTGGTGGATTATGAAAGAAAATTCCTCGGTAGACTCATTCCCAACCCGGTGCGCATTGATTTGCAATTGCCGAGCGGTTCGCTACAAGGGCAGTTTGTCATTCATTTAGCGCCCGATCCCCAGATCACGCGGGCTACATTCAACCTGCTCGTCTGGACAATCGACAGAGCGCTTGCGAAGTACGAGTCTCAAACTGCTGCCGCTTGAGTTCGGAGCGTCAAGGAATTCTCCGCGCGTCTGCACGCAAGTTTGCGCCCCACAGTTTGTCCTCGGCACACCACTCCACGGCGCCTAAGGCAAACAAAGGCAGAATTTCGCACTTGACGCATCTACAACGCTCCG
>CAZETM010001156.1:0-2892 GCA_964514885.1 uncultured Polyangium sp. | reverse complement strand
GACCTCCTGCTTCTGTGGGTCGCGCTCGTGGCGGCCTGGACCCCCGACCTGCTCGCCTGATCCAGCGCTCCAGCGGAGGCTTCGCAATGCGCGCCCTGATCGTCTACGAATCGATGTTCGGCAACACGGAGGTGATCGCCCACGCGATCGCGGAGGGACTCGCGGGCGACGCCGTCGACGCGAGGTGTTGGCGGCCAAGCGTCCAGTCCAGGACCTGACCAAACGTCGTCGGCTTCCCAGTCGGTGGCTGGACGACAGGCGGGCAGCCGAGTAGCGACAGGACGGTAGACGCGAGCAAAAGGCTCGTGATGGTGCGAGGTTTGTCGAGGAGGGAAGCCATTGTTCGCCGAAGATACACGGAGCCTTTGGGTCTGTCACGGTGAAAGTGGATGCAAAAACTTGAACAACGAAGTGAAATCACCGATGATCGTTTCGTGATTCCCCACGTTGAAGGCGCCGCGAACCCATGAAGATCTTATTTCTTGGCGCCAACGGGCTGGATACTTCGCGATTGCGACTCCCCGCCGAGCTGCGCGACGTGAAGGACGAAATCGAACGCGCGAAGGATCGAGCGGACATCGAAGTTCATGCCGAGCTTGCAGTTCGTCCGGTGGACCTGAGCCGTCTCTTGCTCGACCAGCGGCCTGACGTCGTCCACTTTAGTGGCCACGGCATGCAGCTACAGGTGCGTGCGGGGCCAGCCAGCGGCCGGACCCGGGAATTCGACGAGTCGGATGACCCGCTCATCGTCGAGAACGCGGCGGCGGAGAGCGCGATTCTCCTCGAGAGCCACCAAGGCACTTCAGCGTCTGTCTCTACCGAGGCATTGACGGGCCTCTTTGCGATTCTGAAGTCGCAACGGTGCGTTGTGCTCAACGCTTGTTTTTCGTCGGCTCAGGCAAAGGCCATCGCCACGCACGTCGATTGCGTCATTGGAATGAAGCGGGCCATCCAGGACGAGTCGGCGATTGCGTTCTCGGTCGGGTTTTACCGAGCGCTCGCACGAGGTTTGACTGTCAAGAAAGCTTTCGAACTCGGGAAGAACACCATCAACATTTGCAATTGCCCCGATGCCGACGTGCCGGAGCTTCATTGTCGGGAAGGCGTTGATCCTGATCAGGTGCGTTTTTTGGGCGCCCCCAAAGGTTTGGCGGCGGATGATAGCGCGGGAAAAACCATAACGGGTGCAGGCCTCGCACCGGCTGAGGTGCCCCCACCAGCAGCGCGAAGAAAACCTTGGCGGGTGATGGCAGGGCTTTTCGCGACATGGTTCGTGATAGCAGTCGTGTGGCTTGTCGCCCCGCTCCGTTTGCCCATGATGGGACCGGCGAAAGGTGTGATTGTCGTGGTTGGCCCAGGGTTTTTCGCAGCGCCAGGTCGGAGCGCGACCGATGCGTTATGCTCGACGCTTCATGATGTGTCACGCGATGGAGAGCCGCTGGTCGTTTGTCGAAATCGCGGAATGGGGGACGACGACGAGATTTTGCGGGCCAAAGCGATTGATGCGGGCGCTTCGGTACTCGTCGCGGTGAATGAAACGGGCGTTGCGCAGGTGTATCCGCTGAAAGACCTGGCAAAGCATGATCTCGTGGCGCGTGGTTTGCCGAGCATCGAGGTGTTTCGAGCGGGCGCAGCGGAGGCGCTTTCGCCGTTGCTCCGCGAGCTGGCCCGTGTGGCAGACAAGCGGCCGATTGATGAAACGCGGCTGCGCTGCAACGAATCGGTAGCCGATGATGCTTTGGGTATCGCGATCGTGACGATGTTTTTGAAGATAGGGGCGACGAATTGTTTCCCATTCGAAGGTGATGCCGAAAAACTCGAGCCACGTTGCCTGAACGACGAATGCAAGAAGCTGCTTGCGCCTTTTATGGCCGACAAACCTGCCCCGGTGGAAGAAGACGAACGGGCACAACTCAAGGCGTTACGCAAAAATGGTTTATCGGCTTGCGAGAATGGCGATACCGCGGCTGCGATGCAGGTATTGAAAGGACTCACGGACGTGGCGTTGCCGGTCCAAAGCATGATGGCGACGGAAATCGCGGCATGTTTGAGCGTCCATGGCAATGGGCTCACGGACACAGTGAAGACGGAGCTTCGTGTTGTAGCGAAGCGGGACGATCCGGAATGCGACATTCTGTATCGGGCGCGTATTATCGGCGCTCGCGCAGGGTATTGGGCGGAGGGGAAGGATTGGAAGTCCGCGGAAGAGGATTACGCTCATTCTTGGGATTTGCAAAAGGATTACGAGGCTCTTTTGGGCAGAGTTGAGGTGCGGCTCCACCGGTTTAAGGAGATCTCGCCGGACGAATTGGTGAAGAAGACGCTGGAGGATGTCGGCAAGCTGGAGGCGGATGCGAAGCCGGGGCAAAAAGTACGGGCGAAGTTATTCGTTTGGGTCGCGGAGAAGCGTCGAGGCAATGGGACGTATATCGATTCGGCGGTGGAATCGGTGGTGGCAGCGTATAGCGCGATGCCAACGGACGCGGACCCTGCGTATGACCGAGCAAAACCAGACGCTGTGGAGCGGGGGCTGCTTTGTTTGGCAAGCGCGAAGGAGTGTCGAATCTACGATTTGCTGGCGGTGCCGCGGGATGCCGATTCGGCGAAGAGTTTACGCGAGGCTTTGCGGGCGGCGGTGTTGCCGGAGTGAAGAGCGCTGGCGCCGTCTCGCAGAGATTGCTACACCCACGCCCAATGCGAGAAAGCCCCAACGTTCATCGTCGCCGCTTGTCGAGCCGGCGACTTCGCATGCACCGCATCCGCCGGTACGATTCACGCGAGCAAACGACGGATCTACGCGTTGACCCTCCATCGAGCGATCGTCACCGGAAACGATGAAGCTTGCCCAATAATGCGGATGCGATTGGTCGGTGCTCGATAACATCGCGAGCT
>CAZETM010001155.1:0-2892 GCA_964514885.1 uncultured Polyangium sp. | reverse complement strand
GAAGCGCAATCGCCCGCGGAGCCTCGTCGCCTTGGATCATCGCCTGCACCGCAGCCTCTTTCGCGTTGCTCGGGACGGTCACGGAGGAATTCGAGACGGCAATCGAAGGGTCGGGCACGCCAACCACATTCTGTCGAAGCGGCAACCTAGCGGCCGGATCGCCCAAAAGGACGTATCCGCGGAGATCATTACGAAGCATCCACAACTGCCCACGTTCGACCCGATCCGCGACGGACTCGGGGTTTGCCCCCTGTTCGCCCGCTTCGAGCTGAAAGTGCGCCATGAGTGCGTCATTCGTCTCTCGGTAAAACCGCGTCAGCGCGTCCAGCGCGACGCCAGCGCGACTGCCCTGCACCATCGCGTCGAGTACCGACGAGAATCGTAATGCGCGACTTTCCGAAAACATGTTACCACCCGAAAATCCGTAACTCCACGCGAGATCCACGTGCCCGATGACCGCGAGCGGCCCGGCAGGATTCGCCAGCGCCGCTTGCGGCAATGCAGCGACGAATGGCCGCTCACCCGGTGATGGAAGACTCTGTAACACGGCCCCGGGTTTGCCCAAGTATGCGCCACTCTTCGCGAGAAGTTCGAGCCACGTTTGGTACACGCTCGATGACGGCGTCCCTGCCCCGAAGCACGCCAGGAAAAACCATATTCCGCCCGGCAAGAACGTTTGCCCTCGCATACGCTCGGCGCTTAGAATTTCGTTACGCTCCATGCACATTGCGCCCTGCTGCGCCCATTGTTCTTCCTTCGTTTTCCACCCGTCCCGTGGCGCTCCGAGTCCGTGGCTCACTGAAAACAGGACCGACGGATGCGACGACGCCCCCATGGCCAGAAATTCGTCGACAGTTTTCGCCGAAGTGGATCGCACATCGGCGGCAGGCAACGTACCGGCTTCTTTTGCCTTCTCCGAAGCCTCGAAACTCGGAGCCACGAGTTTTGTTTCCCCGATCTGCGTGGCCCGAGTGCCGTCCCGCGCAGTGTAAAACAGCAGATTCGGCGAGGATTCCTTCGTGCCACTTCGAGCGAAACGCACGACTTTCTCCGCATACGCCGCATACCCGTCGAGGCTCGTATCACCTGTTTCGTTCGCGAAATGCACGCGTCCGACGAGACACCCGTTGGCTATCGATTGCTGAAGCTCGATCGAGGTCTGGTGCAAATCCCCGAGCATCATTAGATACAGCGGCCGTTCTGCTTCGGACACGTTTTCTGCCCAGTAGATTTCGTCTTTCCAACGTACTGCCGACTTTGCGTCCATATCGGGCGGGACGCGATAGATGCGAGCTTTGGCGCCTTGTTCCTCTTCGCGCAATCGAATGAGCGGCGAAACCGCTTCGAGCATTCGATCCCCTTCATCACCTCGAGGAACCACGAGACCCCAGCGTTGCAATGGCAGGTCGTTCGGATGTGCGTCATGACGCCGCTTCAAGGGAGAATCGTCGCCTCGTACGGCTTTCTTGGGCTTGGGTCCTAACGCAGCAACGTCTTCGGGTAACCCGTCGCTGATTACCGGAGCACCGTCGGGGTAGGCAAGAAGCAATTCGAGGCGCTCGTGGGGCGTATTCATAAAAAGCGTTCCGTTCTTGAAAACCAGTTACACCGTAGACGAAGGTGCAAGGATAAGTCCATCTTTATGCTCGTGGAGATGAAAACTGAGGACGTTTGCACGGACCAACCGACGTTGATTGACGTCAACGCCATCCGTTCTGCGCCCGCTGACGCGTCAACGCGCTTCGCGAATCCTCATCAAGAGAAAGCAAACCAGTTAGCTTGATCGGCGGCTACTCCCGCAAACCAGGCCAGGTAATGCCCACCTTCCGAAGCAGTTGCTGAGCATCACGCAATCGCTCCGGCTCGGGCGGAGTGGGCAGCAGCGTCGCGAGCTCGTCGGTCGTGAGTTCCGTAGGGCCTTTCAGGGCGCGTGTGGTCACTGCATCGATGATCGCGTGGATTGGTAATGCTGTCGTGCGGGCAAGTGTGATTGCAAGCGCCGCGAGATCTCGATCACCCAGCAGGGGGAGCCGCCCCGTTCCCGTTTTGTCGACCGTATCCCACGGGACGATCCGATCGAGCTGGCCCCATACGACGAGTCGACGTGCGCCCGGTAAGGTTGGGTCGTCGAAGAGCGTGCCCGCGGTGCGATCGCCGTGTAACCAAAAGCCGATGGTCGCCAGCTTCGCCCCATGCGCGCCCACTTCAAGCAGCCCGGCGGCCATTTCGAGCGCTGATAACAGCTCGTCGGGAAGGCCTGGCAACGCTGTGCCGAGCTGCTCGATGCCCGCGTGACCGCGTTTGTACGCGAGGCCGACGACGCCGGCTTCGGTCCACGCGACGACGTCGTAGTCTCCGCAGCCGTCGCCGTTGAAGAACGCGCCCCGCATTGGGTCGCCCGTCCATTTCGGCACGTTGCAGGCCATCAGCGTATGGCGCGCCAGCGGATCGAGCGGCGCGAGAATGGTTTCAACGTAGGCGCGGAGGGCGGCGCGGACGATGGAGTCGCGGTTGAACTGGACGGGTCCGAAACAGCGGATGAGGTACGCGTGATCCGGCCGCACAAATGGTTTGTCCGTGAAGGGGTTGAGACGTGGGGGCGCGGGGGGAAGCTCGGGCGAGCCGGGCCAGGTGATGCCGACCTCCTGAAGCATGTGTTGAGCGTAGACCAAGTCCTCCGGCATGAACGCGGGGAGACGGAGCGTCTCGAGCTCGGCACGCGTGAACTCCGTGGGGCCTCTTAGCCTCCGATCGACCACTGCGTCGATGATCGCGTGGGTAGGGGCCTCCTTCCGGGCCCACTCCGCCACGGCTGAAACGGTCTCTTTGTCGTCGCACCAGTACTGGAGCCGCCCGCTTCGGAGCAAGCCCCACATGGCCAGCCGGTCGGCG
>CAZETM010001154.1:0-2896 GCA_964514885.1 uncultured Polyangium sp. | reverse complement strand
AGGCCGATGCCTACGTGGCGGTGTTCGTTGTTGTACCATTCCATGAGCGCTCGGGCGCATTTGCGCGCCTCCTGCAATGAATGAAGCCGTTCAGGCATTGCTGGCCGATACTTGAGAGTCTTGAACTGGCTCTCGGAGTACGGGTTGTCGTCCGACACGTAGGGGCGGCTGTGGCTCTTGACCACACCGAGATCGGCCAGGAGCAGAGCGACCGGCTTCGATGTCATGGCGCTGCCGCGATCCGAGTGCAGCGTGAGCTGCCCCTTCTGGATGCCTTGGTTGGCGCACGCCTCGGCAATCAGGGCCTCAGCGAGTGATGCGCTTTCACGCTCCGCGACCATCCAACCGACCACGTAACGGCTGTAGATATCGAGAATCACGTAGAGGTAAAAGTACGTCCACTTGACCGGGCCGAGGAGTTTCGTGATGTCCCAGGACCACACCTGGTTGGGGCCTGTGGCCAAGAGCTCCGGTGCCTTGTAAGGAGGGTGCTGGAGCTGGTTCCGCCGCTCCTTCACTTCGTCGATTGCGTCGAGGATGCGATACATCGACCGTTCTGAGCAAAGGTACTTGCCTTCGTCCAGCAGCGTCGCGTAGACCTCGGCGGGAGCTTTGTCTCGGAAGCGCGGCGAGTCAAGCTCGTCGATGACGGCCTGCCTTTCATCCTCAGCAAGCGCCCGCGGCTGCGGTGCCCGCGACTTCGCTTGCGCCGCGGGCCGCAGCTCCGCATACCGGCGGTAGTACGTGGCCCGCGAGACAGCAAGCGCTTCACACGCTGGTTCGATGCCGACTTTAGGTGCGATTTCATGGGCAGCGTTCATGAGTCGCTCCTTTCGTCGTCGGGGCTCTTCAGGTGGATCCCCAGAATCTCGGAGGCTTTTTTTTGGATATCGAGCAACAATTTGGCGTACTCAAGCTCACGCCTCAGGCGCTCGTTCTCCTTCTGCACACGCTTCAACTCGTCCTGAGCTTTGCGTACAGCCGGCTCTGGACCCTTGGGGCCACGTTTTCGAGCAGCTAGCCCGGATTATTCATCAAAACTCGCAATCGGCGCCGTAATATAGCACTGCGTGATAGCTATTTCGCACACGCGCGCGCAACGCATGCGAGGAACGCTTGTTTTTCGGTGATGGTGCGGATTTCAGGCGGTCATTTGAGCGAGCGTAGCCGATTTTGCCACGGTTGCCGGCTTCGTTTGCACACGGGTGTCAGCCCGCATCTAATGCGAGGTACGCAAACATTGTTTTCATAGTGCAGCGCTCGCGCGCCGCGTTTTCGCTATGGCGTTGCTGCGAGGATCGCGAGCGCCGATGCGAAGACTTCTTGACGTGGAAACACCGTGTTTACGCGGACCCATGTCAGGCGCGCCGTTTCCTCGACCAAGGCGGCGACTTTGAAGAGCTTCAGCCGGATCGTGTCGAACTGTGCGGTTTCGAATTCGGTTTTCATGAGTGAACTTCGTACTTCGCTCATGAGCTGGTACGCGAATCCGTGCAGGAGGATTCGGAAAGCATTGGCATCAAAGCGGGAGCAACTCAGGCGGTCTGCGGCCAGCGCGTTCTTGAGGTCCTTGATGTTGTTTTCCATTGATCCGCGACCACAGTATTCCTTGCTGTAGACGCGCTCGGGCTGCATTTTCCCCAAGTCGTGAACAACGTACCGGACGTTGCTTCCCAGCTGGTTCACTTCCACTTTTACGACGACCTGGCGTTGCCGATTCCAGGTGCCGGCCCGGTAGAGGAACGTACAGAAGAGTTTCTGTTCACAGCCCGTCTTCTCGAATTCACGCTTCGCGACTTGGAGTAGCGGCGCGCTCTTGGCGTCAAGGACCTTGTTCCCGCCCAGTCCGATCACATACGTGCAGCCATTCTTCTCGCAAAACGAATACATTTCGGGCGCGGCAAAGCCGGCGTCACCACGGATGCGAATCTTGATTCCGGGGCGCAGCTCGCGCAGGCGCGCCAGCACATAGGGCAACCAATTCAGTACGCCAGCCGACGCTCCGACATTGCCAGGACGGAGGCAAACGCCGAGTAACTCCTGGCCTACCGTACAAACGATGGGGTGGTACATGTGCGTGTCGTAGTGCCCATTGAAAAACGAAAATGCTTGTTGCCCATGGGTCGGATCGCATGTGCTGTCGAGGTCCAGGGTCATGCTTCTGGGCAGACGCCCGCCGTGGAGGGCCAACTGTCTTTGCAGAAACACATCCAGCATAAGGCGATGCAGATTCAGCAGGGTGGGGCCGTCGACGCGATTCTCCAGCCGGCTCAACGTCGGTTGACTGGCGAGATCTTCATGCGACATTGGCAGCCGAGCGCAGGCAAGCTTCAAAGCGGGATCGCTGCGCATATCGTCGGCGTCGTTACAGTCTTCATACCCGAGACCGATCGAATAGACGCGTTGCCGGATCATGTCCAAATGCTCGTGCAGCGACCGCCCGGAGACACGAGCGTCAGGAATCGTCGCGGCAATTCTCTCACAAAGATCGAGCTTGCGATCGGCGGCGGCAAGCAAAAGAACACCAGCATCGCTGGTAAGGTCACCGCCCGAAAAGTCGACGCAAACGGGCTTGCGCGTTATAGTAAAAAGCAACTGCCGATTTTGACACTCTGTCATTTTGCGCTCTCCTCGTTTGGGTAAGGCTTCGACAACCATTTACCTAGCAAGAAGCGGGCCAACTATGACAGAGTGTTTTAATTTGATGAATAATCCGGGCTAGGTGGCGCTCACGGCCGGAACGCTCGGGGCGGGGGCCGTTTCGGCGGGCGCTTCCTTTGTCTTGCCCGAAGCCTTCTCTTTGACAGCCTTTTCCTTACGCGCAATATCCGTCTGGTACCAGCCAGAGCCCTTGAGAACGAAAGAAGACGCTGAAACGAGCTTCTTTACCTTCTTG
>CAZETM010001153.1:0-2900 GCA_964514885.1 uncultured Polyangium sp. | reverse complement strand
CCTTCCCAGCCTTCTGATCGTCCCGCAACTTCATCCAGCGATCCGTTTGAAAATCGATCTCTTTCCTAAGCCGCTCATTCACCGCCGCGAGCGTCTTGTCGACGTGCGCGATACGCCGCGCTGCCACTTCTTGATAATGCTCCGGCACGAGCGACGACGCGGCCAACGTGAGCGCCTTCTGTTCGAGATCCGCACGAATCCACGGCGCATCCAGCAACGAACGAATACGTGGCCGATCCGCCCCATCCAGCGGCTCGAGGTCCAAATGCGGCGCCCAGCCGGCAAAACAAGCGCTTCCATCCGAAGCCACGCGGACGAATTGCAAGCGCTTCGAAATGACCTGTCCATGCCCCGATTTGATTTCGTGCGTCAGCAAAAAGAGCAAATGCGGCTCGTCCCCCTCGTCCACGGGATCCACCAGCACCGCGCCTTGACGCAAAAGATTCTCGTGTTGTTCGAGGATCAAGTCGGTCACGGACATCATCAATGGATGACCCGGATGGATCATCGCTGCACGTGCCAACCCTGGTTTTTCCGGCCGCACGGCTTCCTTCGTGAAACATACGCGCTCGTACCGCTTCACCACGGGCGTCGTTTCACGCCGATTGCGTCCGGTAATTCGCCGGTCACGTTCCCGGATGGACGTGGGCACGTACGTAATCTCGAACCGGCCCAATTCACGCGGATGTATCGACCCCCCGAGACCTTCGAACGCCTTGGCAAAAAAGGACCGAATGAAAAACGGCTGAAGGCGTCGAGCTTCGGCTTTGTCCATTTCCTCTTTGACCGCGAAGATTCGCTCCGGGCTCATCGCCCCCTCGGAGAGCGCATTCTGATCGAGGATCTTTTTCAGATGCTCGGTATCGAGCGCATGATCCACCTTTTGCTCGAGTTTGGCCCGAGTTTCTGGTTGTTCACCATAACGAATGGCTTCGAGCAGCAAACCTTTCAAACTGTCGTCCTCGAAGACTTTACCGAGAACATCGAAAACGCGGCCTCGCAGAGCCTTGTTTTGCGCGATGATCTTTTCGAGCAGCCGATGGTACACGGCGCCTTCGCGGGTTTCCTTCGCGACCAAGTTCCACAGGTGACAAACTTCTTCTTGGCCAATGCGGTGAATACGCCCGAATCGTTGTTCCAATCGATTCGGATTCCAGGGCAGGTCATAATTGACCATCAAATGCGCTCGCTGGAGATTCACGCCTTCGCCCGCGGCGTCCGTCGCAATGAGCACGCAGACGTCGGGATCGGAACGGAAATTCGCTTCGATTACGCGTCGTTCTTGCCGATCCGTGCCGCCATGGATCGTGACGACAGCGTCTTCACTTCCAACGACGGCGGTGATTTTTTTATGAAGGTAATGCAGCGTGTCGCGGTGCTCGGTGAAGATGATGATCTTGCGCAGCCGGCCGCTGGCATCCTTCATTTCAGGATTGTTCTGTAGAATCTTGGACAGCTCGTCCCACTTTCGATCCTGCCCAGCATTCACGACGTCGAGCGCACGGATGACGAGTGCCTGGAGATGGAGGACCTCGATCTCGAGCTGCCTCACCGTATTTGCGGCCGAGGCATCGTCGACGAGAACTTCTTCGAGACTTTCTTGTTCAGCCGCGCCAAGTTCGTCTTCGTCTTCGGGAACGGTAATGGCGTTGGCATCGAAAAAGTTACCCCGCGACGTTTGCTTTTCGTCCTGAAGACGTCGTTCGAGCCGCGCATGACGGCGACGCAGCGATTGATAAATGGCTTCGGGACTCGACGCGAGCCGGCGCTGAAGCGTCGTAAGTGCGAAACCGACCGAGCCGCGACGTTTGCCGTCCAGTTTATCCGCGGCGTCCATCTGGTCGCGAACGTACGTGGTGACGATTTCGTAGAGTTTATTTTCCAGGTCCGAAAGCTTGTAATTGACTGTGTATGCGCGTCGTTCTGGGAAAAGTGGTTTACCATCGAACCGGACGAGGTCTTCTTTGACCATGCGGCGCATGATGTCGGACGTATCGACTTCATGCGCGCCGTCGCGAAATTTGCCGTAAAACCTGTCCGAGTCGAGCAGCCCGAGGAAAAGCTGAAAATCTTCCTCTTTGCCATTGTGCGGCGTTGCGGTCATGAGCAGCAGATGGCGAGTGGCTGCGCCTAGCTTTTCGGCCAGTTTGTAGCGATCCGTCTTTTCGATTTTCTGGCCCATGTAATGAGCTGAAAGCTTGTGTGCTTCATCGAAAACGACCAAATCCCATTGGGTCGCACAGACTTTGTCATGCAATTCTTCGGCGCGAGATAGCTGGTCGAGACGTACGATGAGATGCCCGTGATCCTCGAATGCGTTACCACTGGGTGAGGCGACTTCGAGTTCTTTCGAGTACACGCGAAATTCGAGACCGAACTTCTCGAAGAGTTCTTCGCGCCATTGCTCGACGAGGCTTCCGGGCGCCACAATCAGCACTCGATGCGCATCCGCGCGCATGACGAGTTCCTGGATATACAGGCCGGCCATGATGGTCTTGCCCGCGCCCGGATCGTCGGCGAGCACGAAACGGAGCGGCTGCCGGGGCAACATCGCCTCGTAAACGGCCGTGATTTGATGCGGCAATGGCTGCACCACGGAGGTGTGCACGGCCATCATCGGGTCGAAGAGGAAAGCGAAATCGATGCGTTTGGCTTCTGCGGTCAGTTGAAACGCGGCGCCATCACCATCGAATGACCACGGGCGCAAAACGGTCGCCTCCCGCAGCGAAGCCTCGTCTGCGCGGGTCAGGAGGCGTTCACGGAGGGCGCCGTCGGGCAGCCGGTAGACGAGCTGGAGCGAACTTGGCGGAATCGGGATTGCGGCAACGACGGTGACGACGCTGGACGGCTCGACGCCTTCGAGGCTTGCGCCGCCGGTGATCTCTTCGAGCTTCAAACCC
>CAZETM010001152.1:0-2905 GCA_964514885.1 uncultured Polyangium sp. | reverse complement strand
CGCGCACTCGAAGAAAGTAGTCGTCGAAAAACTCGCGGTCACGCCGCCCTCGCCAGGTTGAACTTCTCACACTGACCGGCCGAGTAAAACCGTCGCAGCACCCGCAAAAGCTGCTCGAATCGACCCTGCCGCGCGAAACGCTCGTCCAGCATGCCCGCAAAACGCGCTGCAAGATCGTTGGCCAAACGATAACGATCTCCTCGCTCCGTGCCCTGCGGATCCAAGTACGAAACTGCCTCGAAAAGCCGCGCTCGCATGCGCGCTGCGCGCCGAGGCTCGAACGGACGATCGCCATGCAGATCGTGCACGAACAGCCGCACGCGTTCGTCTCCACGAACCAGCACCTCACGCGTAGCCATCACTTTCGACGAGCCTGCGACGTCGATCGAGACATCACCGTCGTTGGCTTCGTGGTCGACGCGCAACGAGATAAACCCTTCGCTGCCGAGACGAACACCTCCGCCCGCGTCAACCATCACGCAGCCCGTGGACACAATTTCGTGATCGCCTTCAGCAACGGCTTTCGTGTTGCCTGAGACGTTCACGCTCGTGCCGCCGTGCACGTTCACCGACAGATTTCCTTGCACGGCAAGAATGTCGTCGCCTTGAACGCGCGTGACGCGAAGTCCTTCGATCGAAGCGTGATCATCACGTGCGACTCGCGTGTCTCTGTCGCGACCAACGTCTGTGATGCGATCGTTTTGTACGTTCTCGCGAAGGTCTCGCTCGGCACGCATGAACACTTCTTCGGCGCCGGCAGCGTCTTCGAACGACAGCTCGTTGTATCCATGCGCCGCGGGTGTGCTCGAGGTGCGGATGCCTGAACGCGTCGCTGACGGAAGCGCGAACGGATGCGGGTGCGTTGCGTTCACAAGCGAGCCGAGCACAACGGGACGATCGGGATCGCCACCGAGGAACGAGACGAGCACTTCCATGCCGATGCGCGGGATGAACTGCGAGCCCCAACCGGAGCCGGCCCACGTTCGACACGCGTAACGACGTACGGTTCGTTGAGCTGACCGATCGGATGGTCGCGCAGCTCGACGACGTAACCGGGCACGAGCAACCGACATCCGGTGTCTGTTTGCGCGAGTTCGACATGGCTACTCGCGAAACAGTCTTTCAATGATGTCGAACAACGCTCCCCATTCGCTACATACGTCGATGGCCCCGCGCCGCAAACAGTAACCGCGCCTTTCGGTGGCATTGCGGAATGAGGTGAATACGACCACCGGCGGCCGCGTGCTCCAACCATTCATGCGATCCATGAAATCGTCGAACAAGCTCGGAGTCGTCGAACGATCGAACGACGTAATTATCAGTGCAGCTCGCCCATGCTCGTGTTCCCGAAGATTGCGAGGATCCACAAGCTGCACGATATCGACCCCGCCACGGCGCATTTCGTCGACCTGAGGACCGGCGTTATTCGTTGGCTTCCGGTCTGCCCAGACAATTTGAGCATTCGTGCCCTCACGAGCAGCACTTGCCCGAAGCAACCGAGCGACGCGCGGTCCCGATGCAGTCTCGGCATGAATACGTTCGAGCCACGCATTGAACCCAGAGTGCCCGGGATCTGTTACGGTTTCGTAGCGGAGAATCTCGATGCCATCGTGTCGCCGCATGAAGTCGCACCAAGCTTGCGGGCGATCGGGCATGATTGCATAACCTATTGGTTCGTCGCCTGCGCTTCGCTCGTCGTGCACCAGAGCGAGCACTTCGGAACGCAATTCGTTCAGGTATGCATCCGTAAACGAAACACCAAGGAAAAGAAGCGTTCGCGTGGCGAAGACGGTACGGAGAAAGTTCGAATAACGACCATCTTGATACAGGCGCCGTCGATAATCCGAACGGGCGAGGACGACGGGGTTATCGACAACCGAGCCATTCGCGTCACCATGCAATTTGATGACGTGCGGCGCACCGTTGGGCGAAAATTGCCAGTGGCGTCGGCCACTCGCTCGGCCACGGAGCAATTGCCCATAGATCCGAGTTTCAGGGGATGCCCCTTGGATGAGGTTGTCGAAATTCGTCGTGAGAATAGATTCGAACGGAATCTCTCGTAAGAGCCGATATCGCTCCGCCGTTTTGTGAGGCGCAACTTTGCCAAGAACATGATGTACCGCGCGCTCGAACGACGCATCATCCGAAAAAGCATCACGGAGCAATTGCGCACTTGCCTCGAGGTCGCTCGCTTGGAGCTGCGGGTTGGCGAGTATCTCCAGCGCGGCCTGCGCATGCAGGGAGGATTTCGGCAACGCCGTGGCGAGTTCGCGCAACAGCCCGGGCCAATCGGGCGCATCGGGTCGCGACATGCCAGCACCGAGAAACGCAACGCAACGACCTTCGGCGATAGCACGAACGAGCGCGGGAGGGACGACCGGTGTAATCACGAGGGTAGCTTTATCAGCTCCCGCGGCATTGGCAAAAAACTGGGCGACAACCACCACTAAAGCAAGTTTGCACACGCGGCCTGTTACGCTGCCGCATAGATTGGGAGCAAACTGCGCGAAAATCTGTGCAGGTGTTCCGGTTTAACTGGGGGCCGGGTACACGCGTTCAGAATTCGCGTAGGGTTTTACACACCGTACTCCTAGGACCCTTTGACGATGTTCGTAATCGGAATTGTCGTAGGCTTGTTGATTTCAGGGCGGTTGCCGCCCGGAGGAGGTGGGCAAGTCTTGCGCCTGTTACCCGCGTAGGCGGATAGAATGAAAAAGGGCAACGCAGTGCCCTCTCTATGACGCCAGTCAACCGGGCGGCCGAAGCGGACTCCGTGATGGCACTGACGCGCGAGACGGCTCCCGTGCGGTGGGGGTTTGCGCGGCCGGCCGCCACCCGATCTACCCCACCGCCCACACCACCCCAGCCGCGAGCAGCGCCAGCCCGAGCCCGCGCCCGCCCTCCC
>CAZETM010001151.1:0-2915 GCA_964514885.1 uncultured Polyangium sp. | reverse complement strand
TGATGGCAAACAGGCGTGGGTGAAACTCGTGGCTGATGCGCTCGCGCAAGCCGCGGCAACGAATCAATAGGGTATTTTTGGTAAGCGCCACGCTTCTGGCCTGGGACGACACAAAAAAGGGGGCTGTGATATTCTCGATAGGTCGACTTATGGTTGTACTTGGCAGGCACAACCGACGAGTTGTGGTGCAAGCAACTGTAACTTGTAGGACGGCGCCGTTCCACCGCGTTTTCGTAGTTGCCCTCCGTGACACTTTTTCGCTCATCAAGTAAAATGCCTGGCTGTGCGATAGATACGCAAAGAGCAACAGCTTCATCGTTTGTTCATCGAACTGGATGAGTTCTCGAAGACCAATCCGCTGTCGGGACAAACGGCGCGGAACGGCCTCAAGAAAAGCGGGGCGGTACACCAAGGCGCCGACGGTGGCCACCTTTTCCTGCCAAACGCCCCGTTTGCCGCTCCTTGGGGCCGCGCAGGGACCGACCATCGCCGCCGCGACATCACTTTGCTACGGGGTCTTGGCCCCATGCTGGTCGAGCGGTATTCGGTGCCGGGCGATTTTTCCTAGGCACCTCGTGACGGCTTCTCGTGGCCACTCAAGCAACTGGCGAAAGTCCCAAATATTGCCGAAGATCCTCCTGCTTACTGGGACGCCAAATCCGCTGATCCAGATAAAAGTGGTGACCGATGATGCCAAAGAAAAAAATGTATGGGATCGCGGGGAAGGCAGTTCCTGAAGTGTATCCCCCCGTGATCCATGGCCAATCATGCATGTTCCAGACGATGACTCCGAACGCGGCGCCCATGAGCAGGGAAATGCCGACATAATTTGCGGTCGAACGATTGAAACGTGCTGCCCAACCGAATCGTTGGTCACTTCGATACCGTTTGTCCGAATAGTGCCAAACAATCGCGTGGTATTGGATATTGTGAAATAGCGAATTCATGACCGCGATAAGCATGAGCCTCTGCGCTCCATTGGCGGGGCTGGCGAAGAATGGCTCCCGTGGCGCTACAACATAAAACATGACCGTGTAAAACACGAGGCAAACGGTCGTGTACAACGCAGGCACGAGCGATGCTTTGCCAGACTCGACATAAGATCGACGAGCAAGCACCGCGAGCCATACCGCAGCAGTCGTCGTAATGGCCACGGGGCCATAGGTGAAAATTGCTCGAATTGCTGCCGGCCATTTTTGAAATGTGACGACAGGCAAGGCCAATTCGGTTTTGAAGTGCACTGCGAAGTAAATCTGAGCGCCAACGATGGCCAAATAGATCACCCGCTGATACTCAGTAATTGCTTGTTCGCGATTGCCGCTTTTGCGTGCGTAAATGGTCACAAATCCGAAATGCTGGCGAGCATTGTGGAAAAGCGACCAGATAAAGATAAAATAAGCATATAGATCGGTGGGCAAGGCGCTGCCTGTCGTCGCTCGCAACACGACGGCCAACATCGGGAACATAAAGAACACCAGGCTACCCAAGAGCAACATGGTATTGTCGTCGCGAAAGCGCGTATCAAAGTACGTGCGGCTGAACGTGGCCCAAAAGTGCGATCCCTCGAAACACACGAGCCAAATCCAGAATACCAAAGGCAGCAGGTCCGGGCGCAGGGAAGTCAGCACCGGCAGCGCAAGCGTCAATAACGCGCCGCCCATCACGAACGTCAGGTCAAAACGAGGACTTCGAATCCAACTTCCCGTCGCCATGTCTCAATGCTGCTCCCGCCAGCTCACCAGTCAGCCCCTACTATTTCGACCCTAAACCAAATGGTAGCCGTGAAGCAAGCCGATTGTCGAGGGCAGCATCCGTTGGTGTGTCGCTCGTGCGCCGAGCGCGATCATTGCGTTGGCCAGAGTGTAGGACACAAAATTCGTCCCCCCACGTCGGAACGTATAGCCTGCGCGTCCACGCCCACGGTCAGCGTCAGAGCGTCCAAGCATGGCTGCGTTTGGCAGGTACCTCCACCCCCATTACCTCATTCGGACTTCCTACCCGCCTTCCACCTCGAAAACCAACCGCCCGTCAGCACGTCCAGCGTCACCTCCGCCTCGACCACCGCGAATGCCGCTTTCATTCTCGCTTCAGGCTCCAATGCCGCATCGTCTCGATTCGTCTTCGCTCGCTGCCACGCAAATAACGTTTCGAGCACTCGTTCCCGAAGCTTCGCCGCCGCCTCCGCTCGATCTTCTCGCAATCGTTCCAGCGTCACTTCTTCGTCCGCGAAAACTAGTTTGTCGAGCTTGAACGTCGCCCGCGCCTCGAGCCATAAACTCGCTTTCACCGTCGCCGTCACCCGATCCGGATCGTATTCCGTCGGCGATAACACCTGCGCATCGTCGAGCTGACGCGTCACCCGCAATCGCAATTCCGGCAATAACGCCGACGAACGCGCCCGCGCCGCCAGCCGATCCACTCGCGCCGTCCGTTCCTCGATACGCGCATGCGCCATCGCCGCTGCTATCGCCGCCCGCGCCATATTCGGAGATACAATCACCTCGAATTCGACTCGATCACTCGGCGGCGGCAATGGCGACGCCGGCACCTCCGATGGACCACGCGGCAACGGTAACGTCGCTGTCTCCGCTACACGCAAATACCGATCACGCGCTCGACCAAGCCTTTCGAGCGGCACTCCAAGCATTGCCATCGCCGCAAAGTCGTGACGACCATCGTCTGTCTGGACAAACGTCGCCTGCACCGACACCCAAAGCGAACCCGTCGATGCTCCATCGACCCACAAGTCATTCTGCGGCTCAGGATCGACGAGACCCTGCGATAATGCCCACGGAGGATCGTCATCCAGTTCGGGCGCCGCCAATGCAGGCGCCGCGAATGCAGAAAAACCAACGATGACCAGGCCCAAGAGACACGCACGAGAAATTCGATTGCTCATGCATGTACATCGTCGG
>CAZETM010001150.1:0-2916 GCA_964514885.1 uncultured Polyangium sp. | reverse complement strand
TGCCACTCTGGTAGCATATAGAATCGTTTTTTCTGGCTAGGCGTTGAGCCGGCTTAATTTGAAGGGGATTCCGAAATGAAATTTAGCAAATGGGCTTTGGCGGGTGTGCTTGCGTATTCCGATGAATCCGGACACCTGTTCCGATTTTAATCGGACACGTGTTCCGATTTTTTCCGGACACCGATTCCGTTTTTAATCGGACACCGGTTCCGATGCCGGCCGGACACCCCCTTGATCGGAGCGCAGCGACGGTCTTTTGCATCTTACTCGTTCTCCTTTTCGTTTTGCAAATTCGGGCGCATGCTTTTGCCGTCCAATTCGATGCGGTAGGCGCCAGAGGTGAGCCGGTCGAGAATGGCGTCGGCGATGGTGCCGTCGCCGATGTAGCCGTGCCAATGCTTGACCGGGAGCTGACTCGTGACGATGGTGGCTCCCACCCCGTGCCTTTCTTCCACCACCTCAATGAGGTCACGTCTCTCGGCGTCGCCGATGGGCGCGAGCCCCCAGTCGTCGATAACGAGCACGTTCACCTTCCCAAGCGCCTTGAGCAGCCGCATATCGCTACCGTCGAGGCGCGATTGGTGCATTTCGCGCAGCATCTTTGACAGCCGCAAGTACCGCGCCGTGTATCCCTCGCGGCACGCCTGGTTCGCGAGCGCTTGCGCGAGGTAACTCTTGCCCAAGCCCGCCTTGCCGATGACGAAAACGTTCTTCTTGTCGGTCACCCACTTGCAGCGCGCAAGCTCGCGAAACAGCGCGCGGTCGAGGCCGCGCGAGTGGCGGTAGTCGACGTCTTCGACGCACGCCGGTTGCTTAAACTTCACGTTACGCAGGCGCACGCGCAGTTTCTGGCTCTCACGGTGCGCCCATTCCTCCTCGACGACCAGGCCAAGTCGCTCCTCGAAAGACAGGCCGTTGTACTCGCCGCGTTGCTCCTGTTGCCGCTGGACGGCGGCGATCATGCCGGCGAGGCGCAGCTTGCGCAGTTTGTCCATCGTTTGTTCATCCATCATGTTGCTTCTCCTGTTGTGAAATGCGAGGGAGACAGAGCTCCCTCGCGGTGAAAGGTTCAGTTGTATTCCTCGCCGCCACGGATGTTCTCGTGGTCCTGCGGCAGGTTGAGTTCGGCTTGCTGGGCTTGGATCTTGTCGCGCCCGGCGCGCAGGATGTTTTTGACCACTTGCGCCGACGCCACGTTCATCTCAAGCGCCATGGCGCACGCACGCTCGAGGCGCTCCGGAGAAAACTCCTTGGCGAGCTTGAGCAGCGCCAGCGCGCTACGGAAGCCCTGTTCGGGATGCGGGCGCACCCTGAGCAGCATGGCGACGAAATCGCCCGTCTGTGGACCGATTTTGCGTCCCCAATCGACGAGCCGTGACGGAGTCCACTCCGACTTTTGGTGCGCCTTGGGCCGATGCGCCTCCAGCGTCGTAAAGCCGCCTACCCGGTGGCCGCGCTTGTGCGCCGCTACACGCGCGCCTTTGTGCAGAATCTCCACCGCCCACGTCGTGTAGCGTACATCCACCGTCTCGCCCACGAGCTGGTACGGCACGCTGTAGCGGTGCTTCTCCAGCTCGATGTGGTAATCGATGTTCACCGTGGCGCGCTTCCATTCGGCTACCTCGTACTCCCTCTCCGGCAGCGGCCGAAGTGCCGGTTGGTCCAGCTCCAGGAAGCGCGTGTACCGGTTGCCCGGCAGCTTCTTGAATGGCCGGCGGTTCAGCACGTCGACGAGCACGGCGATGGCTTCGTTGAGTTCGCCCAGGCTGTGGAATGCGCGCTTGCGCAGGGCCGCGAGAATCCAGCGCTGCACGATTTGCACGCCGATCTCGACGGCGGCCTTGTCCCTCGGCTTACGCACGCGCGCCGGAATCACCGCACAGCCGTAGTGGGTCGCGAGGTCCTGGTAGCTCGGGTTCAAGTCGGGCTCATAGCGGTCGGGTGAACGCACGGCACTTCGCAGGTTGTCGGGCACCACGATAGCGGGCACCCCACCGAGGAACCGGAAGCACTTCACGTGTGCGTCGAGCCAATCGGGTACCTTCTGGCTCGCCGTCGCCAGCGCAAACGTGTAGTTGCTCGCCCCGAGCACCGCGACGAAAATCTGCGCCTCCAGTTTCACTTCGCCGGTAACCGCGTCGACGATGGGCATCGTCTTGCCGCTATAATCGACGAAGAGCTTCTCGCCCGCCTTGTGCTCCTGGCGCATCACCAGATCGCACTTGCCCGCCCACTCGGCGTACAGCTTGCAGTATTGGCTGTAGCCGTAGCCCTGGGGCGCCTCGCGCCGGTACTCCTCCCAGAGCAGTTGCAGCGTCACGCCCTTTTTGGTGAGTTCCGAGCGCATCTCGACAAACTCGGGCAACTCGTGCGCGCGCGCTTCGGCACTGCGGGTGGGAAACAGGTTCTTCCTCACCTCCTCTTCGCTCATGTGGGCCGCGTGCTCCCAGGTGAGGCCGCTCGCTTGCACTCGCTGCACGTAGTCGTTCACTGTGCTGCGCGGCACGCTACAGCTTTGTGCTATCTCACGGATGGAACGTTTCTCTTCGAGAAGTAGACGGACGATTTCTTGGGTTTTTCGCATGGACAGTCCTTTCTTGGCCACTTTGGGCTCCTTCTTTGATTAAGGGACCCGTACAGTGAACCGTTTGGTTAAGGACCGCCGCGGCAAGTCGAAAAAAAAGCCGGCCAGAAGCATCGCTTTCTGGCCGGCTCAAGGGGTGTCCGGATTTCGTCGGAACAGGTGTCCGGATTACATCGGAATGGCTGTCCGGATTAAATCGGAATCAGTGTCCGGATTCGATCGGAATAGGTGTCCGGATTGAATCGGAATGGGTGTCCGGTTTCGATCGGAATACACAGGTGACGCCCTCTATAGGATAAAGCACACGAATTCGCTTGCTATATCTTACCCTT
>CAZETM010001149.1:0-2920 GCA_964514885.1 uncultured Polyangium sp. | reverse complement strand
GGGCGAAGTAGAAATGTGCTCGGGAGGTATGCCTTGCGGGCTCGGTGTTCGTCGAAAACAAGTGCTCCCAGTGCTCTGCGACAAACCCGGTTTCTTCTTCGAGTTCGCGTTTTGCAGCTTGTTCGGGGGTCTCGAAGGGGTCAATCATTCCCGCAGGAAGCTCACGACTGACGCGCGCTGCGCCATGGCGATATTGATCGACGAATACGACGTGGCCGGTGTCGGTCAGTGCGAGCACCGAGGCCCAGTCGGGCGATTCGATCAGGTGAAAGTCGTCGATCTGTCCGCCGTGAGGAAGCGAGATACGTTGTTCTTTTACCGTGAGCCATTTTTTGGCCACGATGGTTTCGCTTTTCGTGACAGACCAAGGTTTCATGATGGCAGCGGTATACGTGATCGTTGGGCGGAATTCCACTACGCTTGCGCTGAACGCATTGGCCGTCGAGCGCGCCACTCAGCGAGGGGCTCATGCATGTCGCCAATAAGCATCCAGGGCCAGGGATGCGTCGGGTGCGAGCGACAACTCGGGGTATTCGTCCTGCAGGGCTTCATCGCGCACGTATTCGATGTAATGGCTGATGGCTCGCTTTTGCTCGGGTGAATAGAAATCGAACCATTCCGCGGCGTAAGCTGGATCCTTTGCGTCAAGAAGACGCCAGAGGAGCGTATGGGTGACAGTGGCCCGGAAGTCTTCCAGCGAAGCACGGATATAACGCGGCAAATAGTATTGCCTACCTTTGGGATTCAAACCGTACATTTCATCGCTGTAATAGGCGAAGACGTCGCAGGGAATCGTGAACGGTGTATAGCCTTTGAAGTCGCGTTGTATTTCCTTACCAGAGTTCCCTCTGAGGTTTTCGTCACCTGGATAGGGTACCGATGCAAAGGCCTCCACCAGGGCATTAGCGAGATCATCCTTGCGTCCGGGCGGCGTTTCTAGGGTGGGTGCTGGAGTGACGACAAAATGCGTCCAGAAACGCTGAAGCGCATCGGCGGCAGCAAACTGGACACCGTTATCTGGATGGCCGCGCCTGATATGCTGGAGAAACCGTTGAATGGCTTCTTTCTGCTCGAGTTCATAATCCCCATACTCACGAACGAAGAGCGTCATGTCCGGCGGTGGTCGGAGCATGTACACCACGAAGCGGCAACCGTCGTGGAGTGCGCCGCGGAGCAGTGCGGGCATATAATACCGTCGCGCCGCGGGCGTGAAGAATTGGAGATGATATTGAGCGCTAGCTATGACCGTCGGCGTAACGTTCGCCGAGTCGATGCCGTCGGGGAAATAGTCGTTCCGCCAGTGATCGACTTGCCAGTCGGTCGACGGAAGAGTGACCTGGTCGAGCCCAGGATAGGGCACGTTTGCAAAGGCGTACTGGATCGCTTGTTCAATCTCTTGTATCGCAGTGGTGTTCATGGATGGCCGTTGGTCGATGCGGAGGAAGTTGTATTGAGGAGGATGATCGGGTGACTTCGCCGCTGTTTTTCTCGGCGTTCTTTTTCTTCCTGCGCCGCCTTTTCTCGCGCGGCCTTCTCTTTCTTTGCCGCTTCACGCCTCTCGTGGGCTTCCTTCTTGAGGAACGTCACCGCAAGGATATGGCGTACGGCGATATTCAAATGCGAGCGCATGAGACGACGTTATCCGAAGTCTGGTAAGTGCGTCAACCATCCCCGAGACATCGAATAAGTGCCTGGAATTCGATACGCTGGTGAAGCCCAAAGTAATGAACATCCTGCGCGAGAATGTCGCGGAAGATGTTTTTCATTGGACGCCAATTCGGGTCGTGGAGGAATGACGGGGGAGTTTTTACCGCTATGTGGCGGTCAGGCTCAGGGCTTCGTCGCTTTTCTACGCGCCGAGCGCGATTGCAATGCCGGGACGAACGGGTCCACCGCTTCCATCCACAACCACATTCCGACTCGACGTAGCTCCTTGTGCCGCGTCACCAAAAGCGTCCACAATCGGTCTCGTAATGCCACCGCCTCCGTGGCCGGATCCTTGCTCCTCGTGCCCTTCGGCTTGAGCCGCCCGAGCAAATCCGAGCCCACTTCGGCCGCAGCCGTAATCTGCTCCGAAGTGACCGCCGTTTTCCCCGCAATCGCCGCGGCGTGTTTGGTCAAGAGTGCCGCCAAATCGACGTTGTCTTGCGCCAAATCGATCGGTCCAGTGCCCGCTCGAATTCGCTCGACGTCGTGCACCGGCAATATCCCCGCCAATGCCAGAGCCTCGGCAGAGGTGAGGAGCAAGCTGCGCGAGGCGCGAGCCTTCTCCAAAAGCTCGCCGGTCGATCCGTCGCTGGACCGATCGACCTGGGCCGCCGCATAAATGACCGCCAACGCCAGCTCGGGGAGCTTTTGCAGGGTGGCGACATCCACCGTCGGCAATTCGATCGTGATCCGATCGATGTACGGCGAAATCGAATCCAGACCCATTTCGATATTGTGTAATGCGAGCGATCCGTCCGCGCGAAAGGGTCGCACGTCGTCTTCCGCCAGCGCCTCTGCTTCGGGGAGGTGTTGCTCGTAGGCTTTCTGAGCTCCTACGACCTCGGGTAAGGGATTTGACATGGTGAGCATTACACAAGAAGAAGACGCTGATGGCAAGTGGAACGTGTAGGACGTGCACATTTCACCAAGTTGGTGTCGTGGGCAGGGTCGAGATGCGGTCGTCGTCACCAAGTTGGTCTCGGCGGAAGGGTCGACGTATGGGCGTCGTCACCAAGTTGGTGTCGGCGGAAGGGTCGACGTATGGGCGTCGTCACCAAGTTGGTCTCGGCGGAAGGGTCGACAGATGGGCGGTGTGACGAAGTTGGTCTTGACGTGCGGTTGGGAACGTGGGCGCCAACCGACTTGAAGGCGACGGAATGCGGATTCAGTTGCGCGTGGCGCGGGGGCGGCGTCGGACCACGAGAAACACGAG
>CAZETM010001148.1:0-2922 GCA_964514885.1 uncultured Polyangium sp. | reverse complement strand
GAAATCGATCCCGGACAAGCCGCGGACGAATACGAAGGGAAAACGACGGCCGGCGTCGGTCACAAGAAGCTGGGCGTGATGGGTCGCGCGCGTTGGGAAAACGCGACCTTTGCGACCGATGCGAATTGGAAGCTCATTCCGAACAAGCCCATCGTGATGTACGCGGGCGACGACAGGCGCAGCGGACGCATTTTCAAGTGGGTATCGAACAGCAACTACACCGCGGGCATGACCAAAGCGCAAATTCGCGCCATGCTCGACACGGGTAAACTGTATGTCGCGCACTTCGCGGGCCTCGACAATGCGACGGGTATCAATATGGTCGCCACGGGACAAGCGCCCACGGCAGCGCTACCGGGCACGGGTCAATGGATTCTCCTGAGCACGACCAGCACGCAGGTTGCTCCGAATGCCAGCGCGCTCGGGATGGCCGGAACGACCGTCGGAAACGCGCTGAAGAGCAACACCTACAATGGTCTCGGCGGGTTTGCCACGGACAACGACGTGAAACGCTCCTTGTTCACCGCCTGCGCCAAGCTCGGGATCATGGAAATGAATCGCCCGGAGGACATCGACTACAATCCGATCGATCCCAGCGGCACGCCGCGGCTTTATGTGGCCTTAACGAACCACGGCCGCAAAACGCAGCTCGATCAACAAGGCAAGCTGATTGCGCCCGCCGAGCACGATGTGGCGTCGATCAAACGTCCCGATGCCGTGGGCAATATCTTCGCCATGCAAGAAGCGGATGTGGCCAATCCGGGTACGTCGCTCACGTTTACGTTTTTCCGATCCTGGGCAGGGGCCAAAGGCACGGGAATCTACGACGCCGCCAATCCCGACAACATCATGATCGACAAGAGCGGCGGCGTTTGGTTCGGAACGGACGGCAACTACACCACGAACAAGCAAAGCGATGCCATTTATTACCTCGATCTCGATCCGGCCCATATCGGGACGACGTACGGCAAAGGATTCCGTGTCCTCGCCGTTCCGAGCGACGCGGAATCGACCGGACCGGCGCTCTCGCCTGACATGCGCTCGCTCTTCATCAACGTGCAGCATCCGGGCGAAAGCGTTTACAGCGTTTGGCCGAACAAGGGTTGATGCAATGAAGACGCACGAAGCTCGCCAGCAGTTTTGGCTCCTGATGACCCTCACCGTCGCGATTGCGGCGGCTTCGTGCCGATCGCCTGCAGAGCGCGGCATCGTTGATTCGGACTATGACCCGTTATCGTTTGCCAAACGAATGGCTGGACAGGTCAAGAATCTCGAAGCAGCGGTGCCGCCGCTTTGTTACACGAAAACCGACGGCGTTTCCAATCCGTGCTGGGTTTGCCATACCAGCGCGCATGGACCGAATACGCGCGCCGATTGGACGCTCCAAGAAGAGTATTCTTTTTCGCAGACCGCTCTGACGAACCATTACGAGAATCTCTTCGTCGACCGTTCGGCAGCGATTGCTACTCTATCGGACGACGAGATCTTGAAGTACGTGCGCCAGGACAATTACGTTCCTTTACGTCGGGCGCTCGAAAGTCGGCCAGGCTTCGAGGGCTACGTTCCCGACCTCGATTTCGGCCAAGGTTTCGACGATCGAGGATTCGCTCGTGATGGCAGTGGTTATCGGGCCATTCGTTACAAGCCATTTCCAGGAATGTTCTGGCCCACGAATGGGAGCACCGACGACGTGTTCATTCGCTTGCCGGAAGAATTCCGCAAAGATGTGACCGGCAAACCGTCCCCAGCAATCTACGGTTTGAACTTGTCGTTGCTCGAAGCTGCGATTACATCGAATCCGGACCTTCCTGCCGACCGAATCGACGTGCAGGTGGAGCCCGTGGACGAACGATTGCTGGGACAGGACCTCGATGGCGATGGCCAGGTTTCTGCCGAGGTGACGCATATTCGCCATTTGCCGAAAACTTATGCGGGATCCGCTTCGCACGTGGCGCTGGAGCGGGGGCTTTATCCGCGCGGCGTCGAATTTCTTCATTCGGTGCGGTACTTGGACCCCGATGCTCCTGGATTCGCTGGCAAACGGATGAAAGAATTGCGATATGCGCGCAAAGTGCAATACCTCGACCGCTGGGCCATGCTTCGCGCTTACGAGAAAGAGCAGGACGAAAAGGACGAAGGGTTGACTCCGGTCTATTCGGGGTCGGCCACGAGCGGCTTGCGTAATGCTTTCGGCTGGCAATTCCAAGGATTCATCGAAGACGCAGAGGGACGGCTGCGGTTGTCGAGCGACGAAGAGCATCGCTTTTGCATGGGTTGCCATTCCAATCTTGGCGTGACCGTGGATCAAACGTTTTCGTTCGCGCGTAAAGTACCCGGCAAAGAAGGCTGGCGCGTACAAGACATTCGCGGTATGCACGACGTCCCGCAGCTTGGGCACACCGAGCCGGAAGTGTTGGTGTATTTGCGTCGAGTGGGAGGAGGCGACGAGCTTCGTGCCAATGACGAAATGCTCGCGCGGTTTTTCCCGGGCGGTAGTCTTGCCGAAAAGGAGGTTTCTCGCGCCGCAGTTGGCGGTGACCAAGATCTAGCGTTCTTATTGCTTCCATCACGAGAACGCGCATTGGCGCTGGACAAAGCGTATCGCGTGCTCGTGAAAGGACAACGTTTCGATCTGGGTCGGGATGCGGTGGCGACGCCGGCGAAGAACGTGCACCGGAAAATCACGAATGGATCGACGGAACTCGCGAAAGCGAATCGAGTTCACCGGGATGGACGATTGCGGTTGGATTGGAGGATGGCGGTTCGCCCGTGAACGCGTGTCCGTCGTGTGGAGTCGACCGCGAGTTTCTTGCGGTCGAAAGTCAAGCCCCGTTGACCCATGTTGCACCTAACCCTCGGGTTGCTCGAAGCCCCGTTGACCGGTGTTGCCCCTCACCCTCGGGTTGCTCGAAGCCCCGTTGA
>CAZETM010001147.1:0-2922 GCA_964514885.1 uncultured Polyangium sp. | reverse complement strand
CGATCCGCGTTTCGCTTGGTGCGCTCATCGAACGTGCACGACGTCGTTTGCAGATCGATACGACGTGGCGATCCGAAGACGATCTCGCTCGCAAGTCCGTACGTTGGATCCTGGACGCTGCAACGCTCCTCGTGAACGAACACGTTGCGCTTTCGACCGTTTTCGAAGCACCGCCATCCGCGGTCGATACGCTCTCCGAAGCGTTTTACCTACGCGCCGGAGCGTTCGGTCATCAGTTTGTCCTGGGCGATGTCTCGCTTGCTCATGCTCTTCGAGATCGCGTCGTGCGTCTCACGCTCGCACGCGCTTTGCCACTCGTGATCAGTTCGCACGATCGAGCCGCCGAACCGGTCTTGCGGTATCCGCTGGCGCTCGTCGAAGCGACGCTGCGAGGTCACGGTTTGTTGTCACGTGGCGTTCTACTTTGACAAACCACGCATCACGTACGTCGCGAGCGCTTCACCCAGCTCGCGATAACCACGTTGATTCAAGTGCACACCATCTTTGGTCGCGCGTGGAGGCTCTTCCTGTGACCATTTGCGGATCGATCCCGGGCCTCCCATGTACGCGTACGTGTCCCAAAAACCGCACTGAGCTTCCTTCGCACCTTGCGCAATCGCATCACGCACCAGCGGCGTACGTTCCTTCGTATCCGAACGATCCGTCGGAGCGAGCGCCAAACAATCGACGTCCGGGACAAACCTGCGCATCCGCTCCATGAGCTGCACGATCCGCGTCGTGTACTTCGATGGATCCACGTGCTTGTCACCCGATTCGTTCGTTCCGTATTCGATGATGATCAGCGATGGTTTTCGACGCAGCAGCTCCGCTCCGAAGCTCGCTTCGTTCCATGCGAGCGGCGTGCTGAGGCGTGCTCCATTGATGCCCAGCGTATCGAGCACGACCCCAACTTGCTCCGCAGGATCGCGCTCGATCACCACTCCGCAAAGGTCCGGTGTGCCGCGTGTTGGCGACACCGTCATCGTGTCTCGTTTGGGGCTCGTCAATAACAGATGACGCAGCTCTCCAGGCGCTTCTGCTTTCACCGCGACGGTGGATCCCGAGCCGATCGATACGTCGAGCTGTTCGTCCTTCGAGTGCATCCGGTAGCAGAGATCCCAGAGCAGTTTCCCCTCGAGCCGTTCGTCGCTCACGGTCACTTTTGCGCGACTGAGCCCCGCGAACCCCGACGTCATCACGCCACCTAGACCGAAGACTCCATCTTCCTTTTTCGACGGCGCATGCGGAGCTTTGGGCTTTATGCGCCACTTCTCTTCGACCGAGATCTTGATCCCGTCGTGTCGATAGTTTTTCCATCCGACGTGGACAAACCCTGGTCCTGCTTTGCCGTAACGCTTCTGAAGCGCATCGCGAAGTGCGCCCGACCAGAAGTCCGCTTGCCCATGCGAATCGCCGAACCACGCCACTCGCACGTGGGACTTGCGCGAGCCTTTCTCGATCTCGCGTAACGCGGCATGAAAACGTGCCAGCTCGGGATGGATCGGCGGCGGTGGTCGATCTGGCGGTGCGACTTCAACGACCGCAGCCGTCGTTGCCACTGCGCTTGCAGAAGGAGTTGGCAAAGACGCTGATGCAAGCGTTGCGGCAACACTCGGAGGCGCGATCGGGGCTGCATCGATCGGTGCGAGTCGATCGGGACCGGGGCTGCACGCGACAAACCCAAGTGCCAAGACAAACGAACCGAGCCATGGTGTCGATCGAACACTAACCGAGGGGATCACTGATTTCCGCATCTGCTGAGGAAGCACTCGATTGCTTACGTCGAACTCGTAGCCGCACGTGCTCTTCCACTTCCGCAATGAGATCGTGCACATACGTTTCGACCGGCGGACACTCGACACCCATTTTCGACAGCAAGCTCGTCGTCGTTGCGGCTTCGAACCGCACGGGGGAAGTGAGTTTTTCCAGGAACGATTTCGGATGACGCACGATGTTCTCGATTCCTGGCGTTCGGAACAACGTACCTGCAGAGCTGGTCGGCATGGAGGCGAAGGCAGGTTTTCGCGCGTACCGAGAAACGAGATCGAAGAACCGTCGAGCCGCAAGCGGGTGTGGATCCACCAAGTGAAACGTCTTGCCGGCCGAGGCGCGTGTTCGACCAAGCGCATGCGCTGCCTGAGCCACGAAACGCATCGGTACGACGTGCACGGGTGCGTCTCCTTTTTGCGGCAACGGCAACGTGATCTCCGGCGGTGTCGTCAGAGCCAAAAGCGTTGCGACGTGCAACGTATCGAGCTGCTCGGTCGGATCCGATGCTCCCACGATATGAGATGGCCGAACGATCGCGATGGGCACGTCTTTCATCGCGCTACGGGCAACCTGTTCGGCACGCCAACGCGTCTTCTCGATGTCGTCGTGAAAGGTTTGTCGCGTATCGAGATCCGTTTCGTACACCAGGCCCGTGCGATGTCCGACGACCGCCGTCGTCGAATGAAACACCAAGCATCCAAGCGCGCTCGAGGCTCGGGCAAGCTCGATGATCTCCGCTGCGCTGAGCACGTTCGTTCGGTGTGCAGTGGCTTCGTCTACGCCCACGCGATTGCAGTGTGCCGCGTGATGGATGATGTCCACTTCCGTCGCGATCTGTCGGAACTCTGCACCGGACAAACCCAAGTCCATCGACGAGGGATCGCCCTCCAGCAAACTCGTCCGTTTGCCACCCGCATCGAGCGTTTCGAGGATCGTCGCGGCTTCGGCTGTTCGTGCTGCCGGCACCACCACGTACACGAATGCTCCTTGTGCGAGCACATGCTCCACCAGTCGTCGCGCGTAAGACGACGGAAATCCGGTGATTAGAGCGACCTCGGCATGACCGGGACGGGGCACACCGAGAGCTTACTCCATCGCTGCACAAGCAACTGAACCTCGCGCCGTTTTCGTATTAGCGTCCATGCGTGATGA
>CAZETM010001146.1:0-2927 GCA_964514885.1 uncultured Polyangium sp. | reverse complement strand
GAGCCATTCCTCGCCGAATCGCATCCGCCGTCAGCGCTACCTCACGCCATTTCATAACTGAACCGGTTAGAGACTAAGCGCTCCGAGATTGCGGAAGCGCAAGGTGGACGATTACGATTGGAAAATCGTCCTGAAGGGGGCCTCATCGTGACATGTCAATTGCCGGGGGCGTGAATCATCACGGGAATGGCAAAATTCGGCCTTCGATGGTCGGATTCAATACGCCGAGCATTTTCATGTAGTCGGCCAGTACGGTGGCATCGACGTCGCGCGTCGTGCCTTGACCATCGGCGAATATCGTATATCCATCGCCACCCGCATTGATGAAATTGGAAAGCGCCATCGTGTAGGTCGTTTGGTCTTTGGGAATTGGGGTTCCATCGGACAGACTCATTTGCACGACGCGCATTCCGACGGGAGCGTTGACGTCATACTTGAAACGGAAGCCCGAAATTTGCGCAAATCGACCATTCGCTGCAGGCAAGGCCATGACACTCGTCTCCATCGCGCTCCAAAGCTGCGTTCCCGTGACTGTGCGCGTCACGATGATATTTCCGAATGGAAGCACGGCGTATGCATCGCCGACGACGATGTCATAAGGCGGTCCAGCGGCATAACCTGGGGACGTTCTGCGGAGCATCGTATTGGCAGGCGCGTAGGACGATGGGATGGGCGCGCGCAGACCTCCACCGTTGATCATGGCGAGCTGCGTGCCATACTTGGCGCGCATTGCATCGGTCACCAAATTACCCAGCGCGACTTCACCAAGACGTTCTACGTTGTTTCCACGCGGGAAAATGTCCGTCGCCGTCGCGAGACCCACATCGTATTGGGCCGAAAGCTGCATGCGGTAATCGACGAGCATCGTGTCAATGGCTGCGTCCGGCGTAACTGCGCTCGAGATGGGTTGTACCAAAGTTGCCGAACTCTTCGTGACCACTCCAGTCCACGGTATCACGGATAGGTTTACTCGCGCGTACGTGAGACCTTTGCTTCGGTTTTGGATGACGTGGGCGCCATTGATGACTTTGTTGTATTCAATGTCGGTATGGTCGCCGAAGATGATGTTGAAGCCCGTCACGCCCTGAGCAAAATCGATGAGCGGCCCGGTGCAATTGTTTGGCTGGGTGCAATAGGTCGCTCCTTCGTGATAAAGCGCGACAAACACTTTTGCCCCTGCTGCCGCGGCGGCATCACGCGCCGCTTTGGCCGATACGATCGGATCGGCAATTGTCATCGTGCCCAGATAATCCGGCGTCGGGAAGATCGACGACGCCGAAGCATTCGTAAGTCCAATGAATGCCACCGGAACCCCAGAAATGTTCTGGATGTAATAAGGCGAGGCGACATTCATCAGGTTGGTGCTCAAGTTGTTCAAGTTAGCGGAAACGTATTTGTACGTCGCTAGGTCGATCATCGACTGCAGGTGCATGACCTTTTGGTCGAAGTTGTGATTGCCGAACGTATCGAATTGCAGCCCCATCATGTTCAGCGCTTTGACGGCTGGGACTTCATTAAAGAACGCGGCCAAAGGTGGACTCGCCCCAAATGCATCGCCCGACGTGACCGTGACCGTATTCGGATTCGACATACGCTCTTGTTTGAAGTACGTCGAAAGAACCGATGCACCACCAATCGCGACGTTGTTCACGGTGACGGGATCGATTTGCGCGTGCCAATCGGAAATGCTCAGAAATTGCAAATCGACCGGCGTCGTACTCACGCACGTTCCAGCATCACACACAGCATCCGTGGCACACGCCGTCCCACACGCGCCGCAATGCGCCGCGTTAATCTTCACGTCCACGCAAAGTCCATTGCAGTTTTCCAAGCCAGATTGGCAGGACAATGCACATACACCATTCGAACACACTTCGCCCGCAGCACACGCAATTCCACAAACGCCGCAATGCGCGAGGTCGGTCATGGTATTCACGCAGATGCCGCTGCAATCCGTGAGATCGGCTTGGCAGGACAAGGCACACGCGCTATTCGAACAAACATCGCCCGCAGCACACGCCATTCCGCACGCGCCACAATTGGCCAGATCGCTTGTCGTATCCACACACGTACCGTTACAGTCGGTCAAACTAGCTTGACACGAAAGCGCACACGCGCTGTTCGAGCAAACTTCGCCTGCAGCACACGCCGTTCCGCATGCCCCGCAATTTGCAATGTCGTTTCGCGTATTCACACAAGTGCCGTCGCACGCCGTTTGTCCCGTAACACAATCGAGTACACAGGCACCGTTCGAACATGTCTGATCCGCAGTACACGCAGTCCCACACGCACCGCAATTCTTTGCATCCGAGTTCGTATCGACACACGCGCCGGAACACGACGTTTCATTCGCCGAACAGGTGTTGGTGTTCGAGCTTGGTTCATCACCACAGCCCAATGCAAGGACGGCAACGAGCGCAGGTAACAAGCTCGCGGCAACCTTCGCGGCCCGCGGCAACTGAAAAATGGACATCGGCTTCTCCTCTTGGAAAAAGGTCGATGGCGAGCTTACGCGAGTCGAGCCAATATGAGAAACAAATTCAGACCTCCTGATCTCATGGATTGTACGTCGGACCCAATTCGCACGCCCGCGACGGGCGAAAGCTTCAACCCCAGCGCTTGCGCTTAGGGAAAATAACCTGCCATTTTCGACCCCGACAGTTCGCCTCGACTTCGGACGGCCACCATTTTTTGTGTCCTCACCCACTGTGTCTTACCCGCGAGTTCCCGCTTCTCGCACAACGCGAACGTTGTCTTCGGTTTTTCTCGACGTCTGGACGCACCTGTGCCTCGGCGCTGGCAAACGCGAGCGCGAGCGCGACATCACGCACGACGCATCGCAACTCACGCACGACGCAGTTGCGGAAACGGTAGCGAGAGTTGCCCGAGCGACACTCGCTTCTGTCTCGGTGGTCCTCGGGCTAGCC
>CAZETM010001145.1:0-2928 GCA_964514885.1 uncultured Polyangium sp. | reverse complement strand
TCACCTGCGGGGATCTCCTGCCGCAGATGCCGATGCGGCTCCTCCAAGCGCGCCTACGTAACGAATAGATAACGCGAACAATGCCCACCACGGCCCGAGACCTGGTGGGCATTGTTGTTTTCGAAGTGCTCCCCGACGAAAGTAGTTGTCATCGTTCGATTGACTTCGACTATGCTGCCGACGTGCGACGAACTTCCATTGGCTTGGCATTGGGTCTCTCCGCGTGGCGTTGCGCAGCGAATGCCATGACCGCGGGTAGTCTTCTTTCGGCGTGTGGCCACGTGCGATGGTTTTTCGGGTGCGCGCTTTGGCAGCTTAGGGTGATCCATGCTGGTGGTGAGGCTTATGGGCGGAGGTTCCGATCTCTCTCTGGATCGGCCCAATTGATCAAGTTCCCGCGAAGTGTCCAGACGATCCCGTGTATGGCGTGCCAACCGAAAAATTTCGGGGCTTCGACCAAATGTGGCACCACCAGCAATGTGCTCGCCTTGCTCGTGTGGGTCATCTGAAGGCACATGATGCGCAAGCAGCCCGATTGCGTACGGACAATCATGCTCAAGGTAAAGCCAGTCGTGGAGAACTGAAATGAAACGGGGGAGAAGTGGCGTAGCAAAGATCATTGCCAAGCTCGATACGCAGGGCAACTACCAATTGAGCTAAGTGACTAATGCTTGCGAAGACAATTCACGATCGCATCGGCAAGCAAACGCCGCGCTCCTTCGAACGTGTCACCGCGCTCGGCAAAACCCACTTCTGAGCCTGTTTCATCGAGAATGGCTGGCACGACGGCTGCGATGGCCTCGCGGACGACGTCTTCGCGGCCGCATCTGCGCGCGAGCAACAGATAGAGGTTATCCTGTGCTCCGCGCCGTAAATTGGCCATTTGAATCGTGGAGATGGGACCCTCGATGGCTCGATCCTGCCCGGGATGCAGCTTTTCTTCGCCGGGATACACGAGCACTCCGTCGCCATTGCCGAATTCACCGAGTCGATTTACGAAGGTAAGCGGTGCTGCCCAGACATTCTGATTGCGCTCATACGTCGCCGGCGCATTCTGATTATGGTACCAATGGTTGGCGTGCCAATAGAAATACAGTGGAATGCCCGCCTTGAACGTTGCCCAGCCGTGGACACGCGGATCTGTGGCTGGCGTATCGATGACGTTCGCTCCCACCCAGGACCGCTGTCCATTGTAATAGATCATCTCACGGCCCGCGAGGCGTTCTTGCGCTGCGTAAAGCGACTTGTACTGCGAGGCCACGGTAGCCCAAATATCGATGGCGCCAGCGAGTTCTTTCGTATACGCGTGCGTAATGAAAATCGGCAGATCTTTACCCGGGCCGTTGATTTTGTGGATATTGTCGGCGATGTGGCGAATTCGATCGAACTGCTCCCAACCTGGCTCATCAGGCATGTAAAGCAGCGTGCGCGCTCGCGGGAAGTTTTTCTCGAGATACGTCATCCATGCATTGGCCTCCGCCTCGGCGGTAACGGGATCGTCGAAGAGTGTACCGGGATCCCAGAACGTGCGCGGTGCCATTCTATTGCCGACACCAGCGCCAGGCCCTTCATAACCAACTCCAGCCGTGAAGTCACTGCCGTCGAAGCGGCCGGCATATTGCTTCATTGCGGCGATGTCATACGCTTGGACGAATTCCACGCGATTCCGATGAGCGAAGCGGTGATACCTCGCGTCGAGGTTTTTCCCATGATACTGCTTCGTCGTTTCCTCGCGGTAATAAATCATGTAAGTTGTCTCGGCCTCGTCGGGCAGCGTGAAATCGAGTACTTCGAGGTCAATCGGGACAGGTCGTGATGCCCCGTCTGCGTCGACCGTGACGACACCGTCGTAATGGCCGGCCGGAAGGTTTTTCTCTAGGTAAATGTCAACCCAGAAAGCCTGGTTCTTGCGCGCTTCGACCTGTACCGGAAAACCACCTCGACCTGGACGAGCATTCTCGGGAACGAGCTGCACGGGTTTGTCGCCCATCATGTCCGTAGGAGCGCCAATTTTGCAAGGGACGACCATCCAATCGGCACACGTTGGACGGTCAATACGCATGTAGTGCTCCGAGAACAGCTCGATGGGGCGATCCACCCAATGGGTAGGATCCGTGCCCGGTGGGCGATAAACAATGCGGGTTGTCAGATCTCGTGATACGAGTTCGGGCAGGCGGAGCGAAAGCGCATCGATGCCTTTTCTGCCGGCTTCCACGATGATCTGAAAGGACACGATTTCATTCCGCGCTCCGAAAAGTCGAATGCTTTTCCCATCCCATGCCGAATTACGGTATCTGGCTGGGTGCGTGAGATCGTCACGTTTCACCTTTTCTCCGTCTCCGACGGCCCACACTGACGCAATCGTGTCGCTGCTTCGCGGGGGGGTGCTTGTATTCGGTCCGACTTTCACACATGCGACACATGCGAAAAGAGTAGAGAAAAGTAGTGCGTTTGCGATAGCTGCTCGTGACGGCGGCGTAATGAAAGATCTCATCATCCCCTCCGATCTGCGTGTGGCAAGGGGACGCTCTGCGCGTGGTGGAAGGCGTCCTCGGGATCGTACTTCGCCTTGATTGCAACGAGGCGGGAGAGGTTGGGCCCGAAATAGGCACGCGGCCAGTCCGGGATGGAGCAGTCGGCATAACCCACGTATGCCTCCTCCGACACGAACGGCCGCAAGGCGTCGCGGAATCCGTCCACCCATTGGATGTTTTCGGCCTCCTCGGCGTCGTCCTTCCAATACGTTTGATATTGCATGCTATAGAGCGTGCCCCCCCGGTGAGGGAACGCCGTCGCCCCCTCGGACACCCGGTTCACCGCCCCTCCGTAGGCGTTGAGCTGGAGCACCGCTTCGGTGTTGGGCGCCCTCCCGAGGTGACCTTGGATTACGCGGACTGCCTCGGGTCCGAGGGGGGCTCGCGCATAATT
>CAZETM010001144.1:0-2928 GCA_964514885.1 uncultured Polyangium sp. | reverse complement strand
ATGAACAAGTCCTTGTAGCCGTACTCCCCATCCAGATACACCGCGCACGGCAGCAGCCGCTTCTGGTCCAGCAAGAACGACTCGGCCATCGACACCGCCGCCGATGCCGGCGCGTAATAAGCGCTCGTGCCCATCAGCTTCACGATCTCGCCACCGCCCGTGCGCGTACGCGCAATGATCGCGTCGAGACGCTCCTTCGAAACAAAGTCCGTCACCGGCACGCCGTTGATCGTCGTCGCAGAAACGACCGGCACCATGTCGTCGCCGTGTCCGCCGAGCACCATCGCGCGCACGTCCTTGATGCTCACGTTCGCTTCACGCGCGAGGAAGAGCTGGAAGCGCGCCGCGTCGAGCACACCGGCCATACCAACCACGCGCTCGCGCGGCATACCCGTTGCGCGCATCAGCTCGTACACCATCGCATCGAGCGGGTTCGAAATGACAATCACGAACGCGTCGGGGCAATTCTCTTTCACGCCAACAGCCACGCTGCGAATGATCGGCAGGTTTGTCGCGACCAAGTCATCGCGGGTCTGGCCCGGCTTGCGCGGAATCCCCGCCGTGATGATTACGACGTCGGCGCCTTTGCAATCAGCCCAATCGCTCGTCCCCTTGATGTTCGCGTCGTAGCCGATGACGCTGCTGTTCTGCTCGAGGTCGAGCGCTTTGCCCTTCGCGAAATCTGCTTTCGCCGGGATGTCGAAGAGGATGATGTCGCCAAGCTCTTTGCGTGCACAGAGTGCCGCAAGCTCGCCACCGATGTTTCCAGCTCCGATAAGTGCGATCTTTTTCCGAGTGCTCATGCGCCCGGCTTTAGCATCCCGGCAGGCTGAACTAAACCCGCTTGATGCCCTGCGAAAAAGTTGCGCTAAGGTCGCCCCACATGGTGGACATCGACCTGGTCCGAGCGGCGCTTCGAACGACACTGAACACCACTGATCTCGCCGCGCTGGGCGCAAAGTACGAAGGAAAAGTACGGGACAACTACACGACCTCGGACGGCCGTCGTTTCCTCGTGTCCACCGACCGAATCAGTGCTTTCGACCGGGTGCTCGGAACGCTCCCGCTGAAGGGTCAAGTACTGAACTTGCTCGCGGCGCACTGGTTCGAGGCGACGAAAGACATCGCTCCCAATCACGTGATCTCCGTCCCCGATCCCAACGTTCTCGAAGCGAAAGAATGCTCTCCGCTGCCTGTCGAGATGGTCGTGCGCTCGTACGTGACGGGTGTGACGTCCACGAGCGTGTGGACGCACTACGCACGAGGTGAGCGCGTTTTCTGCGGCCATCGTCTCCCGGATGGTTTGAGCAAAAACGAACGCCTGCCCGCTCCGATCCTCACGCCCAGCACCAAGGCCCCCAAAGGCGGCCACGATGTTTCTGCTTCCCGCGACGAGATCCTCGCCATGGGACACATCTCCGCGCGCGACTTCGACCGAGCCGCCGAGCTCGCGATGGCGCTGTTTACATTTGGACAAACCCGCTGCCAAGATCGTGGCCTCATCCTGGTCGATACGAAGTACGAGTTCGGTAAGACAAACGATGGCGAGATCGTCGTGATCGACGAGATCCACACGCCCGACTCGTCTCGCTTTTGGTTTGCCCGGACGTACCCCGAACGTTTTGCCAAGGGTGAAGAGCCCGATTCGTTCGACAAGGAGTACGTGCGCCGCTGGCTCGCTGCCGTGGGTTTTACTGGGGACGGCGACATTCCTACGATCCCGGACGATGTACGCGTCGAGGCGTCGAGGCGTTACATTGAAGCGTTCGACGCGATCACGGGCGCGCCGTTCGTTCCGGACCTCGAAGATCCTCACGCACGCATGAAACGAAACTTGGGTTTGTAACTCCTTTTCCCCTTCTCCACGTAGCGGCGAAGCCGCGGAGTTGGAGAGGGGGTCAGGGGGTGAGGCGTGGTTTCCAAATCAGCCACGCCACGCAACCTGGGATGACCCACGCGCCGAGCAGCACGAACGGCAGCGTGTAACCGCCCGTCGATTGGATCAGCTTGCCGAGCAGCGGGGCCGAAATGATGTGCGCGATCGACTGCGCCGCTGCCAACATCCCGCTCGCAGCCGACACGGCACCGGGGTGAACACGCGCCAAGCAATCGGACGTCAGCAGCGCGAACAGACCTCCACTCCCGGCCAAACCGATCGCCGCGAGGATCATCGATTCCCACGGCGTGCGACCGAATGGAGTCGCCGCGACAAACAGCGCGAGCATCAAAGCGCCCGCGAACAGCGGACGATCCGGTGAGCCGTCTCGGTGCAGTCCTTTGCGTACGCTCGCGAAGTGCCCGAACAAGATTGCTCCGGCATCGAACAACAGTGGAGGCAGCGCCATATACAGCCCCACTTCGTGTTGCTTCAAGTGATGCGCGGCAACGAGATACTTTGCACTCCAATTAATGACGAAACCGATCACCGGAGCCGCGGCGATGATCGCCAGCGCTGCGCGCAAGACGGCTGGATTGCGAACGAGAGCGAACTTTCCTGGGCTCTTCTCAGCCGACGGTTTTGGCGTATCGAGCACCGCGGGAGCAGGTGCGCGCCACGCGCAAGCAATCCACAGTGGGATCCAGATCAAGCCCGCGGCTGCAGTGCCGAGAAACGCGTACCGGAAGCCGTAGTGACGTTCGAGGTACGTGGCCAGAGGCGGAGCGATCATCGAACCGATCGAGCTGCCTGTGAACAGAATGCCAAACCCTCGTGCTCGTTCTGCGGGAGCAAGCACGCGTTGCACGGTTTGCGCGGCCCCTGGAAACGAAGGCGCTTCGGCGAATCCCAGCGCGATGCGCAGCAAAAAGAGCACGCCAAATCCCGGCACGAGCGCATGCAGCGCCGCCACGATCGACCATACGAGCACGGCGCCTAGCAGCCCTCGACGCGCCCCGATCCGATCTACGAGCGCACCTGCGAGTGGTGCT
>CAZETM010001143.1:0-2930 GCA_964514885.1 uncultured Polyangium sp. | reverse complement strand
GGGCGCACGTGCCCGAGTTGTGGAGGCCGAAAAGTTATTACGTGTGGGCTCAGGCCGATGTGTATCAATACGCGCAAACGTACAACGGCGTGGCATGGACCGAAATCCCACCGGCAGCTCGTCTTCCCTCAGCGTCGTTTCCCGACCGTCCGGGAGCCGATTTCCAGCTCGATTACCTGGAGCACGGCGATTACCGGATCATCGACGTCATTCAAAATGATCAACGGGGGCGCGGATATGTCATCCGCGGATTGAGCGCCGAATCGAGTGTGGAATTCTGGTCGTTACCGGCGCGATATCAGCCTGCCGGCAGCACTGCGCGCACCGCGATTTCCGTAGGCACCGATCAGGCGCTTTCGCTCGACGCCTTCATCAAGCTCGCGAACCGTGATTGGAGTGCCGGGGCGACATTCATCATCACGGGATGCCTCAACTACCACGGCGACGCCCCTCCGTTCAGCCCGTAAACACGTGTTCAAACGTTGCTATTGTCTCGGTGGCGCCTTTGTACTATAGCCCCGAACCATGGCTTCTTGCGACGACGATGTCGGGCGCATCATCGAAGATCGCTACACGCTCGAAAGGCATCTTGGCAGTGGCGCGCATGGAAACGTTTGGGTTGCAAACGATCGCATTCTCGGCCAAGCGGTAGCGCTCAAGTGGATGCGGTTTGACCACGGATCGATGCTGGCGCGGATCCGTCGCGAAATCACGACGTTGCGTTTGCTCCGTTTTCCAGGCGTCGTGCGCCTCATTGACGAAGGCATTGCCGATGGTAGACCCTTCCTCGTCATGGAGCTCGTGGACGGCCGGCCGTTTCCCGGGGTCGAAAACGATTGTCGGGCAACTTGGCAAACGATTGCTGGCCCGACGTTCGCCCTCTTGGAAACGCTTTCGCACGTGCATGCTGCGGGTGTCGTTCATCGCGATCTGAAACCCGACAATGTTTTGGTGTGTCCTGATGGACGCACCATCATGTTCGATTTTAGCGTTTCTCTTTTGCACGCTCCTCATTCGGACCGGCTCACAGGAACCGGGCAAATCGTCGGAACACCGCTTTACCTTGCCCCAGAGCAAATCCTCGCGAAGCCCGCGGATGCCCGGACCGACCTTTATGCCATTGGGGTGATGCTCCACGAAGCGCTGACGGGCCGCGCTCCGCACGATGCCACCGACATGGTTGCCATTGTGAGCAAGCGTCTCGCGGGTCCCGTGCCGCCCATTCATGCGCTCGACCCGACGCTGCCTGTCGCCGTGGCATCCGTCATCGATCGATTGCTTGCCATTCGGCCCGAGGACCGATTCTCGTCCGCAGCGGAGGTCCTGGCGGCACTTCGAGGCGAATCGAGGACCATTTCAATGGCGCTGCCCTTGCTCGATTCGACGGCAGCTTCCGCCAGGGAAGTCGCACCTCTCGACGAGCGGGCCCTCATGCAACTATTCGCGGGACCAGATAGGCTGTTTCATTTACGCGAGGATGCGGCTCGTGTGTTATTCGAGCGAACGAATGGGGTCGCATCTCGAGTCGAGTCGGAGCTGGTTCAATGGGTACGTCTCGGGCTTGCGCGACGAGACGGCGATGTTTTCGTCGTCGATCGTGCTTCGTTGGATCGGCTTGCGGCAGGGCTCGCCGCCGCTCCCGTGGAGCCTCGGTTGCGTGAATTGTTAGCGGTGGGATTGGTCGATGAGGCAGTGCGACAAACCGTCGAAATCGCTCATCAATATGCCAAGAGTGGAGATCTTGGTGCGGCAACGACCGCGCTTGCCGAGGGATTACGTGCTGCCCGCGCCGAAGTTCAAGGAATGGAAGAACGGCGCATTTTGTCAATGTGGACCAAAGTGGCATTGGCAGAAGCCACTCCACGGGCGCTCGACGGTGCGCTTTACGAACTGGCGCGTTCACGTCATTCCAATGCGGACATGGCACGGCTTCAATCGCTGCTTCGAGCGGCGCTTGCGGCGCCCGGCGCAAGTGGACTCCATGCGCTCGAAATGGCGGACGACATTGGACCCTTCACGGATCCGTATCTCGAACGGGCACGACAGCGGATACGTGTCGCAGCGATCGCGGCGCGCGCATCGTCATCCCTGCTTGCGGAGGTGCTCGAGGAAATCGATGAATGGGTTGAGACAAGCGGCGATTCGATGGCCGAACTCAGTGCAGCCGAGGGGCATGCGCGCCATAAGTATCACGAAGGACGCTTCGATGAAGCGGCAATGCTCTATGCGCGAGCGGCGGCGCTCGAGCCATGGACGACGGGTCGGATCGAGGCCATGCTCCGGAGCGCCTCGGCATTGCTGGAAGCATTCGAACACGAAAGAGCCGAAAAAACAGCGGATGAAGCTCGCCTTCTCGCATTGCAGTTGCGGCATCCTTATTGGGAAGGGCGGGCCGAGTGGTTGCTGCGTTCGGCACGATATCGCATGGGAAAAGCGCAAGGTCCGGACATCGAGCTTGTGGAGGCCGTGGCTCGCGTAGGAGCGCAGGACCTCGAAGCATTGGTTTGTCTGAACGAAGCGACAATGGCAAAACGCACGGACACGCGGGACGTGGCATGTACACTGGCCGAACGCGCAGCAACGATATGGCGCGACATGGGAAGGCCATTTGCTGCGATGTTGGCTCGCGCGCTCGCGATTGCATGTGGTGCAATAGCGACTGCGACAGAGGTAGAGGCACTGGCAGCGCGGGCCATTTCGTGCAAAGGCACGGGGATTGGAATCCAAACGCTCGGCTTGCTGGGTGGAGTTTTCCCGGACATGCGAGACTCGTGGCAGCATGCCATTGCGGGGCTCGTAGGAGGTATCCCAAGAGAGAACTGGGATCACAGAATGGACGTGTTATCCGTGAACGAATCGCTCGTGGGTGCTACCCGAGCGGGCTCGGGATGGGCCGCATAAAGAATAGCGAAGCAAAAGTGGTCGGGCAG
>CAZETM010001142.1:0-2933 GCA_964514885.1 uncultured Polyangium sp. | reverse complement strand
GGAGCGAATGCTGGCAATGATGGCGAGGCCGTGGGCGGGTGGGTGAGGTGGCGGGCGAGCTGCGTGAACGTCTGCGCTAAATCCGCGCTTGGCGGACAAAGAGTTGTTCGTGGAGGCAAAGACGTGCATACTCGGTACGCCCGACGAGGGGTGATGGCATGTACACGAGCGTAGCAGTCAAGAATTTTCGGGGTTTCGAGGACCTAGCGGTCGAGGATCTGAGACGGATCAACCTGATTGTCGGGAAGAACAATACGGGGAAGACGTCACTGCTCGAGGCAGTTCATTTGTTGTGCCATCCCACGACACCCAAGCTTACCCTCACGCTGGGTGAGATGCGCGGCCAAGTGATAGATACAAACGATCCGGAGCCAGATCCGTTGTGGAGGGCCTTATTTCATCGTATGGATCGTGATCGAACTATACAGATCGAGGGTTCGCGCAAAAATAGAAATTGGCACCTCACGATTGATTCATTCTCGAACGAAAGTCGTGAAGAACGGTTTCGACCCGGCGAAGACATAACGAAGACTCAATTGAATGCGCATTCCCTGGATGGCATTGTATTGCGTTACCAGGTAAGCGGCTCACCTGCAACGGAAACCAAAGCATGGCTTGATGGTGCATCCGGAATTAAAGTGCGTTCTGCGGTTTGTACCGATGAAGTGGTGAGTTTTTTGCTATCGGCCCGGCCGCATATCAGTATGGCGTTCGACGTCATTCGCTTCAGTGCCCTGGTTAAGGACAAACACGAGGATTGGGTCGTGAACGCGCTGAAGATTCTCGATGACCGACTGCAGAGCATTGCTGTGATCGAGGAGCGCGCAGGATCGACCATCTATGCAGACCTCGGTCTGCCTTCACGTCTGCCGTTGTCGATTTGCGGCGAAGGCTTCGTTCGGCTGTTCTCAATCATCGTCGAAGTGGCTGCAAATCGGGACGGAGTTTTACTCATCGATGAGATCGATAACGGCCTGCATCATTCTGCAATGGCGCCCTTGTGGAAATCCATTGGTAAAATAGCATCGGATCTGAATGTGCAGGTCTTTGCGACGACTCATAACGATGAAATGATCCGCTCGGCCATCGATGCATTCTCGGACGATCTTTCCATTTTGCGTATCCATCGACTCGATCGATTGGACGGTAATATCGTCGTTACGGCATACGATGAAGAGGCATTGGCATCTGTGCGTGACTTCGGCTTCGAGGTGCGTGGATGACGAAGATCACGAAACAGAAGTTGATCCTCGTCGAAGGCAAGGATGAGGTCGGCTTCTTTGAAGCGCTGCTCCGCGATCACCTCGAGCGCGACGATGTTGCGATTCTCGATCTTGCGGGCAAGTCGAAGCTGGACCCTAGCCTGAAGGGTCTCGTGCGAGAAGCCGCTTTTCGCTCGGTCGAAGCGATTCTGGTCGTACGAGATGCCGATTTCCCAGATCCGAACCAACCAGGATCGACGGGTTATCAAATTGCGTGGAAGCACGTCTGTGGTGCATTGTCCGCCAATGGCATTCCCGCTCCAACAAAACATGGCGAATTCATGAGCGGAAAACCGCGTGTTGCCATATTTCTCATGCCAGATGGCGCCTCCGACGGCATGCTCGAGGATCTATGCAGACGGTCCGTAACGCAAGACCCTGCGTCCACGCATGTGGGGGATTATTTCAAAAACCTCGCGACATGCGGCATCAACCACAAGATCAACGTGCAATCGAAAGCATGGATGCAGGCATTTCTTGCGTCACGATTGGAACCCGTAACATCGATCGGCCTAGCCGCAAAAGCTCGTTACTGGAACTTTGACGACCCGTGTTTTGCTGCCCTGATCGAGTTATTGAAACAAATGTAGGGATCCACGATGACGCATACGGCTCCAGACCTAGTCGCCGATCGAGAGATCGACGCCGACAATCAGCCCGAAATAGGAGCGTGTTCAACTTAGTTTGCTGACGGATGTCGAGCGGGGCCTGGATGACGTGGAAGCTGGACGGACGATTCCCATCAGTGAATTGCGGGCAATTCAATTACACGGTGGCCTTCGACTCCGCCATCGGCATCACGTCGATCCCGTCGGCAACGCCCTCGTCACCCGCCCAAGCGCCCTCGTCACCCGCCCAAGCGCCCTCGTCATCGGCCAACGCCTAGGGACGAGATCCGCTCATCACGAGCCGTTTGCTATGATTCGCAGATTCGTATAAATGGAACATCGGCACCCATGACACACAGCCGCGAAAAGCTCGCCACGGATCACCAAATCGACCAGAACTCCCTACTCGAGCAGGAGCGTGTTCACCTTATTTTGCTGACGGAAGTCGAGCGTGGCCTGGATGACGTGGAAGCCGGACGGACGATTCCCATAAGTGAATGGCGTAAGAAGCTCAAAAAGTGAATGGCTTCATCTGTGAGGCTTCACAACACCAGACGATCAGACGACGACGAGACGAGCCGTTGAGTCGAGTCGCTGCAGATCGTCTGGATCACTCGTGACGATGGCCTGTCCGGCCCGGCGCGCGCAAATCACCACATGAGCATCCACGATATCACTCGTGCGACTCGCGGCGAGCAGAACGCCCACGCTGGTCGCATCCGGCCCATTGAGCGGAGTGACATCCGTCGTCGGTTGACGCACGAGCCTCGCCAAACGAGCTTGTCGTGAAGGGTGTCGAATTGCTTGTGCCAAAGCTGTAGCCGGAATGGTGATGCGAGCACCAACCTCGGCAGCGCGAGCGAGTAACGCTATGACCCTGCGATCGTTTCGATCGAGCGCAATCAATCCGCCGGCGTCAAAAGTAACCCCATTCATGCCGCTCTGCTCCGCCGTGCTCGTTTAGGAGCCACCTTCAGCACTCCATCCGCCCACGCACGTTCGTTTTCGGTCAACGGGCCACCCGTATGTTTGAGAGCCCCTGCCAATAGTGCCCCCCAACCAG
>CAZETM010001141.1:0-2940 GCA_964514885.1 uncultured Polyangium sp. | reverse complement strand
TGGCTTGTATGCGTCGGCATCGACAAGAAGAACTACGGGACCGCGGCGTGTAGCAAGAAGGGAGCGCGCCTTGGATGTCGCAGCCGACGAACCACCTGCAACGACGATTCGAATCGTTTCGCGAGGCCACTGTTTCATGCTCCTAGCCTTCTTTGCGTGAGCGGCTCGAGCTGACACCGTTTCGTGGCTCTTCTCTGGACTTCCACCTTTTCTTGTACGCGTTGGTCGAGAATCTTCGTCGGCCTCCGGCGCGTCAGCATAAAGGATGCGCTCCATGAGCTTCCCATCCAACTCGCCCTCGACGACCACGTAACAGTTCATGACTCACCATCCCTTTTCAATGAAAAATCCGGAATGCCTGTCTCGACCGCGTAGTGCAACTTTCTTCGCAATCCTGCGCGCATCCCATGCTCGGTGCTCGGTGTGTCCTTACTGAAAACATAGTCAAGATCTGCGCCTTCCCAGAGCAAGATCGAAACAGGAGAAACCTCATGCCACTGCCATCCGTAGGCGTGCAACACATCCTTATCGTCGGGCAATGGTTGCAAAAATACCCCGAACTCGCCCACATTCGCATTCGCATTCAGGGAAAACTACTCATCCTCGAATCGGGTCCGAAGGACGACCCCATTCGCCACATTCGATTCCGACGCGCCCCGAGCGGTCATTGGACGATCGAAATGCCACACCGCTCCCACTGGCGCGAGCCACGGCAACCCGCCCCCATGACGCCGTGGCATCGCAAGAAGAAGCGCTGAACGACGGCGCATCATCCACAATGGCGCTAATGCGCCGACCTTCTCTATTCGTCCTTTTCCCAGAAGGACAATAGGTCATAATCGACCTTTCGTTCCGTTACTTTTGGACGAATCTCTGCGACATAGGTTCGGCTACCGCCAATTTGAAGCCCGCGGCTTTTTGGTGTTTGTGTAAACACCGTGTCCTCGATTTTGCCTATATATCTCTTTTCGGCCTTATCGTCGAAAAACTCGAATGTTTTCGAGTAGTAGCTATAGCCTTCAAAATATCCTGTCACCTTGAAAGGTGATTTCTTGATCGTCGTCGGTTCGGGCTTACGCTGGCTCTTTGTCGCGCGAAAATATGGCCGAACACGTGCAGCTTTTGTAGGCCCTACAAACGACGTTTGGCGTTCCGAACGCGAAAGCACTTCCAGCTTTCTGTACTCCAAGAACTCAAGATAGGCCCCGCACGCATCAGAAACTTCTGGACGGTACTTGGCGAGAGTTTGGCGCAATGTCTGCTCATCATCGGCCACATCCAGAATTTGCTTGTACTCGCGCCAAACGGAACGAAATATAATGTCGTCAACTGGGCGTATCTTTAGCGCGAATGAGCCTTGTCCTGTGCCAGCCAGCATGAGCGTAGACGGTAAGACTCCGTCAAGGATCGTTCGATCAGATGGCCGTTTTTCATAAAAAAGCGCCCCGGCGATGCCGTGCCACAGCTTTTGGAGTCGATCCGTAAGTGCCCCGATGTCGGAAAATGGGATTGCGTAATCGACAATTGCTTTGCCTCCAATGTATAACTCTGGCGTGGTGGGCGTATCCAAAAAAGGCGCGCAAACATCATCAGGCAGGAATGAATCAATGTCCGGTTTCGCGTCCTCTGGAACATCATGACTTCCGACACGCCACGCGTTCACGATCTCCCCGCCGTCCACAACCGCATCAATAACGTATAACGTATCCTTCAGAATCCCATCGCGGATGGTTTCCCCACCATTCGTGATGGCACGAAATTCCAAATTAGATATCTCAGCATAGAGCCAACGGACTGTTTTACCATCGGAGCTTTCGTCCGCCGCAACCGCAAGGTAGCGCGTACCATACAGGTCACGTACCGTAAGGACTTGCGGCCCGTCATACTCTAAGAGCACTGTATCAATCGTGAATTGCATACCGACCAGCGTCGACACGACTTCACTACGATCAAGCGACCACCGACTCCTCATGGCTCAACCTTGAAGAGAAGGTGAGCCGTTGGCAGGGCATCCGCTCGTAGCCATAGGGAATAATGAGAAGGCTTCCCAGTTTGGGCAATTCTACCGTGAGCGTTGGAAAGCGTCGCCCTTGCAACCTTGGAGTTTGCCCAGCGTTTGCTGCTTTTTCTCAGTGCGGCAAAGGCGTCTGGGGATCGGGCACAAGATATGGCTGCACGTTGGCACGGTGGCGTGTCCTGGCAAAATGGGCAACCCCGCGTGCATTTTTGGGCGTGACTCTCCAACTCCGTGGGGTCTAATGTACCGCTTTGCACATTTGTCAAGCGGAATACATCTCCTTCAACGTCGTCTGCATTACGCTCTGGGCAATCGGGCGGAAAGTGTTCCGGCCATTCCATTTCGGGCCGATGTTCGCAGTAAATTTCTCGGAAGTCAACATTTTTGAAGTCAAAAGTTTGCTTCGCCTTGGTTTACTGGAACGGGAAAAGTGGCAACTCTTTCGGACGCCACGCGAACAGATCCAACTGCGTCCCGTGTGGCGGTAGCTTCGGTTGCGCGGCTAAGATCCGGAACGCCGTGCGCTACATGGAGCATCGTGCATGGCGTGATGGAGCACAGTGTAATTGGTGGTTGAGCACCGTGCCATTGGTGAAGAAGTACCGTGCATAGCGTGAATGAGCACTGTACATAGCGTGGTGGAGTATCGTACATAACGTGGTTAAGTACCGTGCATGGCGTGATGGAGCACCGTGCAATTGGTGGTGGAGTCCAGCGCAACGCGTGATGTAGCATCGTGCAGCGCGTGGTGGAGCAGCGTGGATGGCGTGGTGAAGTACCGTGGATGGCGTGGTGGAGCACTATGAAACGGGTGATCGAGCATCGTGAAACGGGCAATAAAGTACTGTTCACATGTTGGAGGAGCGGATAACATTCCGTTGCGGTCAAGCGACCGGAGGAGGATGAAGTGACGACGATCGATC
>CAZETM010001140.1:0-2945 GCA_964514885.1 uncultured Polyangium sp. | reverse complement strand
GGCGTTTCTTCGTCGCTATACGATGCTGCGGCGAGTTGGTCGATGTCGAGTCGCAATTTGCGAACGGAACCAATGGCACCGCTGAGCGCTTGCCGCGCTGGATCTCGCAGGTGCAGGACTCGCAGAAGAATGCCCTTCTTTGCGCTTCCTTCTTCAACTTCGCTCACGTCGTCTCCCCAGCGTCGCACCACCGTCGCCAGGCGCTCTTGGGTTGGGTCCGAAACGAGATCGACGCTAATACGGACGCCAGCCTCAATACCTTCGAAATGCCCCGACAGCTCGAGCACCATCGGCGATGTTGCGCCTCTGCTGCGCAAGTTCGATGGCTCGTACACACCCGTCATTACCTTATCGATCAGGTGCGTGGATGCTTGTGCAAGATACAAAAGCCCATCCAAAACACTCGTCTTGCCCGACCCGTTCGGGCCGACGATCACCATGAATCGCCCAAGCGAGACGGAAACCTGCCTCAGCGACTTGAAGTTCGTGAACGATGCGTGCTCGATCATGCGCTAGCGGACGATACGCTCTTTAAGAACCCGTTCCACTACGAATCTTCCCCGCAATCACGCCTTCTTCCCAGCCCCCGGCTTCTTCGTCGCCGCCGCCCGCTTCGTCGTCCCCGGCCCACTCGCCGTCTTCCGCGTCGTAGGCTTCTCCACCGACGCCTCCGCTCGCTTCGTCGTCCGCTTCGGCGTCGTCCGCTTCGGCGCTACCCGCGGCGGCGCCTTCGCTCGACCACCAGCTCGCACTGCCCGCTTCGCTCCCACCACCGGCAACGGGTCCGACTCAGGCTCCGGCTCGTCCTGTGCCACCGAACCATTGCCGTTGTGATGTTCTGCACCGCGCGACTCGGCCACCGGCAACACCGCTGCCATCACCAACTTCGCCCCCACGTCCCGCAAAACCGCATCCACCTCCGTCGCAAACGCCGACACGTGCGCATCCACCTCGCGCGCGTCCTGCTCCGACAACGGCGTGAACACCACCCGCAGACTGCGATCGTCCGGTAACTCCCAACGCGCCGAACATCCCGTGCGACGCAACGTCCGCATCGCGACACGATCAATCACGCGCACCAACCGCGACTGACTCGCCGGATCCACCCGATGCAAAAGTGGCCGCGTCCGCTCGAGCACCGGAAGCACCACCGCTCCACTCGTCACGAGCGAACACAACTCATCCGCAACCGCTTCCTCGAGCTCGAGTCGCAGATCAGGAAACGTATCGGGACCAGGCACGAAGATCGCCTCGCGCGAGCCCAGAACATACGTCGAGAGCTGCGCGCCAACCAATGCGCCAGCCCGCTCGAGCGCAACGACCACCAGCTCCTCGGCAGCAAGTTTCCCGGCCGTCGCGGCAACATATCCAAGCAAGTCGAGCTCGACGTGAAGCACATGCGCTCGCTCGTCCTCGGACTCCTCTTGGAACGTCACACGCGCAGCATCGAAGACCTCGCGCTCGACGACTCGACGATCCGCAAACACGTCTTCCAAGTGCTCGGAGGAGAAAAGTGTGTGCGCAACTCGCTCCGATAACTCCGTGATCGCTTCATGAGTTTTGGGGTTGTCACCCGAGAACACCTCGTGTTCGAAACGATCAGCGATGGGCGAAACGAAGCCAGAGATCGCATCGTCGACAGCTCGAATGAGCGCAGACGATCCTCCCTTGACAACGAGAATGCGCCCGCGGCCCTTGAGGCCCTCGATGATGCGCGTAGCTAGCCTCCGCGAAAGGTTGGGAGCATTCACAGTGAGGCAAGGTTACCCGGTTTTTGCGGGAGGGGGAGGGGTAGGCAGAGCTAGATCGTCAAGCGGACGATCATGCAGTGTGGACAGGTCAGCCGTCCGTCTCGACAAGCTTGACGACAACGTCGCCAACACGCGTAGGGACACGCGCTTTTGCCTCGGACAAACCACCTGGACGAACACTGACGCGCACGACGAAGCCGACGCCGTCTTCGCGTTCGACGCCAACGCCAGCGCACCAGGGCTCGCCAGCGATTTCGCTCTTGAGCTGCTCTTTGGCACGACGTGCCGATCCGACGTCGCTCATGATTTACCTGGATGGGTTTGTCCTGCACGAACGAACGCTCGAATGGCCTCTCGCAAGGATCGAACGGGCACGTGCAGGACGTAGGAGATCACTCGGCGTAGCCGATGGCGAGCACGCGGTAGGTGTCGACGTTGCCGCCGACGTTGTAGACCTTCGCGGTGAAGACACCGCCGGCACCGGCATCGAGATCGTTGCCAGCGACGAGTGCGTTGTCAGCACCGACGATCTTGCCATCCTTGTCGTAGAGCGAGACGAGAGCCCAAACGCCCTTGGCTTTGAAGGCACTGTCGTTGGTGATTTTGCCGTCGAGCTGATGCGGGTTGTAGCCCTTCTTGGCGGTGTACTTGAGGTCCGAGACCTTGAGCTTCGCAGCCTTGCCGACGAACATCGGACGCGAGGGTTTGATCTCGGTTTTGTACGTGGCCCACGTCTTGGTCTTGAAGAGCGAGAAGGTGCAGGGGACCTTTTCGCCGACGGGAAGCTCGCGGATCATGCTGGAGCAGGTGCCGCTGTCGATCGCCGTGTTGGACGCGTCGTAGAAGGTGATCTTCGCGTTGGGGTAACCGGCAGGATCGCCACCGGTATTGTGCAGCTCGCCGACGAAGTGGATGGAGCTGCCGAAGTCGGCCTTGAAGTTCTTGAGGTCCTTCAGCTCAATCTTGAGGTTCGCAGCCGTAGGCGGATCGAGGGCAAAAGGATCGCCAGTGAGCTTGCCGGAGGAGTCGACGGGGAACGCAGAGCTGAGTGCCGCGACCGTCGCTTTGGCAGCTTTGTTGACGTAGTAGGCCGCGATGCCGCCACCGATCAACATGAGCAAGAAGATGCCGCCGCATCCGATGCCGATGATCATGCCGACATTGGACTTCTTCTGCGGGGGCTGCTGCTGCATG
>CAZETM010001139.1:0-2957 GCA_964514885.1 uncultured Polyangium sp. | reverse complement strand
GAGCCGTGAGCGCTCGCTTCATCAGCACCACGAGCGACTCTTCCGTATGCGCATTCAGCCGCACCACTCGGCAACGCGACAACAGCGGTGCATTGATTGCAAACGAAGGGTTTTCCGTCGTTGCGCCGATCAAAATGATCGTGCCGTCTTCGACGTGCGGAAGGAACGCATCCTGTTGCGCTCGGTTGAACCGATGCAGCTCGTCGACGAACAAGATCGTCGCTCCCCCGTCGTATTCTTTCGCTTGTTTCGCTTGCGCCAGGATTTGTCGCAGCTCGGGCACACCGCTCAGCACGGCGCTGAACGGAACGAACCGCCAGTTCGACGTTTCGGCGATCACGCGGGCGACTGTCGTTTTTCCTGATCCCGGCGGACCCCACATGATCATCGACGGGATCTCGTCCGCCATGATCGCGTTCGTCAGCAGCTTGCCTTCGCCTACGATGTGCGACTGTCCAAGCACTTCGGCGACGGAGCGAGGACGCATCCGTTCGGCGAGCGGGATGTAAATCTTTTGTCTCGGGGGCGCCGCTGCTGCAGTGAACAGCGTCGGCGTAGATGCATCGGGATTACGAACTCCGCGTCGAGCCATTCAATTACTCATGAGCGCGTTGACCGCGCGTTTGATGCTCTCTGGGTCGCGACCGACAAACCTTACGCGACCCGCTTGATCGAGCACGAACGTCGTCGGGATTTGACTCACCCCGTACGCGCTCTGTAGCTCTTGCCCACGATCGTGCACGATCGGGAACGTCACACCGAACTGATACGCACCTGCGAGCGCTTGCTGGGCATCGTCATCGACGCTGATCCCGATCACTTCGAGTCGATCACCTCGACGATCTCGATACAGCCGTTCGAGCGCAGGCATCGTCGCTTGGCACGACCCGCACCACGACGCCCAGAAGTCGACCACGGTCACGCGAGCCGAACCGCCATAACTCGGCACGCTCACGTAGCGATCGTCGACCGCTGTCGCATCGAATCGCGGACTTGGAAAACCAAGCAACGAGTGCTGCATCGATGGCGGCATGGGCGTCGCACAACCGAGCAACACGATCGCCAAAACGCTCGCAAGCGCGTGATGAAAGCGAAGGATAGGTCGAAAGCAAGAGCGCATGACGAGGACTCTACCAACAATGATCGGTGCAAGTCATTCCTACGAGCGTGCGCGTGCTCGGTCAAACCTTGGTTTTACGTAGCGAGCTTTTTTGTAGCGGAAGGGTTTGTCGGGGCAGTATGCATGTTCGGCGAACTCGTATGTCAGCGCGAGCCGAAGATCGCCGTGCCGACTCGGACGAGCGTGGCGCCTTCTGCGATGGCGACGTGGAAGTCGTGCGACATGCCCATGGACAGTTCGGGCAGGATTTCCGGCCCGCCGTGAGCGTCTCGGAGTTGTCGTAGTCGTGCGAAGAACGGACGAACGGCTTCGGGATCATCGAGGTACGGAGGGATCGCCATGAGGCCCGTGACGCGCAGGTGAGTGGCACGTTTGGCGTGTTCGAGTAGTGCGGGGAAAGCCTCGATTTCGCAGCCGGACTTGGACGCTTCGCCGCCCACGTTGACTTCGATGAGCACGTCGAGAGAGCGGCCGAGAGCGGCGGCGCGGCGATCCAATTCATCCACGAGTTCGTGGCGATCGACGGTGTGGACGACGTGAGCGACGGAGGCGGTTTTTTTTGCTTTGTTGCGTTGTAGCGACCCGATGAAGTGCAAGCGCAGTTCGGTCAGATCGGTCAATTCCGCGGCTTTGTCGGCCATTTCTTGCACGTAGTTTTCGCCGAAGTCGCGTTGACCTGCGGCGTACGCGGCGCGAATGGCAGCGGCGGGTTTGGTCTTGGACACGGCCACGAGGCGCACCGAGCCTTGGGGCCTGCCTGCCCGAGCGGTAGCTTCGTCGATGCTTGCTCGCACGGTCGCGAGGCGTTCGGGGATGAGCTCGATGTCGGTCACGAGGCGACGATACTCTGCCTGGTCGACGTGTGCAGAGTGAGGCTCTGGGACGGCAGCGTCTCAGTTTGTGCCAACGCGTGCCGTGGAAGCGTTTTTTCCCTTGGAAAAACGGGTCTCATTCGTGGCATGATGGTTGCGCAAAGCAGCCGTCGTCATGCGAACGCTCCATCTTTCCGTCTTCGTGCTTCTCCTGGGTGTCACTGCGTGCACCTTCAATCCTCAGCCTGATCCTCCTGGAGCGGATGAAACCGCGACCAACGGCGGCACGGGCGGAGGTGGTGGCAAGCTTGATGCGGCGTCTGGCGGAGGTGGTGGCGGAGCTCCCAACGTGGGCGGTGCAGGCGGCATGGGCGCTGGCGCGGCAGGCGGCGGTGGAGCTGCTGGAGCTGGCGGGTCCGGTGGTTCTGGCGGGTCCGGTGGAGCTGCTGGTGGCGGTGGTGCTGGTGGTTCCGGCGGGTCCGGTGGAGCTGCTGGTGGCGGTGGTGCTGGCGGCGGCAAATAACGGAGCTTTATCCCGCCCGGTGACTGCGCGTGTATTCGTCCACCACGTTCGCGACAAACTCTGCGAGCAGACCGTCGCACACGCGCAAACGTCGGGACATCTCCCGCGCGATGTTCAGCACGAGCAGCGAATACGACCGCAAATCCCGTCGATAGAGCGCATCCAGATCATGCGCCGTGATGCGTAGAATCCGCGAAGGCGACACCGTACGCACTGTCGCGGATCGTGGCATCACATCCAGGATCGACATCTCGCCGAACCAATCTCCTGGCCCGAGCACCGCAACACGCGTCTCGCGTTGGCTCTTCGAGTGTTTCAGAACCTCGATCTCGCCATCGAGCAGGACAAACATCTCGCGACCGCTGTCGCCTTCGTTGAACACCACCGAGCCCGTTTGCATCACGAGCACATCGAGCCCGGTGGCCAACTGTTCCAGCACCTCGTCCCCGAGGCCTCCGAAGAGGCCGACGTCACGCAGGCGCTCTTTGCCTTCGGCACCAAG
>CAZETM010001138.1:0-2964 GCA_964514885.1 uncultured Polyangium sp. | reverse complement strand
CGTGTTGAGCGGCAGCAATCATGAGACGCAGAAAGCTGCGCGGCGTAACTTCATTAAAAGCATCGCCCAGATGCTTGAGCGGCCATTCGTAGGTTTTGCCTTTCTTGTAGCCGTACGCTCCATCCGCCATGAAGGGTCCAGCAAGAGCCGTCATGAGCGCCTGCTGGGGCGTGGCGTCTCCAATCACGGTCCATCGCCTCGTCAAGACCATGTCTTGTGATGGGACACGATAACCCAGCGACTCGAGCAACTTCCCAAACGAGGCTCGTGCGTCTCCCAGTGCCAGCCGAGCAAACAAGAGACCATAAAGGTCCGTACCGGGCCAAGTCAGCCTGACCGCCCCTGCGCGCAGCTTTGGCAATTCAACGAAATGAAGCGCATCGTCATCGAGTTGGTCCGGGCGCAAGAATAGTTTGATCCGGATTGCACGATAAGCGCGCATCGCCCAAACGACTTCCACCAGGGCCAATGTCAAGACCCTGCGCCGAGGCCATGACGTGGCCATCGTGTCGAGCGCGTCATAAACGATTACGAGTTTTTTGCCCTGCGCTTGATAGGCTTCATTGCGTTCTGCAATTTCTGCCTCGCGCGTGTCCAGATCCGCAGCACGTCGTAAATATGACGGCAATTTCAGCGGCTGTTTACCTTCGGCACAATCCAGTGCACGCAAGATGGTGGCCCAAAAAAAGGCGCGGGCTTCCTTCACGTCGGCATCTTGGGCAACGCATTGGTCGAGTTTTTCGCGTCCAATGCCTGAACCATCGAGTCCGGTATAACCGAACTGGACGTCCGTAGCTGCCAAGCCGAGCCGCGGGTAGGCTTTCGCTGCCGCCGAGCGAAGCGAGCTATCGCCAAGAACACCGGCCCAAAAGCTTTTTCCCGTGCCACGTGCGCCAACCACGATGGGCGCCGCAGGATCCAGCGCCGCCGCGTGCGTTTCCGGAGCATAGATCTCCTCGAGCGAGGGAACATGGCCACCGATCGCATCGTTGGAAACATCGGAAGACCAGGAGGCAATCGCTGCCCGAATGTATCGATAGTCGCTGACCGGAAGCATCACGTCTCCCCCTCCATGCTCTCCATGCTTGTCGAAAACGTACCCGTGACGAGCATGTCTACCCAGTCGAGGAGCTGCCCGAATGTTGCATGGTAGATGCTCTCGGACAATAAATCCCGATTCTTGGACGGATCGAATCCCTGAAATCGTTCGTCGTTCAAAATTGCCAGGGGTTCTGGTCCGCTCCAGGTTGGGCGCAGAACCTGCTCGTCACTCTGCTCCTCGTCCCACGGTACTTTGTCAAAAGGCCCTGCCGGAAGCGGTATTTCATGCACAGGCCCACGAGCCCGCGCAGATAGCCCGCTTTCTGAAAACAGCGTACTACATTTTTCGACGAATTCGGCTCGCTCGTCAGCGTCGACGGGCGCTTTCCCTTGAATCATCGTCAAGCGCTCCAACCATTCCGGAATGTCGTCACCCCTCGGTCGAAAACGCGCAAGATGCGAAAGCAGCGCTTTATAACCTTGAAATGTCTGGGCTTCGTTCAAACCGAATAGAAGTATTTCTGCACCAAGCCCCATGATTGCAGAGGCGGTGCTTTCGTGCAAACCGGCTCGCGCATCAACGAGAATCGCATCGTAGTCCCCCGAGTCTGCGAAATGATCTACAATTGCGCGCACTTGGTCGAGCATGGTTACCACAGTCCCATCCGGGCGGATGTCTTCCGCATACGCTCGGGCAATCTTGGCGAGCACATCTGCTGGATTTCGTAGGCTCCGTTGACCAAACGCCGGAATGACATGAATACGTCCTCGGGTTTCCGTTCCCGCGAATTCAGACGCTCCCACAAGGTCGGCATAAAAGGCGTCGTCGAGTCCGGTCAGGCCATTTTCCACAAGCGCGTCGATCATCCCGAATTCAGGGACGCTCGCGTCGATCATCCCGGATTCAGGGACGTTCTTTGGGGGAAACAGAAGCGCACCAAGTCCCGGCGCCTCCATGTCGAGGTCGATAGCCAAAACCCGCAGACCGTGCTTCGATGCCATGTGTTTCGCCACGATCACGAGCGCTGTCGAGCGTCCAACTCCGCCCTTGAGACTAGCAAAAACAATGCGCGGCGATGGCTTATTGGGTGGAGGCGCGGGTGCATGCAACCAGTCCGCGCCGACGATTCGCCGATCAACCAGGCGTATCCTTAGCCCATCTACCTCGACGTAGAGCGCCGACAAGTCATTTTTTACGGCAATGGCACCATAGTCCCCACCGCCAGCCACGGCTCGGTCCGGTCGCGCATAACTCCCAAGCGCCTCCCGCAACTTCACCGATAAAGCGCTTTTCTTTTCCTCGTCGAGTGCCTCATTCGCAAAAAAGGCCAAACATCCTACGGCATCGCGGAGGATGGTGCCGGCAACCACCGCCTCGTCACCGAGGGTCGTTCGGAGCACGCCGACCATAGCGGGAAGACTGTCGTCGAAACGAATGATTTTCATCGTCAAGTCTCCATGGCGCCGACCGCGTCTCTGGCCTGTTTCTGCCATGCAGTTATCCATTCCGATCGGATCTGCCCCGCATCCGCATAACGCATCGAGATATGCCAGTTGTTCATAAAACTATCGTTAAAAATGAAGCGAAAAAGCGGAGTCGACGTTTGGTGCCGACCTTTGAGTGCATCGCGAAGCAAGCTTCGGAGGTCGGGGAAATGCGCATAATTCATAGCGTCCTTGTCGTATTTTTCTTCGATTCTCAGCGGGACGAGCATCTGCTTGATCGCGCATTCGGCAGCGATCCCGTAGAGGTATCCAGCTACGTCTTTGCGATGTCCGGGGTCGATGCACAACAGGTCGGCAGCATGAACGTGGCGCCTAGCTGCCTCGCGGAGTTCAGGATGAAACGACATCAGGGCCGGGCCTACCGCATCTGGGCTGCCGCATCAAGTTTTCCGTGACGCACCGACCTGGTCAACGCGC
>CAZETM010001137.1:0-2969 GCA_964514885.1 uncultured Polyangium sp. | reverse complement strand
GTGGCGTGGGCAAGACGACGCTGGCGTCACAGCTCGCATGGTACGCGACTCGACAAAAGGCGATGAGGGTGTTGCTTGTCGATCTAGATCCGCAGGCTAATGCGAGTCAATCGATCATGAGCCCAATGAACTACGTAGGTCATCTTGATGCCGATCGCCCGACCATTGTGAATTTGTTTGAAGAGTTCACCCCGAGCGGCTTGACTCGTGGGGCACCGACGCCGCTTGACGCGGCAGCGCTCATCCACCGGAGGGCGAAGTACAACGATGGTAGCTATCTCGACATCCTGCCCAGTCGACTCGAACTTTCGTGGACCCTGAGAAACTCTTCCGGCAAGGAGAACCTGTTGGCGCGTTTTGTCGCAAAAGTGCAACAAAACTATGACCTAATCGTGATCGACTGTGCGCCGACGGACTCGATGCTGACGGACGCCGCTTACCTGTGCAGCCGATACATCCTGGTGCCAATCAAGGCGGAATTTCTCGCATCGATCGGATTTCCCCTCCTCAAGCGTAGCCTGGAAGCGTTCAAGATTCGCAACGAAGATCATATGATTGAGATCTGTGGTCTCGTTTTCAATGATTATTACCCGAACAAGCGCGAATATGCGCTCGCTCGGAAGGACATCGAGCAGAAGGCCCAAACGTATGGTTGGCACATCTTCAAGAACGACATTCCTCACTCCGATTCCTATTACCGGAGTGCTCGCGACGGGATGCCTATTGATGCCACCAAGGGAGCTCATGCCGCTGTCAAAGATGATTTTGATGCATTCGCAACAGAATTTTTCGGCAGGATCACCCCATGAAAAATATCTCGTCCAATGAGTACCTCCGCGAGTCGCTGCTCTTGCTCGTGCGTCTCTGCGGCGTTGATATGGTGAAGACTGCGTTGAAAGACGTAGAGGCAGCCACTGCGCCCGAGCAGCAGACGGAGCCACGAGGAACCGAGCCACGAAGAGCAGAGCTGCGAGGAACGGAACGCCGCGCCACGACGCCACGAGGACGGGAGCCACGAGGAACGGAACACCGCGCCACGATACCGCGTGCGATCTCTCTGCTCGAAGAAACGGATCGCACCAAGTACGACCTTCTTAAGTCCTTTTTTACATGCATCGATTCTGGAACGATACTGCCTGAGGCAGAGGATATTCGACGGTTCGTGGAACTCCTGGGTATCAAACAACTCCCTGGTAAATCGCGCCGCGATCTAATCCCCAAGCTCGCAAATGTATTGGCAGAGTTGCCACTAGTAAGGCTCGAACAGCTGATCGCGAAAGCAGGTGATATTTCTGAGAATAAGCGCCGAGAAGGGTATTCTCTGCTTACCGACAAGCTCCTGGAGAACGTGAAGGTGGCATCATAGTGTTTTGGTTGGAGTATTAGTCCAAACAAACCTCCATTTTCGAACTTTGCGCGGCGGCCCTGTCGGCGTCGTCGTTGCTTTCCGGTAACCTCGACCACTCCACCGTTTCTGTGAGGTTGCGTTTTTCGCGGCAAGTGCATGGCGATGGCGATTTTTCTCAACTCGTGGACGCACCTCTGCATCGACGCCGGCAAATGGCAGCCGCTGGACAAGATCCGGATCCTGATGGGCTCCGACACGACGCATCGAACGCGCAAAGCCTTGCTGGAGGTTGTGCGATCGCGCGCCGTCGCTGCGCTGGACGGAAGCATCGAGGCCGACAAGGAAGCCAACCCCTTTCTCCGTGGCGTCCACGCAATTCTCGACGCGCTGCGCTCCGGTAAGATTGAATGCCGTGTTTACGATAAAGACAAGTTCAGCGAGATAAAGCGAATGCCGCAACTGAGTCAACTAAAGGGTCTTAGGGTGATGAAATGGTGAAATATGCACCGGAGTTGCCATGGATGACGTCACGCTCTCCCTCGAAAAGCTAAATCAGCGTGCTCCGCTGACGGCGGACGATGCTGCGATTCTGACACGATCTACGACCCCGCATATCGTCAAAGCCGCAGTTTTCGCTCGTCTCCTGCACCGGTCACGAACGAGCATCGAAACTCGATTGCTTGAGAATCTGGCGGCGAAATTGCCGGACCTGATGGCGACACTTCAGGTCGCGTTTCCCGAGCAATGTTCGACGTTGCCAGCCTCAAAAGCCAATCCGCATCCCCTTGCTGCGCGTGTACTGCGTGCCGATTGGGTCGACCGAGCTGCACGGCGTGCTGACTTGCGCGCATTCATTGACGACTACGTGTACGAACGACTATCACCGCATCTTGCTGCTGCGTGGCTCGGAACCGTCGTGGAGCGAGGGCTCTCCGCGGAATGCCTCTATGACTTGACCCACGCAATGAAGGATTCCGGGCGCACGTACGACTATCGCGGTGCCGCCTTGCTCGGTGGCCGAAAACTCGTCCGACGATATCCAACAGGCGGCCTCTCGGAAAAGACAGCTCTCATCTTGCCAAGCGTCCTCGTCAAAGCAGCAACGAAATATCCCATTGCATCGAATTTTTTGGTCGCGCGTTCGCTTGGTTTTACCGGTGGAACGTGGGACAAGCTCTATGCCATCCCAGGTTTCCGCTTCCCAGAACCAGGCGATGAGAGCATCGAACTCATGTCTCGCTGTGGTGTCGCGATGACCGTCACGCACGGCGACCTCAATCCGGCCGATCGAAAACTTTATCAATTGCGAAGCGTGACCGGAACAATCGAATCGCACGAACTCATCGTCGCAAGCATTGCGAGCAAACAATTGGCCGTGCCAGCGGATCATCTGTTGCTCGACGTCCGATATGGCAACGGAGCGTTTCTCCGATCGGAAATCGAGGCGCGTCGATGCGCCGACGCCATGCTTTCTGTGATTGCCGAAGGCGGTGTTCCGTGCTCCGCTCACTTGACGGATACGCCGCAGCCCAACGGAATGGCTATCGGTAATGCCCTCGAGGTTGCGGAAGCATTGGCAAATGAAATTGACGGCGAAAATTTTTGCGGGCGCAATGCTCGC
>CAZETM010001136.1:2598-2970 GCA_964514885.1 uncultured Polyangium sp. | reverse complement strand
CACAGCTCGCTGCTGCGCCACCTCCGCTCGTGCGCCACGTCGTGCGTGAGATGCTGCTGATGTCGGAGCGATACGCAGAGCTTTTCGTGGCCGCATTCGACGCACGCAGCGCAATGCGAGGCGATGGTGGTTTGGAATCGCTCGGCAAGAAAAAGCGGCTCGGCACGTTGCAACCGGGTGCTTCGCGAACCTCGATCGTGCCGCCTCCTCCGTCGACGTTGCGACCTGATTTTTCGGCTGTCGCACGTGGCGATGACCTGCCTCCCGTGCTCTCGATGATGTTCGCCTCAGACAACGGTCGAGGCTCAGCGCCCGACGAAATGCCGGCGATCCTTGCGCCTCCATCGATGCATCGAGATCGAAGCTCAGCGC
>CAZETM010001136.1:0-2498 GCA_964514885.1 uncultured Polyangium sp. | reverse complement strand
CCGATGACATGCCAGCGATCCTTGCGCCTCCATCGATGCATCGAGATCGAAGCTCAGCGCCCGATGACATGCCAGCGATCCTTGCGCCTCCATCGATGCATCGAGATCGAAGCTCGTTGGCCGATGACATGCCGGCGATCCTTTCACCGTCGATGTTCGATTCATTGTCGAGCGAGTCGACGGACGGCATGCCCGCGGTGCTCATGCCGTTCGAGCCTCCAGGACGTGCCGCTGCGCCGCCTTCGTCGACGATCGTTTCGCCTGGAGGAGCGCTTGCCGAGCGCGAAATGTCTCCCACGACTGCGCGGCTCGGAGGGATTCCGGCGGGCATGATGTCGATGCCTTTCCAAGGCTCGGCGACTCGACAGCGCACCGCGATGGGGCTTTCCGGCGATGGCGGGCTACGCCTGCCGACGGATCCGGAGACCGACGTGTCTGGACGAAGGCCGGTAGCTGCACCGAACAACCCCCTGACACCCCCGGACAAACTCTGCGACCTCTTGCATCGAGCGCAAGCACTGGCCACTACGCTGAGTTTCGCAGAACGTCAGGCCACGTCGCTCTTGCTCGTTCGTGCGGCTGTGTATCGCGGCGTCTACGAGTTTGCCGAGACTGTGCCGGAAGCGGTTTCTTATCTGCATCGAATGACGTCGTCGGCGACGCGACAGGTTTGGTCGAGCAAGGCCCCGCCTGACAAGAATGCGCCGATGCCCATGGCCGAGCCCTCGCTGCTCGCGATGGAGCGCGTCGTGTCCATGCGTGGGCAACTGCCGAAGGAGCCAAAGCTCGCGGTCGATCCACTCACGACGGCGAGTCAGGCGCGTGAACATTTGTCGCGGTACGTCGAGGAGATCGAGCTTTCGCCGAATGATCAGACACTGCGTCATTTCCTCGCCGTTGGTGCGCTTTCCGAACTTCTCGTACGTGCGCGACTGCCCACGCAAACGGCTCAACGAATCAAAGACATCGTGGCGCATGCGCAGCGTGAAATATCCAAGCCGGCTCTCACGCCCGAGGCGACGACGAAAGCGTTCACGTCGACGATCGATCTGATGATGGCGGCACTGAAGAGGATCATTTCAGGATGATTGCCCGTGGCCCTGGCTCCTTGCATGAACCTCCGGGCGCCCCTGTTGCGGGTGGAGACATCTACGCAAAAGTGCATCGCTCCGTGTTTGCTGTGCTCGCGGGCGGCTCGGGTGGAACGGGCTGGGTTGCGCTCGACAACGGCCTTTTGGTGACCAGTTGGCGCGCCGTAGGGTTTTACTCCGAGGTGCTGCTCCGACACGACGATGGCCGGCGAGGTGCGGGTCGTGTGGTGCATGTGGATGCCGAGCGAGACGTGGCGTTTGTCTTGCCCGCCATCAACTTGATCTCCTCGCGTTTGTCTTTGCGCAACAACCCGCTTCCGCGCATGGGCGAACAAGTTTCCGTGTTGATTGCCGCGTCCTCGGCTCCGCTCGTGTCCGTGTTCGCTACCGTTTCCGCTGAAAGCCAAGGTGGTGGTTCAGCGCTGATCGAACCGGATTTCGCAACGCGTGCCGGGCGAGGTGGTTGTCCTGCCCTGGATACGAACGGCAACGTCGTCGGACTTCTCACGGCGGGCCCTCATGTTGGGCGCGGCGTTCACGAGCGATCGTGTCGTCTGCTTCCGGTGGGATTTTTGGTGCGCGACCTCAAGAGCTTGGACGTTGCAGGATCCGAGATCGGCGAGCGCACGCTCGTTTATCGCTGTCCAACGTGTTCCGATCCGTTCTCTGCCGACCACGATCGGTGCCATACGTGTGGCGTTTTGCTGCCGCATGCATTCGAAGTCCCACCGAGTGTCGTGGGGGCTGAGCGCATCGTCCGCGATGCCTTGTCGACACTCGAGATCGTTTCGAACCGAGTGCGCACCGGTCCTCGATCTTGGCGCATCCTGCACCGTGCTCATGCCGGTGATGATCAACCTACCGAGGTGTTGTTGCGCATCGATGAAGACGCGTTGCAGATCATTTTGCGCGTCGCGCTCGTGCGACTGCCATCGGACAATCACGAGCCGTTCTATCGTTTGCTGCTTACGGCCAACGATCAGTCGACGGGCATGTGCAAACTGTCGCTGTCGGGTGATGTCGTGACGTTGACGTTTGCCGAACCGGTGTCCGCATTCGCCAGTGAGCACGACGTAGCGGCCGTGTTCCATGAGATCGTGCTGCTTGCTGCACAGTATCGCGGGGTGCTTGCAGATCAGTTCGGAGCCGAGCGGATTCGAGAAGGCAGCGCGTGAAGGTGCTGGCAACGTGAGCCAGCACCTTCGCGTCTAGTTTGTGCATTTGGGGCTTCGGATCGCCTTCGGCGTCCTTCGCCCCAAACCCCAAGCTGTGCATCGAAAGTCGCCGACCTACTTCTTGTCGTCGAACTGGCTGTCGTCGTCTTGGCTATCGTCGTCTTGGCTATCGTCGTACTTGTCGACGACGTCGCCTTTGCCACCGAGCTGATCGTTGTCGAGCTTGTCGACG
>CAZETM010001135.1:0-2972 GCA_964514885.1 uncultured Polyangium sp. | reverse complement strand
CGGCGCGTCGTGTTGGCCACGGGCTCGCATCACGAACAAGGGTATTGGGTAGCAGGTCGCCGTCCGGGTGATTTGCGCCTGTTTCCGTTTATTTGGATCATCTCCGAACAGCGCTGGATCCCGCGGCGCGATGCATTCCTTCAGCCTCCCGGCTCGTCGCCCAATCCCATGCGCTGGAACTCCAACTGCATTGCGTGCCACGCCGTCGGTGGCAAACCCGGTCATGAGCTCGAGCGCGACGCTTTTACCACGCGCGTCGTCGATTTGGGCATTGCTTGCGAAGCTTGTCACGGACCAGGCGGCGAACACGTGCGCCGATATCGCGATCCCATCACGCGGTATGCACAAAGGTCGAGTGATCAGCCCGATTCGACGATTGTTAATCCCGCGCTTCTCGCGCCCGAGCTTTCTGCCGCCGTTTGCGGTCAATGCCATGCGTATGCGTATCCCAAAGACGAAGACGAGTGGTGGTCGCAAGGGTATTCGTTGAGTTATCGCGCCGGGCAATCGCTCGACCGCTCGCGCACGCTGGTTACGTTGAATAACCGCGAGCCAGGCGGCAGACCTGACGTCAATGCTGCCGAAGAGAGCCTCTTTTGGGCCGATGGGGAGATACGCGTCGGGGGACGTGAATACAACGCGCTCATCGAATCTCCTTGTTTCGTCAAAGGCGTCGGAGAACGCAAAATGACCTGTTTGTCCTGTCACGCAATGCACGCGGGTGAACCGGATGATCAGCTCGATCCACGCCACCAAGGCGACCTCGCGTGTCTTACGTGTCATCCAGCCAAAGATACCGACTCGCATACGCATCACGAGCGCGGATCGGCTGGAAGCTCGTGCCTCGACTGCCACATGCCTTTCACGACCTACGCTCTTTTCAAGGGGATTCGATCGCATCGTATCGCCGCGCCAAACGTTGCGGTTACTCTGCAATCAGGGCGACCCAATGCTTGCAACCTGTGTCACCTCGACAAGACTCTCGCGTGGACTGCCGAGCGGCTCGAGAAATGGTACGGACTTCCGCATGTCGACGTCCCTGGCGAATATGCGACGACGGCGGCGAGCGTCGTGGATGCATTACGTGGAGATGCTGCGATTCGCGTGCTTTCCGCCGCTGCAATGGGTCGTGATGGCGCCCTCGAAGTGTCGGGACGTGGATGGCAAGCCGCGGTGCTTGCGGAGCTGCTGGTGGATCCGTACTCTGCGGTCCGATTCGTTGCGGGCAAGTCGCTTCGCGCGCTGCCAGAGTATGCCTCCATCGATTACGATTTCTTGGCGGCGCCCGACGAACGTGCGCGTTCTCGAGCTCGGGTCCTCGAGGTCTTTGGCGCGTCGCGTGCTGTGGACAGTGCCCCGTCGCGCCAGATCATTCAATCTTTGCTTGCCAAGCGTGACGATCGCGCGATAACGATTGCGGAATGAGTTCTTCTGAGCAAGCCGATCGGCTGATGCGGCGCCACTTGAGCGCTGGATGGTGGGGACTCGGTTTGTACCTGCTGCTAGGCGTGGTGCTCGAAGGGCTTCACGCGACGAAGGCGGGGCTGTACTTGGACGTGGGCAATGAAACGCGTCGGCTCTTGTTCCGGCTCGCGCATGCGCACGGGACGCTGCTGGCGATCGTGAACATCGTGTACGGTTTGACCGTTCGAGCTGTCCCATCGGCGGCGAGTGCGCTTGCGTCGGGGAGTTTGTTGGTGGTTCTGTTGCTGATGCCGGCAGGGTTTTTCCTTGGTGGAATCTGGGCGCAAGGGGGCGATCCGGGACTTGGTGCCGTGCTGATTCCGGCGGGCGCATTGGCGCTCGTGCTGGGGGTGACGGTGGTGGCGACGAGCGTGGGCAAAGCGCCATGATGAGGGATGCTGCTCGATGATCACACGAATACTTGACGCTCGGACGCGACTGGTTTACGCGGGACGGGTGAAACGAATCCATCAAATGACGCTGGCCGCTGTTGGAGTGGTTTTCTTTGCTGCCGCCGGCTGCAAAGGAAAGGACGAGGCCGCTGAAAAAGCGGCTGCTGAAAAGAAGGCGCTGGAGGCTGCGCTGGTTGTGGTGGGCAAGTACGTGCCGCTGATCTCCGTCTACTTGCCGTACACGGCGGATCCGGGGGCTTCGGAGAAGTTTGCGACGAAGCGCCGCAGTGACATGCAACGAGCGACGGAGCAGGCGGCGACCGAGATTCGCCACGCGGCCAACGGAGCGAGGCAGCGTGTCGACGTGAATGTGCCGACGACCAAGGCACTTTCCGAGGCGTTTGCGGCGGTTGCGACAGCCTGCACCGATGCGAACGAACAACCCAAGCTTGACGGGTGCACGGCGAAGGTGAAGGCGCTCGACGAGGCGCTGGGGAAGTTCGAAGATGCTTGTAGGGCAGCAGGACTCACGGCAAAGGTGCCGCGTGTTGGGCCTGCGGCGATTACGGACGATGCCAAGAAAGCGATTGCGTCTTACGTGAAAGCGCGCGGCCCGGGCAAGGCGGAGGCTGCATTCTTAGCCAAGTGCGCTGACGAGAAAGCCACGGTCTCGGCCGTGATCGAAGCTTGCAGAGCTGCCGCGACAGAGGCGGAGCAGATCGCGGACGGGTACGAAAAGGCCGAGGAGTCCATCCGCATCTTGTCGGCGACGCACAAGATGTCGATCGGTGCGCAGTGTAATGCTCTCGGCGGGATCGAAGTTGCGCAGAAGGAGGTCGTTGATTGCAAGAAAAAGCCGACGACGCCCGAATGCAGTATTTCGTGCGCCAAGGTGAAGACGGTCCTCGACGACGGCATCCCGGCGGCCGCATTCGCGAGCCTTCCGAAAGAGTACGCCGATACCTGCGAGAAGAAGAAGTAGGCGCTGCACCTCCTCGTGCAACGAAGTGGCGGAGTCGTGCCAATAGCTTGATCACACCCACCCAAACGGCACGGTCGTTACTCGCACGCCGTCGTGTTCTTCCTCGCCCATCAACGGCGTTAACACCGTGTCGT
>CAZETM010001134.1:0-2976 GCA_964514885.1 uncultured Polyangium sp. | reverse complement strand
GGTTCGAGGATTATCAACGCAAGCTGCGCGATGAAGGCCGCAAGCTTGGCGTCGATGAAGGCCGCAAGCTTGGCGTCGATGAAGGCGAACGCAGACTGCTGTTGCGCTTGCTTCGCAACCGATTTGGCGACTTGCCCGCGTCGACCCTGTCGCGCGTCGACAGCGCCGATGGCTCGCAGATCGAGCGTTGGGGCGAACGCGTCTTGTCCGCTGCGACGCTCGATGAGGTCTTCGAGCTAAACGACTGAGGTTGGCTGCACGGCAACCTGCTCTGGCAAGGGCCCGCATTGCTGCACCGTTGACGCAGCTTGGCCGTTGTTGTAAACGTCGCCGCACCGTGCAAAAACGACTTGGAATCATTGGGATTGCTGGTTTGCTTCTGGTTGGTTGCAACAAGAAAACCGACGACGCAAAGGCCGATCCCCCCACTCCGACCGCTGCAAAAAGTACCAACGCCTCGACGACGAACGTGGCTCCGACTGCCGCGACTCCGGGCGTTGCCGCAACAGCCTCTGCCGCCGCGTTGCCCCCAGGCCGCAGTGCCCTGCCAACGCTCGACGAGTGGAATGCCATGACCAAAGAGGTCACGGTCAAAGGCTCGTCCGCGCTGGGTTGCGAGACCAAGATGGTCCGCGAGTATCTCCGTGTTTCATGCCGAGGGAAAAACGATACCGGCGGCACGGCGAAACACATCAGCTTGCAAAAAGGAATCGTCGAAAACCACATTTTCGTCGATCGCGGCGTCATAAGCCTCGTCGTACCGTACGTCGAGGGAATCAATGCGACATTTTCATTCACCTGGAGCGACACGGCGCATCCGTTGGTCCTCAAGTGGCCACGCGGCAACGCCAAGCCGGTCATCATTGGCACTTTCGAAGGAGCCAAGTCTCCCCTCGATGGAACGGCGATCGATCTCGAACTCGTCAAACGGTGCAAAAGCGTTTACGGACTCGGCGAAGAAGACGTCACGCCCGAAGACATGTGGACGCTGCTCTCATTGAACAAATATTGCGTCACGACGTATCGAAACGACTGCTCGAAGTTGAAGGATTGCAACTTTGGCGAATCCTCGGCGCCCGTGAAATGCCCGAGTAACAAGATCCCCATTCTGAAGCATTTTTGCGGTCAGCTATGTAATCCAGACAGAAGCTGTCCGCCGGGATCGACATGCTCGCTGAATGAAGAGGACGGCACCTCCGTGTGTTGGGAGGACTGACGGCGATTGTCCGGTAAACGACTCCCAATGCTCAATACTCTTCCGTCGTGGATCAATTCGTGGCACTGGTCGACATCGTAATGGGCGACTCGACGCGGACGAACGAGGGGACGGCGTCGAACCAGGAGTCGAGAACGACTTTGTCGAGATCCAGTTTGTACATTTGGGGCTTCGGATCGCCTTCGGCGTCCTTCGCCCCAAACCCCATGTTGGGAAGCAGCCGATCGTCGGACATCCCGAACTGGATCGTCACAGTTTGTCCGGGAACGAGGTCAAAATCCTTGTCGAACGGCCGGAGCGCGCCTTGCTCGATCGTCGCATAAGGCTGAAAAACCGGCCCTTCGATGCCATCTTCGAGGTGCGACGGGGCGCCTTTGCGCTTGGGCTTCGGCGTCGTGAAGGCCGCGGGGTCTAGCAGGCGGACTCCGAGATTCGGCTCGATTCTCCGAAAAAACGCGTCAATCGACACCTTCGCGCTGCCCGTCCGCCGCAGCTCCGCACGAAGCACGCAGCGTTTGTCCTTGCAAACCAGCTCCGTAACGCGCATCTCCACGATACCGCCCAGAAAGCTCGTCCATTCGCGCGGCGTGCCCGTTCGGCGCTTCGAGTGCAAACCGCGCAATAGCAACGACGGCGCGAACGCCGACAAATCCGCCTTGCTGACCGGATGAGCCAGCAAGCTCAACGTCGCTCTATTCGGCACGATGGGACGATGCTCGAAATCCACACGCTCGATCTTACCGCCGCGAATGGCGCCGAAAAGCGCGACCTTGAATCGCACTCCTTGGGGCGAGATCATTTCGAGGTCCTCCAGGGGGCCGATTTTGCCGCGGAACTCGTCCACTTCGAGCGGCACTCCCGTTCGATTCTCGAGCTCGAATCCGAGCACGCAGGGGCGCGCCTTGAAATCGTCTTTCGTCCGGAAGCCGATCCATTTCTGGTACTTCTTCGCCTGATCCGGCCCACACGCGTAGGATGTCACGCGCACGGCAACGCCACCATCCGCCATTGCGTGGAAAACATTCGCAGGCGCCGGCAATTTTGCTCGTTTCGCCTCCACGGCAGCGCCAAGCTCGGTCTGGATGCGCTTCTCTTGCACGGCGAGGCGCTCCACTCGGCGCACGACCCGCGGGTCATCCCATCCCACCAGGCCCGCCATATCGTCGAGAGCCGAGCGCACGCGATTGGCGCCGCCGTCCCCCATCATGTCCACACCGAAATACCTTTCGTGCACGTCCGGCTTCACGCGCTCCATGGCCGCGAGGATCTCGTCCGCGCGGCTGCGCGGGTAGTCGAGGCGCTGCTCGACGCTCGAACGCCCCACTGGGCGGCACTCGACGCGACTGACGCGGCCTTTCGCCTGGAACGGGTATGTCCCATCGAACGTACCCGTAATGGTCTCGATACCGTCGTCGAAAAGAATGTCACGGTCAATCGAGCGTACCCGAATCGTCGCGCCTTTCTCGGGCGATACGAGCGGCATGGAGAACCACATCTCCGTGGTGTCTTCAGGGCCGCGCGCGTAAAGGCTGGCAATCTCTTTTTTGCTTTCGCTGATGGAAATGAGCACCGCCAAATCCGCCAAGCCATCGAGGTCGCCGTGATTCGTCGTGCTGACCACGAGCTTACAGACGATGCCGACTTGCTGGCTCGTGAGTGACCCGCTCGATGCGTCGAAAAGGCCCCGGCGAACGACTGGCTGCGGCGCGTAGCCCGCGTTGGACAAGGTCGCGTAGAGCAGGTCCCCGGCAAAGTCGCCG
>CAZETM010001133.1:0-2977 GCA_964514885.1 uncultured Polyangium sp. | reverse complement strand
GCAACTCGTCGCCCACTTCCGTGAGCCGCTCCGTCGCGATCGGCGGCCTCGCCAAATATCGGCACATCCGCTCGATACGCTGACGATCCCGACCGTCGATGCTGTCACCTGCATAAACATTGAATCCGTCGACGACGACCGCACATTCTCCTTTGCCCAGCCGCGGACCATCCTCGATTCGCTTCTTCCCATCGAGCGCGAGCGTGTGTAAATGGACGTTCAATCGTAACGCCGAGTCGAATCGCTGAATCACCGTCACCATTCCAGTACGCGCATCCTCCACACTTGGTAGTCCATAAAGACGTTTCGCTCGCCATCGATAACTGCGCTGCAATTCCCGAACAAACGTATCCACGACCAAGGCGCACAATTCACGGACATACCCAGCGCGGACTCGCAGCTCCCACGGCAACGTCAACACCCATTGCCGAATTTGCACCCTGGGAATCACGTGTTCCGTCAGCCATACCGCCGTGTCGCTCATCCGACGACCCAAACACGATGGGCAGAATCCTCGGCGCTTGCACGAAAACGCGACCAATCGCTCGAATCTGCAATCGGTACATTGTACCGAATTTCATGAGATCATCGCATCACTCATTCCTTCCGGACCAGCCTTGCCTGGTCGCACTATTTTTCCTAGGCACGGTGCGATCCGATCCATGTCCACCGTGCGCGAATACTTCTCCGCAAAGTTCGAGTGCAACGCGTCCTCCAACAGCACCGCGGAAACTCGGTCGTACACAACGTCTCGAGCGAGCAAACGCAACAGCGCAAGTGTTGTTGCTCACGTGTTTGTTTTTTTGCCGCTTTTTAGTTGACCTAATGGGCGCGAATCTATACCACTTGGCTTGCTTCAAAAATCGGGGCTTGTTTCGTCAGGGTGACGGGACGGCTCTAAAATAACGAGGAGTTCTGACAATGAATTGTGCGACGTTGAGATCTTGGCTTGTGGTTCCTGCCTTTTCGGCGCTTTCGCTAGCGGGGCTGGGTTGTGGTAAGGAGAACACATGTGTTGGCGCGGCTTGCAATGCCCCGCCGCCCGACGTGGGGCCGCTCGTGGCAATTAGCACGATTACGTTTTCACCAGATTTGTCGATGCGTACGGACACGATTCAATTTGCTGACAAACTCAGCAAGGATGGCACAATCTTCGAGGATCGGACCATCGAACTAGCGGGTACGAACTCGACGATGTGGGCTTCCAAGAATCCGGGCGAAATGTTTCTTGCCGAAGCGGATTCGGGCAACGTGATCAAATATGGCGTGGCTTCGGATGGCGGCATCACGAGCAAGGGCAAAATTGGTTTTGGGGCGTATGGCGTTACCAGTTTCTACTGGACGCTCATTGCCATGGAATCGTCGAAGCATGCGTTTTTGTTCGATGAAAAGACGCTGCAGGGATTCATTTGGAATCCGGACGAAATGACGATCTCCAAAAATATCGACCTCAAAAGCGAATTCAACCCGACCGAGGGTGGGACGACGTATGCCGTATGGCGCGAGCTTCAAACGATCGTGGTGAACGGCAAGTTTTTCGCGTCGTTCCATTATTATGATACAGGGACAACAACGTTCCTCTCGCGCTCGGGTATGATCATCATGGATCCCGCGGACGATAGTTTTACGGTTGTCGAAAAGCAAAACTGCGCTGGTTTGCACAATTCAGTGTTGGGCAAGGATGGCAAAATCTACAGCGGTTCAGGCGTGATTTCTGCGGGCGCCAACTTTTTTGGCGCGCCCGGTAAAATGTGCCTTGCCAGGTTTGATCCGGCAACGATGACGTGGGACGATACATATGCACCAGATATTGCAAATATCGTCGACAGCGTGGAGACGCAATACGTCGGTGGCTTGTTGAAGAATGCAAGCGTTCCGGATGCACCGACTTACGTGCGAGTTCTTAAGAAGGCTTCCGTGCCAGACAAAGTCATCAACGGCAAGAATCCACTTAGCGTAGCCGCCACTCCGTATTGGATGACCTACAAACTGGATGACATTACGAACCCAACATCGGCGGTCGATTCGATGGCGCCAAATGCCGGCGGCATTATTTATCCCGTTGAAATAGACGGCAAGACGTACGTTTCCGATGCACTTGTCCCCATCAACTTGTCATGGATGGTCGATCTGTCGGTAGATCCGCCCACGCGAGCGCTCGAAATCAAAGGTTGGGGTTACAATGCGGTAAAATTCAACTGAGATAGGTTTGTCGGGGGCTCGTACTGCGTGGCGAGCACCGCTTGCTGTATGCATCATCCCGCATGAGATCGTGTTGAACATGGGTTCGCTACGATTTCGGCTGCCTAGGAAAATCAACCCCGCAATTCTGCGATTGACGCGTCCACCTCGCCTCGCGTCATCCGTACGGCATTGTGTGCATCGGCGCCGGTCAGCACGAGCGCAGACTCACGCAAGACGCGGCGCAGATGCGTCGGGCGTAAGCCTTTGGCGAGACGTGTCTCGTGCAAGTCGCGCTCGTGTTTACCGGCGCCAAAGCGCGAGCGCGTCCGTACGTCACGAAAAGGTGAACAGTACCTGAGTATCGCGACGGGTGACGAACCCGAGGGGTCTGTGGGTGTGGGTGAGGATACGGGATGTGGGGGTTTGCCCATCATCTCGCCGAGGACCCTTGCCCAAGTTTGTGGTGAATGAAGTCGACGAGTATTTGCGTTGTGGGCTGCTCGAACATGGGTTTATCCGGGTACAATGTACCGATTGCAGATTCGAGCGATTGGTCGCGTTTTCGTGCAAGCGCCGAGGATTCTGCCCATCGTGTTTGGGTCGTCGGATGAGCGACACGGCGGTATGGCTGACGGAACACGTGATTCCCACGGTGCAAATTCGGCAATGGGTGTTGACGTTGCCGTGGGAGCTGCGAGTCCGTGCTGGGTATGACCATGAATTGTGTGCCTTGGTGCCTAGTACTACTGCGGAACCTCCGGATCGAACGACGCATGGTTTCGGCGTGACGAAC
>CAZETM010001132.1:0-2980 GCA_964514885.1 uncultured Polyangium sp. | reverse complement strand
TTTCCGGCTCCGCTCCGAGCCGCTCGATCAGCCACCCCAACGTATCCGCCGCCCACCCAAACGTGGCTGCGCATTCTCGCGTCGACACCACCGTGCGCCGATAAGGCGCATGCACCGATAAACCGTGCCCAATTGCCAAGGCCAAACTCTCCGTCGCCTGGGCAATTTCTGTCATGACCGATCCCAGACCGAGCAGCGCGATAGCAAGCGTGGTCGAGGTCGTTCAATTTTTTTCGAGGCCGTTGCTCGAAGCGAGTTTTCCTCGAAAGGCGCTTGCCTGAACCGAGTTTTTACCAGGACGCGCTTGGCCGACCTGACGTTTTCTTCAGGAGGCGGTTGGCTGAGCCGAGCCTTTGTTAGGAGGCGCTTGGCCGACCTGACGTTTTCTTCAGGAGGCGCTTGGCCGAGGCGAGTTTTGGGGCGGAGGAGCTTGCAGGGCTCGACTTTCTGGCTGGTGCGAAGCTCGGGGCTTCGCAATGCGGAAAGAGCGGGAGCCTGACCTGTCCAACGCCGAAGAAGCTCGAGTCAAGGCGTGCCTTCTGCAAATGGAGGCTTGCTCGAGCATCCATGCGAGCTATGCGCTCGCCATGCGAAACGATTTCCCCGCCAATTTCTCGGTGGTTTTACCGCACTACACCTGGCGGCCGCCAGGCAACCACCTGCTCACCCCGGTGCGCGCTACCATTTCCCAATCCTCAAACCGTGGCCGACCCGCCGGCTACACTACCCGCTGCTCAAAGCGGTACGCGCTGAGGTGCGAGGGCGATGTCGTCTTTGGTGCCCGTGCCGAGCTGATCAAAGCCATTGCCGCCCCAACAATACACCTCGCCGTTTGCAACGAGCGCACAGTTATGGCTCCAGCCTCCAACGATGGACTGGATGTCGCGCAATTCGAGGACTTCCGCAACGGTCGGCGTAGGTTCGGCGCTACCATTGCCGAGATACCCGGTTCCCCAACAGTTCGCGCCTCCATCGGTTCGAATGCCGCAATTGACCAAATAGCCTGAATACACGCTCGTCACCTCCACAACCCCTTCGATCGCCGTGGCAACGTGCAAGTCCGCAATCTCGGGTTGAACGCTCCAGCCCCAGCACTTGGCAATCCCGCCGGGTTCGTCCACGGCGCACGCATGATTGAGGCCCGCCGAGACTTGCGTAGGATCGACCAACCCGACCACTTGCACCGGCGACGTGGCGGCCAACGACTGTTCGTCCGCGGCGTCTGGTGAAGCCGTCGAGCCATTGCCCAAAGCTCCATAACCACCGCGACCCCAGCAATACACCCCCGCATCCGTCAAGACACACGTATTGAGCTCGCCAGCGGTCACGGATCGAACGGGTCCAATTCCCACAGGTGTTGGCACGGTGGTCGAATCGAAGCTGCCATTGCCGAGTTGCCCCAGCGAATTGTCGCCCCAACATTCGACGAGCCCGCCTTCGTGAAGCACACAAGCGTGGGATTGGCCGAGCGAAATCTGTATTGCGTCGTCAATTCCCGGCATTTCGACCGGCGCACCAAGCGGTTGCGGCATGCCCCAATGCGGCACGTCCACACATTCGACTCGTCCGAGGACAGTGCGCACACAAATTCGATTCGGCCCAACAGCAACCTCGGCAGCCGCAGAGAACGGGATTCGATTCGGCTTTCCGATCGCGCCTCCAAAACAACTCACGGACTGATCATCTGCAAGCACGCAGGTCATGGTTCCGGCCGCAGCGATGGCGCGAGGAGATGCCGCCGGGTTGTCCGTATTGGGTTCGACTTCGCGCCGAACATCTGGCCCGCAACCGGCAAGCATCCCCAAAAAGACGACCATCCACGATACCAACCAAGGGGAAACGCTCATCGGCGCATTTTACCGTAGGTCGGTCATGATGGAAGTGTTTTCGCTCTTGGCTTTGAAGAGTGTCCAGAAATCGTACCGCAATGATTTGATTGACGAGGGGTGTCGAATATGAGAAGCAGCGCTGCGAGGACGAGGTTCAATGCCGACGAAAACGAAGTCCGCGGGGGAGACGAATCGCGCAGCGAAGGCCAAGCCTGTGAGTGCTCGAATGACCCTGGCCGAGACGATGGCCGCGTTGGAGCAAGCAGGAAGCGCTCAGACGCGAAAGACGTATGCCCGTCACGGAGCGGTCGATCCGATGTTCGGCGTCAGTTTTGCAACCTTGAAAACGCTCGTGAAACGCATCAGGGTCGACCATGAACTCGCGCTGTCGCTATGGGAAACGGGCAATTTCGACGCCCGCAATCTAGCGCTCAAGGTCGCCAATCCCGCTCGGATGACGCCGGAAATCCTCAGTCGCTGGGCGAACACCCCCATTGCTCGGATGTGCCACGGCTACGTCGCGCACCTTGCCGCCGAGGGCCCGCATGCACGAGTGCTTGCCGAAGCGTGGTTAGCTTCGCCTCACGAACTGCAACGATGCTCCGGTTGGCTTCTCGTCGGGGCCATGGCGATGCTCGACGAAACGATGGCGGAGGCGTGGTTTGTCGATAGATTGGAAACGATCGAAGGAACCCTTCATTCTGCACCAAATGAAGAACGCGAAGCAATGAACCGCGCGATCATTTCCATTGGCTGCCGCAGCGACGCACTTCGCAACACGGCAACTGCGGTGGCGAAACGAATTGGCAATGTCGAAATCGATTACGGCGATACGTCCTGCAAGACGCCAGATGCCGCAAGCTATATCGAGAAAGCATGGGTGCACTCATTGTCGAAAAAGTTCACGACCCCAGCAGCACACGAACGCTCTCGAGAATCCATGCGCACACGTTGCTGACGGAGGCGGCGAATCTCATCATTGCTGCGATAAACCACCCGCCAACTGATTTGACGACGGCGATATCCAGCATGTGCTTGCCAGCATGCACCGGCGCTCATCGAAACGTCGCCCCACGAAACGGGCCACCGACTCGTACGTGGGGCGTCCAATTCACGCGCTTGGCGGCGCAGCTTCCGCGGTATGCATCACG
>CAZETM010001131.1:0-2983 GCA_964514885.1 uncultured Polyangium sp. | reverse complement strand
CGGGCGGAACGACTACCCGGGGCTGTACTTGGTCATCACGGGAACGACTGGGTTTTTCGAGGGGCCGCAAGGAGTGCGACGTCTGGAACCGCTCGCGATGCGTTTGCATGTGGACTTCGACGCGGATACCCGGTTCGACAATCCGCGTGCGGTGCAAGTGCGCTTGTCACCATTCGACGAAGAACGTTTGGTCGAAGTGGGAAAACGAGTGCGAGATCTATTTCCGGCGGACCATCCGGAGCGGATCCAAGCCAAAGTGACGGATGACATCGTGCGGGCGTTTGCCAATCAAATTGCGGGACAATTGGGGCGACGAACGGGAATTGCGCCAAGGTTATTTCTGAAAAAGTTGGTCGAGCGAATGCTGGATCGAGTGGACCAATTCGAGGACTTCGAGCCTGGGGAGCATTTGAATTTGCGCATCTCGCCTTCGGAGTTGACGCCGGAGGAAGCGGAGGCAGCGGGCATTTTGCGCAGTGCGGACGACATTTCGCTGGATTTGCGAGGCGCGGGCGATGACTGACGCATTCGAGCGGTTCGACGCGGCCGTTCGATATCACATTTTCCATACGTTGGGATTCCCGGCGCTGCGTCCGGTGCAAGAATTGTCAGCGCATGCGATTTTGGATGGCGACAATTGCGTGGTGCTCGCTCCGACGGCGGGAGGCAAAACCGAAGCGGCATTTTTACCGCTTTTGTCACGGATGCACGGAGAAAACTGGGGCGCGCCGAGTGTACTGTATTTGAGCCCGATCAAAGCGTTGCTGAACAATCAAGAGCCACGTCTGACGCGATTGGCGGGGATGCTTTCGCGACGGGTATTCAAATGGCACGGGGACATCGGCGCGAATGAGCGCGGTAAGTTCACGCAGGATCCGGCCGACATTTTAATGACCACGCCCGAGTCGCTCGAAGTGATGCTGGTGTCGCGACGAGTGCCAAGCGAACGATTGTTTCGAATGCTGCAAGCGGTGGTGATCGACGAGGTGCATGCATTTGCGGGCGATGATCGCGGAGCGCATTTGGTATCGTTGCTGGAACGATTGCAACGGCATGCGGGGCGGGACATTCAGCGCATTGGTTTGTCGGCGACGGTGGGCAATCCGGACGAGATCTTGTCGTGGTTAGGAGGAACGAGTCGGCGGAAAGCGCGGCTGGTGGATCCACCGAAACCACCTTCGGCAGCGGAACTGCAGCTCGATTGGGTAGCGAGCGTGCCGAATGCAGCGCGGGTAATTTCGCAGCTCGATCGAGGCAAAAAGCGAATCGTATTCGTGGATAGCCGGCGACGCGTGGAGCAACTTGGCGAGGCTCTGGCGCAGGCGGAAGTGAAGACGTTTCTGATGCATTCGTCGTTATCGACGGACGAGCGACGAGCTGCGGAGCAAGCATTCGAATCTGGTACGGATTGCGTGGTGGTGGCGACGTCGACGATGGAGCTGGGAATCGACGTAGGCGATTTGGACGTGGTGTACCAGGTGGATGCGCCTCCGAGCGTAGCGAGTTTGCTGCAACGTATGGGACGAGCGGGGCGGCGAGCGGGCAGTCAGCAGCGGATGACGATTCTTTGCACGAAAGAAAAGGATCTGGCGCTGTCGGCGGCGATTGTACGGTTGTGGAAAAGCGGATACGTGGAGCCGGTTCAGCCCGAGCGGGCGGCATTTCATGTATTGGCGCAACAAGTATTGGCGTTATGCCTGCAAGAAGACGGCGTGCCGGTGGCGGATTGGTGGGCGTGGGTGGCCGGTGCGGCGAGTTTTTCCGAAGTGACGGCGCAGCAGCGCGAGATGTTGATTCAGCGGATGTTGTCGGAAGGGATTCTGGTATCGACCGAGGGGCGACTGATTCTAGGGCCGAAGGGCGAGTCGCTGTATGGCCGGAAAAACTTCCAGGCATTGTATGCGGTGTTCGAGGCTCCGTCGCTGTTGCGCGTGATGTGGGGTCCGAAAGAAGTGGGGACGGTGGATGCGCACTTCATTCAAGGTTTGCCGCCGGCAAGCTCGTTCGTATTGGGCGGGCGAGCTTGGCAAATATCGCATTTGGATTGGAAAAAGGGAATTTGCGACGTAACTTCCGCGCCGGAAGGTCGTCATTTGAATTGGATTGGGCCGCCACGATTGATTTCGCGCCGCGTGTGCCAAACATTGCGACAAACGTTGCTGGATGATACCGAGGATCCGTGGTGGACAAAACGCACGCGGGAAGCGATGCGTACGGAGCGGGCGGGGCAAACGTTTCTTGCGGACGAAGCCATGCCGATCGTGGAATCCGCGGGGGAAATCGAGTGGCATACGTTTCTTGGGGGACGAGCGAACAATTTGCTGGCGAAGCTGCTGGAAGAGCGGGTTGGGCCGCACGTGGTGGCGGGGAACCTAGGAATCAAGGTGCGGGGCAATGCGGCGGAGTCGGGGGTTGCGGTGCGTGAGGCAATGCGAGCGCTCTTGGAGCCGGGTGCGGTAACGGAAGCGGATGCATTAAGGTTCGCGGCTTCGTGCACTCGGAATGATCTGTCAAAGTTTCAACCGTGTTTGCCGGAGGAATTGGAACTGCGGTTTTTGGCGCGACGGGTGGTGGAGTTGCCGTGACGCTATTACGTCAAGCGCACCACGAGCCCCGCTACGGGCAAATGCACCCACGTTTCCACGGTTTGTCCCACGCCCGCAGCAAGCAGCGCGTCCGCGTACGCTCGCAATTGACCATAAGCCCCGCGAATCTCTTCGAGTGCTGCCGCCTCGTCCGCCAATACGACCTTGTGATCCACAACCGTCAAGGTTTTCCCCACAATCGCTACCGCATCGAGTTTTCCGCGCAACACCGTACCCGTCGCCAGCCGATGCTCGACAGGCCATTCTCGATGCAATCGTGCGCCCGGGCATCGCGAATTCAACCAATCCGCAAAACGATGCCCTACGTCCACGAGATCGCTGGCACGGAGCGCTTCCGACAACCGCCATCCTTCAATCAATCGCGCCGCAAGCTCAAT
>CAZETM010001130.1:0-2989 GCA_964514885.1 uncultured Polyangium sp. | reverse complement strand
AGAAGTCGAGGCGAACGGCCGGGGTCGAAATTGGCAGGTTATTTGCCCTAAGCGCCCCACTTGGAGGCGACGTTCGGCCGTTGCGGTGGAGAGCCCATCCTTCGAGGAGCCGAGATGGGCGAAGAGCGTTTCGAGTGGCTGCGCGGCATGAAGCCCATCGTGCGCGGCAGGCTCGCGCCCGTGAAGCCGGCGACGACGCCACCTGTTGAACCATGACTGCCGAGCGAGCGAATCAGAATCCACGGGGGTCGTCGCGGTGCATGAAACGAGCCTGCGTCGGTTGAGGCTGGTTTCACGTCGGCCGGATGTCGATCGTTCCCATCATGCGCCGATCGAGCAGGCGACGGCCACGATGGTCGGAGTTTCCGCGGGCGCGGTACGCCATTCCGCCGGATGGCCCTGCCGGCGCATCAGGGATCAGACACAGCCTCGAAGGCGTGATAATCGCACTCATTGCGTAGATACGTGCGCTGGGAGGGTGGACGGAGCCGCGTGGGTACGTCGAGTCGCACCGCCGGCGCGAAAGGTTCCGGTTCCTTCAATGCGTCGGCGAGATCTTCCACGAGCGCGTGGAGAAAGCCATATTCACTCGGTAGGTTCAAAACGGCTTTCCAGTCCAGGCATGCGAGCGCATTCGCGCCTGCTTTCGTTTCTTTCCACGTCGTACAATCGTTCTCGGCGGGGTCACGGCATAACCACTCCAAATAGTGTTTTGGATGTTCGGTGCGCCGCTCTTTTACCCAAGGGGCTCTCTTTCGTTTTACACCACGCGCTGCACGCTCCACGAGCGTCGCGCATTCGGTACCGTGGTCGATTTCATATTCGGGATCCGATGTCAAAAACGCCTCGCGATCCCGCCCGACGGTGAGACGGGGCGTTCGTCCCGGAGGAACGTTGTTCTTTTCGCAAACGGACGGATCACCAAAAAGCCACGATTCGGTCATCGGGACGGATAGATGAAACGACGCACGTTCTCGAAATGCTCTTTCCGTAACCGCAGCATATCTTGGATCGATGCCCTGCACGTGCAAGCGCACCGCATGTTTTACGATATCGCACACATGCGGCGCACGTCCCATGTTTTCCAGCTCCAAGTCCGCGACGAGGATGACTTGATGGTAGCCCGCGTCGAGTGCGCCCGCGACTTCCGGGACAATTCGCTTTCGAAGAACGGATACAGGATCGAGTGCGTCATTGTCGTCGATCCTTTTCGACGCAAATTCGGGAAGCGGCTCGGCGTCGAGTCCAGGCATGGTCTCGACTTTCCCCACCGTCACAAATTCATGCTCCGGAAAGAGCGTTTTCAAGGCAGGCGCCAACCCGAGCAACTCCATTTTGCCCGTGCAAAGGATCGCGACGTTCACACAGCTCTCTTTGGCTTGGCGACTTTGAGGTTTTCGTACAGATCCCCGGGCAAGAACTGGGCAAGCCATTCGGGCGGGTACGCTTCCGAAAGCCGCTCGGGCATGACCTTCGCGCTTTGCTCGATGAGGTAAAAGTCATCCATCCGTTCTCCCCGGAATTCATTCATCAACACGGGAGAATGCGTGGTGAGGAGAACGGTCAACCGCTTCTCCTCCGCGCGCTCGCGCATGGCTTTGATGAGAACCCGGATGGCGTGCGGATGAAGCTGGTTCTCCATTTCATCGAGCCCCACGACGCTGCCTTCTCGCGCGCCGGCAATCGCCGTCAAATGCAAAAGGCCCACGAGAAGACCATCGGGCGCACGCCGCAGAGGCAGTCCCACCTCGGTCTCGAGACCGGGCGGATAAAAGTACCCGCGATGATCGCTCCCTTCCGATTCGATACGCAGGTCGTCAAAGATATCGAAGAATGCGTCCCTCGCTGTCTTGACGACCCACTCGTATTGGCGTTGGAGCGTTCGTTCGCCATTTTTCCACCGATTCAAGACGCCAAGCAAGTTCCGGCCTGTGCGATGCAAATAGGCGTCCGGGTCTTCCGGATGTGCCGCAGATGGGTGGCGCAATGCATTGAGCCACCAAGCGTCATAAATACGAATCGAATGGATGAACGAGGCGAACTGGCGCCACGGCGACGGCGGAAGTCGTTCCTCGAAACTCGAGCGCAGCGCGGAACGGTCGGGGGCAAGCTCGGATGTTTCCTGAGGGACGTCCTGAAACGTCCACGTGGGCGAGCCCGCCATGCGCACGATTTCCAGACGTTCGCCACACCAACCACGCTCGGCCGGGTAGGCGTCCACGCCGCCACGATTGGCAATGCATTCAAGACGATATCGACAATCGGCGTCGTGCAATTCGAACACCACCGGAGCGTCCAAATCCGCCGCAACATGTTTGAACGCTGCCGTGCCGATTCGGCGCACGGCATTCGAGACGCCGATGCGGTAGGTATTGGCTAGAAAATCGAGCGCATCGAGCACCGTCGTCTTTCCCGCTCCGTTGGGGCCGACCAGCACACTCACGCCCGCCGGCGACCAGTCGAGCTTTCGCAACCCTAGGAAATTTTCGACGATCAGTCTCATGTCTCTCGCCCGCGGCCGACCACTTACACCGGTGATGCCGCCAAGGCAAGATATTTGCCAACGACGCGCCTGTCCAATGTTGGCTGGGGCGCGCTGCGTCCCACCCCATTTTCGCGAAAATCGCGGATTTTCTCCCGGAGGGGACCTCACGACGTCGTGAAGTGAGGCAAGCGTCCGCCGATGCGGGCTCACAAGGATGTGGGATGGCATTGGGGGTGGCATCGAGCGAGTTCCCGAAGATGGGGAGCGTCGATCGGGATGGGGGAGGGCGAGTCACGAACGTGCGGAGGGCCTAAGGACGTCGGCGGTGTGCGGGTCACGAAGAGGGGGAAAGGCGATCACGGTCGCGGAGGGGCGAGTCACGAAGATGGGAAGAGGCGATCGCGGTCATCGAGGGCGATTCACGACGATGGGGGGCGGGGAATGCGGTGGACGAGGGCGATTCACGACGATGGGGGGCGGGGAATGCGAAGAGGTGCCGCGAAA
>CAZETM010001129.1:0-2990 GCA_964514885.1 uncultured Polyangium sp. | reverse complement strand
ACGCGCAAGCAGCAGCTTCAGGACGAGCGAAACAACGCATTCGCCGACACGCTGCGTAACGTGGCCGAAAAGCTCTCGGACCTCCGTACGCTGTTGGAAAATGCAAAACGTTTCAATGCGGCCATCGTGCGCGAACAGGAGACGTGGTTCAGGCTGAATCGGCGTTACGAACAAGCCAATAGCTCGGTAGGCTCCAAACGCGCCACGGCGTATGTCGAAATGGATCAGCTCGCCAAGGAAATGGCAGACGTCGACCCATTGATTGTCGACGTGCGCGAGAAAGCGGAACACGCGAAGAAAATCCGCAAGCGTGCCGATTTGCTGGTGCTGCGTTCGGCTGGCGATACGCCCGACCGGATCCATTACGATGCGCTCTTGCGCACCGCGAGCGAGCCGGGCATTCACGGCATTAGCCTGCATGCGACGAGCACGATTGTAAAACAGGATCGCGACGAGCTGACGTCGCAAATGGAGGACGTGACAAAACTCATTCGTGCGGGTGGTTTGCGAGCAGCAAGCGCTGGAAATACCGCGGAGATTCCGGCCCCGGAAGGAGTGCTCACGTTCACCGCGTCCGCAGACCCTGGCGCCACCAGGGAAATCGGCGCCTTCGTGGCTTCTCGGACGGCGACACGAAACGTATCGCTAAAAGAAACCGGCGAATTCTTGTATCGGCTCCTGCTGCCCGAAGCGGTGCAGCGATACCTCCAGGACGCGAGTTGCTCGCTCAGTTTGACCACCAACGATCTCGATCTCCCGTGGGAGTTAATGCACGACGGGAAAGAATACCTGTGCATCGAGCGGCCCGTGGCGCGTATGCCCATGGGAACGTATTTGCCCCAAGACCGCAACGTTTCTTCTTACGAAAAAATCAATTTTTTATTCGTGCACCCGAGTCCGGAACTCAGGGGGGCTGCGGCAGAGGTCGACAAAATCAAAGAAAAGCTTCTGGCGCTGGGGAAAAACGTGGTCATCGACGAGCTTGGGCCGAAAGAGGCGACGGGGCGCGAGCTCAATCAGCGTTTTGGTTCTGGCAAATATCACGTCATTCATTTCGCTGGACATGCGCAATTCGATCCCAAAGATCCGGATCAAAGTGGATTGGTGCTCGCGAATGGGGAGATGTTTTTTGCGCAGAAGGCACGGCGGCTGCTCAAAGGGCGCCCGTTGGTTTTCCTGAATGCGTGTGAGTCGGGTAAAGCGGAGACCGACGTTGTGAGCGATAGCAGAAGCTATCTGCAAAGGCCGGCAGCAGGACTGGCCTCATCGTTCGTATATGGTGGAGCGCTGGGCTGCGTCGGTGCAATTTGGCCTGTATACGACGATGGCGCGTCGTATTTGGCGACCGAGCTTTACACCGAATTGCTCGAAGGCACGATGATTGGCGAGGCCATGCGTCGAGCTCGCGAACGGACACGCAAAAAATACAGCGGACAAGTCACCTGGGCGGCGTTTGTCCTGTACGGCGATCCGACATTTCAGTTGTTGCAATCGTTTTGATCACGTGCCAGGCTAACCGCAATCGGAGCACGAGTGGACGAATCTCTGGTCATTTTGGGTTGTGGTTTTACCGGGACAGCGGTGGCTCGCTTGTGGCTCGCTGCGGGCGGGCGCGTGGTGGGCACGACAAGATCTGTCGCGCGGGCTGAACAGCTTGCTCGAATGGGTATCGACGTGCGCGTCACGGCCCGGCTGGATGCTGAAATGGGTTTGTCGTTGGTAAACGACAAGGCTCGTGTGCTCGTTACGTATCCACCGGATCCTGCGACGGACCAGGTTATTCTGCCATTGCTTTCGATGGCTCGCGCTGCTGTGTATGTGTCGTCCACCGGCGTGTATGGCAATGCATCGGGCCGCATTGACGAGTCGACTCCCGTTGATCCCACGGAGCCTCGCGCATCGGCTCGTCTTGCTGCGGAGAGCTTGGCCCGAGCCGCGGGAGCGGTCATTCTGCGAGCTGCCGCCATTTATGGTCCTGGTCGAGGATTGCATGTGCGCCTTCAACGTGGCGAGCATCGAATAGCCGAGGGAGGGCGCAGCGTCGTCAGTCGCATTCACGTGGAAGATCTGGCGAGGTCTTGCGTGGCTGCGCTCGAGCGCGGGCTGAAAGCAGAGGTGTTTGTCGTGGCGGACGACGCACCGGTGCCGCAAGCCGAGGTCATCACGTGGTTATGCGAGCGACTCGGCGTGCCATTACCTGCCGAAATCCATCGAGAGCAATTGCCGGCGACGCTGCAAAATGATCGACGCATCGATGCGCGCAAGATCCAACAAATGCTCGGCGTGTCATGGCTCTATCCCACATATCGAGAAGGATTTGCGAATTGTTTCGAGGTGGAGGGGCGACAGACCACTCGGTGTCCTTGAACCTTCAGCAGCCGCCCGGGGCCGGATCCTTGTCGTGGGCGGCTCTGAATAACATTGGGAACAGGCAGTCGTTGGCGAAGAAGCCCTGGTGATCGACAATGAATTGCGTGGACGTGTGGATAGTAATGACCGTCGCGCCGCCATTCAAATGGACCGTGTAGTCGTCGTCCTCCATCTTGCATTTGTAGGCCTTGCCGATGGGGATCGAGCGCGACGTTCCGAGACACGCGAGCAGTTTGCCGGTATCGAGCGTCAGTTGTACCTCTTTGCCCTCGTGATCGTGCCGTGCAGCGACCGTCGTCACGTTGCTCGGTACTTCCGGCGGTCCACCCGTACATGCCGAAGCCGCCATTCCCAGCCCCAGCCCGAAGCCCACAGCGCCCAATGTTTTCCCGAAGTACATCGAAGCATGGTCGCGGTAGTGGAAGAAGATGTCAACATTTCTGCGCGTAAAAAGCGTTCTGCAACTGTGGTGAAGGGCAACTCGGTGACCCAGGTGGTCGTGAGCAACTTGATTTGAGCATTCCTGGGCAGCCGAGTTGGCCTCGAGTACCTCGACACAGGGATGATGATTGATTCGTTGTAGGGGCGCAATTCATTGCACCCCTACAGGCAACGTCAAG
>CAZETM010001128.1:0-2992 GCA_964514885.1 uncultured Polyangium sp. | reverse complement strand
AAACTGCCGAAAGCCGCGCAGCGGCTTGTCGGCATGTTTTCCTGACTGGGGTTGAACGCGTAGCGTTCAACCGGTATCAATTCTACACCGAACAAAGCTCGTGGCTAGGCACTGAGGCCAACGACGGCGAGAGCGAACGCGAAGTAGATGATCCACGGGAGCCGTTCTTTCAGCGGAGGGCCGAAAGACATCGTGCTGTCCGGGCGGTAGCTCATTTCAAAGCCGGGGGGACGAGAAGCGCGTGCCATGGTCCCCAGTGTACACGATCACCCTCGCGAACCTTGGGTTGGTTGCGAAGGTGGTTGGCACCTTTGGCGGTTGGCGATGGCGGCTCGTGTTCGTATGGTGCTTACCATTCCCAGCCTGTGGCGACTTGTGTTCCCACCATGATCGGTGCTTGCTGTTCGACGATCGTTTGACCTACAACTACGTTCGTACCGCTTGTAAAACCAAGGACATCGACACTGCCCTGCATTGACAACGAACGCGTGATTCGCGCGTGCACACCAGCACCAGGTCAAAACACCGTGTAGTTCTTCCTGGTGAAACTTTAACGGCCAAACTCGATGGTCGTCATTCCAACAGGCCCCAGCGCGGCTGGCTTGTCGGTTCGTTCGATTCGAACGGGAATGGTGGCGATGGTCTGCCAGTCAGCAGTTCGAGCCGACAAAGTGGTCTCGATACAATCCGGGCCTTCCCCATGACCTACCAGATTGTCCGTGATCGAAAACCCCCCGTTTTCGCCGTACCACTTACCCGGGTAGATCGGGATGATTTGATCGGGCGTGGCCGGCGAAAACATGTAATCGAATTCAATATAAGGGACCGGCTCCGTCTTTCCGCAGGCGCGCAGCCCATCGTAGTGCAGGGCGTACCACATGGCTCGTCGTGAATCGATGCGGAACACGCTCTGCGTCGCGCTCACCAAGAGGCGACCCTTGATGGTGCGCCCATCATACGACTCCAGACGAAATTCGAGGACGGCCCCGCGGGGAGGCGCTTGGGGTTGCACCACCTGGGTGGACGAGGTGCACGCTGTTGTCAGCGACAAGAAGCCCAGAAATGCCGTTCGTGCTACTGATTGCATGAAACCACTCCGTTGTTTCCGGGTACGCCAAACCCACCGTCATGATGCCAACCGCAGGCATGGGCCAATTCGTGGACCATATTCTTCTTCTGACAGTCAGCGCTGATGCTGCGCTGACACCAGCCGATCTCGTTCGAGGGGTTTTCACAGGTTTGACCATTAGGAATAACAAAACCTGTTTTTGTGCCACCTAGAGGGTCTAATGGCGAGGTCTTCGCACATTCTATCCCCGCGTCCGCGTCGCAAACGATCTTCGCATTCGTGCACAAGTTCATCACGCAATCGTGAAGGCACGTTTCGGTGATGTTGTCCGCCGTGAACTTGCATGACTCGACGTCGGGCACGTAGTTGCAGTTCTGTTCGTTGGGCATGGGAGTACCCAGGAGGTTGAAGCCATCGCCGCAAGAAGCCACGCCCCATAACAGCAGGCAGAAGCCCAAGCCGATGAGTGCAGCCAGCGGAAAGCGTCTCATGTGGGCATCTTTGCACGAGATGTAATCGGCCGTCAAGCCCACGACATGCCCTCTGTCAAGTCTCGAAATGGGGCACGGAATCGCTCCGCATGCTCGGCGACTTCGATCGACAGGACGAGGTGTAGACGACGGCCAGAGACGAGCACGACGAAACGCAAACGTTCGGCGGAATCGTTGGAGCTGAAACTAATTCCGAATCCTGACTTGCTTGCGGAGGTCGGGGCCGCGCGCAACGACGCGAAACTGGTACTCGTGGGTTTTGCCGTCGAAACCGGCGACGATGAAACGATCGTCGGGTACGCACGCGGCAAGCTCGAAAGCAAACGCGTGGACATGGTCGTGGCGAATCGTGCGGATGAAGCGTTTGGCCGCGACGACAATCGCGCGACGATCGTGACGCGTGATGCACGTGTCACAGGGGGACGAAAGTGCGCTCCTGGGCTCGCCCTCGCCGCTGAAGGTCTCGCGCGCCACGCCCACGCGCAGCCAACGTTCAGTGCGCGTTCGTGTAGCGAACGAAGAAGGGTCAAAATGCTTGCGTCGAGGTATTTGAAGAGTGGATGTACCAGCTAGGAAGGTTTCATGACCACGAATAAAGAATTTGTTGTCGAAATCGAAGACTTGCTCGATGGGCGTTTTCGATCTAGCCCGTTCTCTCTCAGCAGCAGACGCATTGGCGCTCGCTTCAAGGTCCGCGCGAATGTCCACATCGAGGTCCGGTTCGCCTGTCGCGTCACCGAGACGCAAGCTCAGTTTAGGAACGTCGGAATCGCCCCAAACCTTCACCGTGATGCTCGGGTTTCTCTTGACAGACCATGCGTTCGCGTCGAGTTGCCCCGACACGTTGCGGGCGTACGCGTCAGCTCGCAGCGCCGTCTTCGATGCGCGTGAGGGCGAGCAGCTCGAGACCGCGGAGTCTGCAAGCCGGATAACGAAACGGTGGTGTACGTGGCTGGCGGCCGTCACCCTCCGCCATGGCGGCCGCCAGGGGTCGCTATGTAAAACCATCGAGAAAACGTGAGCAAATACGTTTGGCACGGCATGCGCATAACGCGCGCGGATGCACGCGTCCGAACGTCATACGGGACACGCCGAGGTTTACCATTACGAGCGTCGCCGTCCCGAGGAAACGGTACTGCATCGGGTGGTGAGCGAGTACTGGCCATCGTTTCGCGAGCGAGTGGAAGCGCTGGGGAGTTTGCCCAAGTTTGTCGTGCGCGAAGTCGACGAATACCTGCGTTGCGGGATTCTCGAGCATGGGTTCGTCCGGGTAAAGTGCACTGATTGTGCTTTCGAGCGGCTCGTGGCGCTGAGCTGCAAACGTCGAGGGTTCTGTCCGTCGTGCTTGGGACGTCGCATGAGCGACACGGCGGTTTGGCCAAGGTCTGCTCCAATTCGGCAATCTTTGCCTTCAGGTCCTCCGAACCAAGCT
>CAZETM010001127.1:0-2998 GCA_964514885.1 uncultured Polyangium sp. | reverse complement strand
AAGCTCGATCCCGGTATATACACAGTGGATCCGTATTGCGCGTGGCGCGTTCGTACGCACGTCAAACTCGCCGCCGTCGGATCCAAACCTGCATCCCCCGCTCGAATGAGCAATGGCGTCACCGTTTCGATACGAAGACACAACACTGCGCGGTTGTAACTCTTCTTGAACATCACCCATCTCCCTTCGCCCGCGCCGCAAGCGTCTTTCGATACGTCCGGAATCGCTCTTCCAATGCCTCGCCTCGCAGCGATTCGCCCGCGGTTCCTTCCAAAAGGTCTCGAGCACTCACGATGGTCATTTCCGACCACGAAATGTCCACTCGCCCCAGTCCGCGGGAGGTAAATCCGCCGAGCGCCGTGAAACCTTCTCTCAATTGATCGAAGCCAACAAGTAAGAGCCCCATGAGCCAAGGTTTCGGGTTGTCCACGAACAACTCAAAGTCGAAGTGCACGCCTGGTGCGACCACTTCGAAATCGTATTTGCGCTGGTTCGCAGCAACGCGCAAATCGCGATCAATAGCCACGCCGTCGCGAATCTCCACCGGTGGTCGACCTCGCTTGCGCTCGGCGGTGGAAATCATCAAATCCGTGAACCGCACGTGGCTCGAAAGAACCTGCGAGCCGAAGAGCTGACACACGGCGCAATGGTCATCGACCTGCACATTCTTGCGCTCACCGGGAGCATGCCAGCCACAAGCGATATCCTCCATGCCCTTCTTGTCGGCCAGCGGATTGCACGATCGAATCCCGGTTTCTTTTGCATACCCGGCGCCGCGAACGAGCGCCTCGATAGTCGACCGGATCGAACCCTTGAAGCTACCTCCGGGAATGAGTGGGTAACTGGTAGCATCTCGCAATACCGGCAAATCGACACCATCCAGCTCGCCTCCACCACCGCTCCCAATGCGCAGGGCGGTCCGTGTCGTGAGCGTTCCGGTTAGCCGCAAGCGCTGCGAAAGCTTGTGGAAGTCGGCAATTGATTCGCTCATCGCCCTTGGCCTCGTCGATCGTGGTGAGCTCCCGCCTGCCCCTGCGCCTGTCGGGGCCTTGAGTGCCGGCCATAAGTGAACGCACGCGCCAGAAAGACGGCGTAAAGTCGCCAAGCTGCCACACGGTGGGCGTCTCCCTGCGCTCTCAGTTTATCAAGCACTGGCGCTACCTGCTGGATGACTTTTTCGGCACTACCCGGCGGCCAAATCTTTCGCGCCTCCTGATACCGTAGATAATTGTTGATTTCTTCGGCACACGTGGCTTCACCGCAAACCGCAATCAAATGGTTCAATTGCGTTTTCTCTAAATCGGTTGCTGCCAATTCCTTGCTCACCTCCTCAGCCTTGACGACTAAGTCCTTGCGTAAGGGACGCAGTTCTTCCATCACCTTTTCGGGTGTGTCTTTTTCGAGTTCCATCAACTTGGCCTTTCTAACATGGTGTAAAATAGCGGATCGAAAGCCATCACTCGTCCATAACCTTGGTGACGTCGCAATCCGATGCCCTCTTGCTCCAAAATCCCGATTTTTTCACGCGTGTCTTTCCAGGACTGGTTCAGTTCGAACACGAAAACCCCGCCCGCGGCCAAAGCCATTGCTGATTGCATCCCAGCGCCCCGCTGATCCCAGCCGCCCTCGCGGGTAAACCGGCGTGCTTTCAGCACACAACGCACTGCTCCAAGGGCCTCACCCAGAAGCCTTTCGCCGTCATCCGCTTCCTCGCAGAGCAATAATGGCGACATCAAGGTGATCGTGACGAGCCGCTCGACAATATCGACGGAGAGATTGGCACGCTTCAAACGCTCGCTCAATGCATTGCCAAATTGCTCCGCACGGTCCGACACCGGCATAGTGGCCGGAGCGTCGAGCACTTCAACCGATACGCGGCCCCAACCCGCTGATCGACCTCGTCCGAGCGATAACGGCGACGCAAACGCTCGCGCAAGATGCGCTCGCCCTGCATCACCGACGTTCTGGATGACCCCCTCGAACACCGTTCCCGTGTCGAGCAGAATTTGTGAGAAAAGGTATTCGTCTCGAGCAGACGTGCGCGTACGATCGAGCGATACTCGAGTAACCGTACGAGTCGGAACCTCGTCGGCACGTCGCCGCCAACCTGGCAGCGCCCGTAGTGGTTGACCACAAACTTTGCATCCGGAAGCGATGTCATGCTCAACCGCAGCCATTTGCTCAACCTTGGTCACCAGCGCCACGGCCAGTCGGTCCATAAGGGTATCAACGATACCGTGCTCCTGCTTCTTTTCCTTGCATGCGGCGCTGGTAATGGGCAGCGGTCCGGCAAGATCGTCGCTCGGCCCATCGACAGGACACAAGAAACCGAATCGCGCCCCATTCTCACTGACCAGATCCTGGAAATCCGCGTCATCATTAGGATTATCAAGCACAGCAGCCAGGGCAAAACCAATAGCGCCACGAAGAGCGGTACCAGGAATCTCACGCCTAGTTTCGCGCAAATGCGGATGCACCACAGGGACACCGATGGATGCAGGGCTGAGCAGCGTCACTCGAATGCGCACATCACGGGCGGAGGGCAATGACACAATCGCCGGAGTTGGATTCGACCGAAGGTCTGCTTTGATATCGACCCGCGCAAGGCCTCGGCTTCGGCCCGAGCCGATATGCGTCGTCGACCGCACCGCTGCTAGAAGAAGACTCTCCATGCTCTCCTCGAGCAAGATTCCCTCGGCCTTGAAATAAGCATTCGGAGTCGACGAAACCCGCCGGATGTACAGCCGGTTCTCTTCCGCACTACGGCGAGAACGCGAAATCGATACGCCAGGTCGGTCTTGAAACACCAATCCACGCGCCTCCTCGAGATGCGCGTCTCCCAGCACAATGGCCGAAAATGCTCGCTCGGTGGGGTCAAGTTTATCGCGTTGACTACCAAACAACCGACAAGCTTTGCATCGCCGACCATTGTCGAGAACACACGGCACAGGCGATGTCGCGCCATTGGATACTACGGGGTCAACCCCGTCCCCCCCTG
>CAZETM010001126.1:0-3001 GCA_964514885.1 uncultured Polyangium sp. | reverse complement strand
CGGGGAAGGACTGTTTGGCCTATCAGCAGAAGCAAAGGCACGAGTCAAGGAACTTTCGACGCGATGGGACGCGCTCATTAAATGGGGCGTGTTGTTCAAGGTGCCTGCTGCGTACAAGGAACGAATTGCAATCGTCGAAGGCTTCATGAAAGACGCCAAAAACGATGACATCGACGTGACGATGATTTCTTCGATCACGGGCGACATTCGCACGCTTGAACAAGTGGCTGATGAAGAGGCGAAAAAAACGGGCGGAAAATACGACGTCAAGCCGATGGCAACCCCGTTTGATTTGGAAAATGCAAACGCCGGATTGCAGGGCGCGAAAGCTGTTTCGGATGCGGCGAAAGACGCCGTGCAAACATTGAAAGATGGGGCAAAAGAGGTCGCTGGTGCAGCCACCAACGCGATCCCGTTGTGGGTGATTTTGCTTGGCGGTGCAGCGGTGACGGCTTGGCTATTGTCCCAGGTAAACGCCATGAGGCCGCGCAAAATCGAAGTCGTCACGGCACAACTGAACGAGGCTCGTAGATAGCATGAAACGCGAACTCTCTACCATTGAATGGGCGTTCTTGCTGGTTGCGTCCGACGTGGCCGCCATTATCGTAACTGGCTTGCTGGTTGCGGTAAATCTGATGCCTGCTTCGGTCGCGGTGCCGATCTTGGTGGCAGTCGTCGCACGCGGTCGCACCTCGGCCGCCGTCACGTTGGTGCGCAATTCCAAGGGTGTGCATGGTGAACGCAAACACGGCGGAAACGATGACGATCCGCCTCCGGGCGGTGCCTACGTATCGGGCGCGGTAGTTGCGTTGTTTTTTTGGATCGTTGCAGTTTGGAAAGGTCGGACCGCATGAGCCAGGACGAAACGCCGCAGATTTGGGAAGGTGAAGGGGCTGCAAAGGAATGCAATTCGGGTTTGGCATTTCTTGGCGGGCTGGGATTGGCACTCGGTCTCGGATTCGCGTTCGTCAAGAACATGGAACGCCGACAGGCTGAAACGAAAGCATTCGACGACGAAGCCGACGATCGGGGCTGGCTCATGATGCACGGCTTCGAAGCGCCGCTCCACATGTCGGCCAAAAACATTGGAGCTTTGCGCCAACAGCGGGAGCGCGAGCACAAACTCAACCTCGAGTTTTTGCAACAAAGCATCGAAAAGCATCCGATGGTTGCGGTCCACAAGATTCCACCCACGCGGCCAGAAACGAAGCCGAACGTCGAAAGACGCCAACAGTTTAGCCCAGCGCAACAAGCGGGCTTTGAACTCACGCGGATTTCCCGCGTGAACGCGGTTGACCCTGCCTCACTGGAGGCATTCTACGAACGGAAGAGAAAGTCATGAGTGCACGAGAACGAAGAGCAGATCGGAAAGCCTCGAAACAGCAAACGGAAGCCCCCAGCGCCGCCCGCATTACGACGGAGGCTCGTGATGTGCCGCTGGAGGCGCATGACGAGCCGACGACGCAGGCGCAGGAGCCCGCGGCGCAGGCACACGCGCAGGAGCCGACGACGCAGGCATTGAGCGGACGTTTGCGATTGAGCTTCGAAGCCGATACGTTGACGCTGGCTCGTTTGCAAGTCGCATTCATTCGCCGAAACGGTGCAGCTCCGCAAAGCATTCAAGATCTTTTGGCGCTGAGCTCGGAGATGGTGATCCTCGGCTTGGACCTCGACGACCGATTGCGCGTCAAGATCGAAAAGTGATTGGCAACGGCTGAATGTGCCGTAAAAAAAACCGTGGCTGAGAGGTTAGGAAATGGCACGCAAGACGAATGGATCTAAGGCCCTCCAAGGCCTCTTGGTTTCTCAGCGAAAGAAATTGCGTGACGAGAGCAAGTTAGCTTTGCAAAACGTCATGCGTGCCATTCAAACGAACGATCGCCGCGTGCGCGAAAGCGGCATGTGGTGGGCGCTCCGCAACCCGAAAAGCGAAGCCACGAAGCTGCGGGACGATGCTCGACAAACCGTTGCTGCAGCTGAGAGCTTTTGCAAGACACGCAAGCAGAGCGCCGTCTGGCCTGGCGATGCTCGAGAAGATTGCCGCCGAGAACGACGTGGTGCAGGTGCGAATGCACGGCTCTTGCACGCTCGCTCTGCGGGATTGCTCGCCACACACGATGCCGCTCGATTTGCTGCGGTGGTGCAGATCGAGCAAACACACGTCGACAACTTGGGTCCCTTGCTTGGGAAACTCAGCAATGCGCAAGAAAATCGAAGGAATTTACGCGAAAAGAAACAACCAGCCAGAAAACCGGGCACAAGTCACCAGCGATTTGCGAAGCGCACCGAAACACGGGACCAAACGATCGAGAACTTCCCCCAAGAGCATCGCGAATTTTGCAAAGACAATTACAAGCAAGTTGTCCAGCGTGCCAAAGGCAAACGAGTCCACCTCCACGAAGCGTGCGCCGAGATGGCGCAAGAGTCCGAATTCGAGAACCAAGCGGCGTATCTTGGTGCTACTCGCAAATACGAGGGAACAACCTTCGAAAACGAGTTGCAGCGCGAACAAGCGAAGTTTTACGGAGAAACGCTCGAAGCTCCGAAGAAAATCAGGAAAAAGCTGTTGCGCGGCATGCAGCCTGATTTGATCTTCAGTTTGGGCGGCAAGCCCAAACCAGAAAAGAAACCCAAGGCAGCGAAACCCGCCAAAGTCGTTGATCCGACCACCGCAACAAGCGCCGCTCGCAGAACAGAGCGGATGTTTGCGAAAGCTGACGACGTTCCGTTTTGAAAGAGACTGATTATGAATCTCGAAGATTTGCTCACGTATGCCCGTGGGCGCATGACTCTCGGCCTGTTTGCTGTGCAAGGCACACCTGCAGCAAGCTCAACTTCCGATTTGCGCATGGGGCAGGTCGATCCAACGACCGGCCGAATCCTCGTTTCCCAGGTCGGAACTTCGATCGCTTCGCAAGGGCCCGGCGACACCGCAAACCCGTGGTATGTGCGCGGTTTGTCCGATCTTAACTTGCCCGAGCGCCTCGCCACCCTGGCCGAG
>CAZETM010001125.1:0-3003 GCA_964514885.1 uncultured Polyangium sp. | reverse complement strand
GCGTCCGGTGGCGACGCGTTGAGCGATCCCGTGAGGATCGAAGGGATGGCGGATCGATGGCTGATTCGCTGGCACCCAAAGCGCGAGATCGTGGCTGTCGCCGCGTGCTCGGGAGACGATGACGTCGTCACGCTGTTCGACGAGACATTGCATATTGCCGGTCAGCTCGTGGTCGGCGAACAGCGCCTGAGCGACGTCGCCTTCTCTGCGGATGGTACCCACCTCTACCTCGGCGGTGCCCGCGGCGTGCTGGTCATGCGTATTCTCGATTATCGGCAGGCGGATTAGCCATGACAACCCACCGTGTTCGACAGGGAGAGTGCTTCGTCAATATCGCCGCGCAGCATGGCTTCACAGACTGGGAAGTCGTCTATCGGCACGGCGAGAACGCGACAGAGCACCCTGACCCGCACGTGCTCGAACCCGGGACGACTGTCGAGATCCCCGATCACGAATGGTTCGATGGTGCGACATCTCGTACCCACCGCTTCAAAGTGAAGCGAGTGCCGACGCTTCTTCAAATCCGGCTGGAAGACGAGAAGCGCAATCCATGGCAGGGCAAGCGCTACGAGCTGACGGTCGGAGGGCGGAAGTTCGAGGGCACGACTCCCAAGAACGGCCTCGTCGAGCACGAGGTCGACGCGCACGAATGCAGCGGGCGACTCCGCTTGTGGATCGACGACGAGGACGATCCCGTCGTCATGCAGGTTAAGATTGGGCACCTCGATCCGAAGGAGATGGCCACAGGGGTCCAGGCGCGTCTCAACAACCTCGACTACGATTGCGGTGAGGTGGATGGCGACGTGGCGATGAAGACGAAACTCGCGCTCGAGCAGTTCCAGCTTGATCACGGCCTCCCTGTGAGCGGCGAGCCGGACCCCACGACATGCGAAAAGCTCGCGGCGCTCTCGCGGGCATGAGCCAGATCCGTCGCCCTCCGCACACGCTTGTCGGCTCTCTCCTCAAGCCCGTCCCGCCATCCCCCAAGCCTGTCGCGCCCTCCCGAAGCTTGTCGCGCGCCTCGTGAAGCATCCTCTCTCACCAAACAAGCGCCACGGATCGCCCGAAGAACGTCCAACCTCGTCCAACAAGCAACCCAAAGCACGAACATCGCTCCAAGAATGACTCGGCGGACCTCAAAACTCGCCCGACAAGTCATCCGACCCACGCCCCAAAGCTCCCCAAGTCATCCGACAAGCTTCCGGCTCGTCCGACAAGCTCCCCACCTCGAGAAATCTGCATCGTGGACAAATTTTAGCGACATCGCCGGTGAAACTTTCGTACGAATGCAGTCGAAAGGATCCAAAGAGGACGTCATGCGCAACACGGTCACATACAGTCGGCAAACGCTCGAAGAAACACCCCTTCGCGCGATTGCGTTTTTGCGCGGAGTCGGCACGTCGAGCGTGAGGCATTCTCGTTTGGTCTTCGCGCACAACGTTGCCGGACATACGAGCGTTTTCAGCTTTGCTTCTGCGCCGGGCCGCCAAGCGCGTCTTCGAGCGTGAGCGCCAGGTTGCAGGTGCCATGATCTTGGCTCTGTGTATTCGTTCGCTGGGTTTGGCTCGGACATCCGAACGGAGAAAACCGTCGAATCGCCCAATCGTCAACGTGTCAACCCATCCTCAGCGAACACACCGAACCCGGTACGTATCCGTAACGACGACGAAGTTGAACGAGCCGTACTTGAAGTAGACGTACCACGCGTTGGAAGGCGAGCCAGCCAACGGAGAAGACGTCCAAAAGACGTCGACCGGCGTGCTCGGAAACGCGGTGGGATCAATGGATGGGTTTGTCTTGGTCTCATCGACGATCGTTTGCAGTTCTTTCATGCTGGGCACGCGCCAACCAGTGCCATTGAGGTTGAGCCCCGTGCAATACGACTGCGCATTGCTCCAGGTGTACGAACTTGCAGAAATGGTCTGCTGCCACGTGAGCAGGGTCTTCGTGTCGGTGACGATTCCGTTCGCGATCGTGTAGCGGCCGACAGGGGCATCGGCGCGTCCGTGCTGGGCCCAGGATGCACCAAGGGCCACGACGGCAGCGAAGAGAATCCAGGTGGGATGGCGGCGAGACGTGGTCATTGGTTTTTCTCCTGCATGGTTGAGTCAATGGAAAGGGGTTCGAACAGATATGTGAGTCGGCGTCGCTTGACATTGTCCGCGAGTTCAGGCGCCTCGAGAGCGACAGCGACCGCATGGCCTGCTTTCAGAATGCGTTGAATGAGGCGATGGGTGGCGACCCAGGGCAAGCCTGCACGGCGGCGTCCTTTGCGCCAAACACGCCGCACGCCGAACCGCCATGGCGCCCGCGGACTCGCCTCTTCTGCGCGACCGCTCATGGTCGCTTGCGGACCGGGGTCCATGCGCGTTCCGACAAGCGGCATGCGCATGGCGAACCGGCCCACGCCTCGAGATGCACCGCCCCGAGGGAGCGGGCGGACGAGCCGCACGGGTTGACGACTGGCACGCCCAGTCACGGTGTCCCTCGCGGGGCAATCCGGCCTGGTTCCGGCCTCTCTTTCGAGACGACGGAGCGGCGCCACGCTTCGGCTTGCCGGGCGAGGCCCACCACTTGCTCCACAACCTCCGCGTACGCGCGGAACGACGGAAACGCTTTCACCTCCTTGCCAAGATTCACGAGCAACTTCAGGTCTTCAATCTGATCACACAGCGCAGCCAACGATTCGGCGCGACCGGTGCGCCGGTTGGCTCGCGCGACGAGCAGCAGGACGTCGGCAGCCGTATCACGCAATCGTGCTCCCAACGTGAATTTGTGACCCTTGGGAAAACGCATGACAACGGCATCGACGCGCACCGCGCAATCCATGGCGGCGCGGAAGATCGGAAGCGACTCGTAATAACTGGCCATGACGTACCCTCATCCAGAAAATGTCGAATCGTCGAAGGGTCGAGGTATCAACCCATCCTCAGCGAACACACCGAACCCGGTACGTAACCGTAGCGTCGTTGCCGCCCGTGCCGCCGTTGCCGAAGTAGACGT
>CAZETM010001124.1:0-3004 GCA_964514885.1 uncultured Polyangium sp. | reverse complement strand
GGTCGGTCGGGCGCGTACGCAACACCCAATCGGGCACGGCCATGTCGCGCAACGTTACCCTCACGCACGCAGCGAGATCCGGTGCGGTTGGCGGCATCCCGTCGAGCGCGACGTCCAGCACGCGCCCGTCCTGATCCACCTTCACGGTCGCTTGAACGCCGTACGAATGTCCGTCGAGCTGCCCGCCGAATTCGGACAAACACGCTTGCACCCGTTCGGCCGTGATTGCCTGTATGTGCGAGCCTTCGCTCATCGTTGGCGTGACTGGATCGGGCACACATGCAAGGAGCATCGTCGACAGCAGCAGGCTTATACAAAGCGCGCGGTTCATCCTCATGCGGGCATGAAAACCGCAGGTTGAGCGGCGGGTTAAGTTCTTGACGTGCGACGTCGTTATGCACGGGTCTTATCAGCCCTGGCAGCCCGTTGATTTTTCCGAATGTAGGGGCGCGATTCATCGCGCCCCGGACGCGTGTTCAACGATGGATCGGCGTATTTTGTAGGCGTTTCGCAGGGCGCAATGAATTGCGCCCCTACAACGAATCAATCCTGAAAGCCTTCAGGGCGTCGATTGATTCTTTTTCGTCGCTCTTGTTTTCGCTTGGGTCCGCAATAGCCGCACCGCGTTCGTGAGCGGATCAATGATGCGTTTGCATTCTTCGACCATGGCTACATCCGCGCCCGTCGAGCGCCAAGCAATGGCATGGTTCAAGGCTCGTGCCCATTCCACCCAATCGTCTTCGGCATCGCGTCCCAGGGCCACCGCCGTTGCAGTTTGTCCAATGGCCGATTGATACGCCGCAAACGAGGCATCACTCTTCTGAACCGATTGGTCGAGCGAATCGATCCAGGCCAGCGGGAACTCTATCGCCGCGAGCGTTACCGCCACTTCGGGATTGCGAAAGATGGTGATGGCTTTGTGGACCTGGTCATTTTGATCGGGAATGCGATCATCGACGTGGGCTAAGCCATCCGGGTACGCGGCCTTCTGCAACGCCTCGACGGCGGCATCTTCCAGGCCGTGGCGACGCAAGAGCTCCACTTCGAGGTATCGATAACAATGGCGATACCAGCGGTCGACTTGGTCATCGTCGACGTCATTTTGGGCGAGCAACGCGGAACGTTCCGCGAGCGCGGAGCTTTTGTCATCGACACGGGTGGCGAGAGCATCCCGCACGTGGGCGGTTTTGGCAATGAACGGATCGAGAATCGAGTCTGGCGGACCCTTGGTGGATCGAGCGACAAGGTTATCGTGGATTTCAGCGGCAATGCGCCTTTTTTCGTCACGAGCAAGCTTGGAAAGACTAGCCATACGACCTCCTGTGGTGGGGACGTTAGTTGGCTACGGGTGAAAGATCAAGAAAACGTTAGCGATCGTTGTGCTGCGATGGGTGAAAAAGGGTGGAAAGCGAAGCGGATGGTCGTCGCGGCCGGGGAACGCGCGGAGGGAGCGAAGCGAATACGTTTTGCGTGAGGGGAAAACGAGCGGGGTGCGGAGTGGATCGTCGTCGCGGTGGGGGAACGTGCAGGGGAAGCAAAGCGGATGCGTTTTCCCCGTGGGGAAAGGGCGCAGGGAGCGGAGTGGATCGTCGTTGCGGTGGGGGAATGCGCACGGGGAGCGAAGCGAAAACGTTTTCCCCGCAAGCGAAGGGCACGGGGAGCGCTTACCATTCCTTTGGCTCGGTTTTATCGAGCATGTCTGCGGCTTCACGACTGTGATCGAAACGATTTCTTTCTCGCTACGCCGAGTCGTACCATGCGAACATAGCTTCTGTTCGCTCACGCCGTTCGCATCGCTTATGCCGTGGGCAGCAGGTGAATCAGGTGGACGACGCGGAAACAATCGCTGCACTATCCGCTGAGTTGGCGCAGATTTCGGCGGAGAATGCCGTCCTCGAAACACGCCTCGCTTCGGTCCTGCATGAGATCGACGAACAAGCCTCGCCCCTGCCTTCGACAGAGGACGCCGCCGAGGTGCTAGCGCGCGAGCGGCGAGCCAACGACCTCATCGCCAGTGTGCCCGGGTTGATCTGGGAAGCGCGAGGCATGAACAAAGGCGTGGGCAACGTGCTGAGCTTCGTCAGTGACTACGTCACCCCCATGTTGGGCTACCGCCCTGATGAATGCGTGGGCAACCCAGGTTTCTGGCGCGGCGTCGTGCATCCGGAGGACGCTCCACGCATCGGCCCCGCCATCGGTGAGATTTACGCGAAGGGTGGCGGCATTGTCCAGTATCGCTGGCTTCGCAAAGATGGCCGGCCGATCTGGATCGAATCACGACTGCACATCTTGCGCGGCGAGAACGGCGAGCACCTAGGCGCCCGCGCGCTCACCCTGGATATTAGCGCTCGGAAAAACGCCGAGCTTTCGCGCCAGCGTCTCCACGCCGAGGTAATCGAAGCCCAATCCGCAGCCCTGGTAGAAATGTCCGTGCCCCTGTTGCCCATTTCGGAGGAAATCGTGGTCGTGCCCCTCATCGGCTCGCTCGACCGCACTCGGACCGAGCGCGTGGTGGACACTCTGCTCAATCGTCGTGGCCGAGCGCGATTCGTCATCATCGACATCACCGGCGTGCACCGCGTTGACGCCGACGCGACCCACCTGCTTCTCGCCGCAACGAAGATGCTTCGGCTTCTTGGCGCCACCGTCGTGCTCACCGGAATCGGCTCCGAAGTGGCCCAAACCCTCGTCAATCTTGGCAGCGAAAATGAGGGCATCGTGGTTCACGCGACGCTCGAGAGGGGTATTGCCCATGCAAAACGCGCCAAGCCCTGAGCCAAGCCCTGCGGACGAGCTGCGCCGTCAAATCGCAGCAGAGCGCGCCCGAAAGGCCGAACTGCTGCAGGCGCTTGCAAAAAATGAGGCACTTCTCACTCGGAAAGTCGCGCAAAAAGCAGACACCGACGGCGAGCAGCTCGCGCGAATACGAGCGCTCACGTGGCGGATCGAGGAAATCATTGCCTGCGTCCCAGGCGTCGTGTGGGAAGCGCGATGGATAGCGAAC
>CAZETM010001123.1:0-3011 GCA_964514885.1 uncultured Polyangium sp. | reverse complement strand
TTGCTCGGCATCGCGTACGGTTTTCATAGAATGCTCGAGGCCATTGGCCAAGGCGTAGATGCCTTCTCGAGCAGGCTTGGCCGCACGAGGACCACCTTTGCGCAAGAGGGCTCCGCTGGGGCAGCTATCGTTGCCGTTTACGAAGAAACGTCGGGTGTGACAAGTATGCGAAAGCGTCTTGCGTGATGGCGGTGTGACGCTTTCGCAGGACGCACCGTGTGTCAGGGGCTGAAGTCGATTGGATACACGACTGTCACGATGCCACCCTCGGGCATCGGGAACTTCAGCGCTTTGAACACATCGAGCGAACACTGCACCATCTTCTCGTCCGTCAGGGTCGTCCCGTCGGTTTTTGCCACCTTTTCGGTTGTCCCATCCACCTTGATGACGAACGTCGCCGCAAGCTTTCCGGTGAGTTTGGCGTCAGCTTTCAGCGCTTCTTCGTAACATGCCTTGAGTTTACCGAAGTCTGCCCGGACAACCTTCTGGATTTCTTCGGGAGCCAGTTTGCCAGGTGTGGGCGTTGTCGGCCCCTTCGTTTCCGCTGCGCTCGTCATCGCTGGCGATACCTTTTCGTTTTCGAATTCGTATCCGTAGCCTTTGCCTTCCTTTGCATCGGCTTCGGTCTTCGGTTCGCCCGAACCTGCTCCACCCCCGCACGCCGCGCACAAGAGAAGTCCACCGAGTACCACCATTTCGAATCGAAGCGTCTTCATCGTTTCCTCGTGTTCCCCGACGAACGGCTACGACGCATCCCCTTGATTGCGTGTGAAGCGAACGTCGCGCATGCAGTACACGAGTGACATGAAGACGTCAACACACACGCAAGCCCAATTCGCGATGACCTTAGTCCGAGCAAGGCAGTGCGATGACCTTTGTATGTGGACGGGTGGGTTTTAACCCACCCGTCGTTACGGGAGGACGAACCGTTCGAGTTTCGGGACGGCTTCTTCATCGCGCCCCTACAACGAATCAATCCTCATCTCTGTGGCGAGGTACTAGATCCAAAACATCGCGCTCGGCGGAACGCCGGCCGGCCGTACGCAAACATGAATGAATGGAGTGCTTATGCGGCGAACGGCCGAAGAATACAGTGCAATCAGCCCCCGGCGACCCAAAACAGGCCCCGAACGAACATCTCAACCCAGATCAGGGGGTCCAGCGCGGAGATGCACCCGCGGCGAGAAGCGGTGTTGTCCCGTCCGGCAGAAGCTTTCTTACGGTGTAGGCGTCGTCGTGGAAGAGGATGAGACCAGCCGCATTCATGTCGGGTGAGCGGCCGGTGGCGAGCAGGGTTTTTCGGGCCGTACCATCGGCGTTCATGGTGCAGATACCGCCGTTGGCCACAGTGCATTGGAAGACGATCCGGCCATCGGCAGTCCATTGCGGTGATGCGCCCTGTCCAAGGGACACGACGGTCACGTTGGCGAGGCGTTTTTGGACCATGTACGAGTCGTCGTGGAAAAGGATATCGCCGACGGCATTCATATCGGGTGAGCGGCCGGTGGCGAGCAGGGTTTTCCGGGCCGTACCATCGGCATTCATGGTGCAGATACCGCCGTTGAACGCGGTGCATTGGAAGACGATGCGGCCATCGGGGGTCCAGTGCGGCGATGCGCCCTCTCCTAAAGCCACGAGCGTCGCGTTGGCGAGGCGCTTTTGGACCATGTATGAGTCGTCGTGGAAAAGGATGTCGCCTACGGCATTCATATCGGGCGAGCGGCCCGAGGCAACGAGCGTCTGCTGCCCAGTTCCATCGGCGTTCATGGTGCAGATGCCACCGTTGAACGCGGTGCACTGGTAAACGACGGGGGGAAGCTCGGGGTCCGAGCCGCCGCTGCTGCTGCTGGCGGCGCTACTGCTGCTGCTGGCGGCGCTACTGCTGCTGCTGGCGGCGCTACTGCTGCTGGCGCTACTGCTACTGCTGGCGCTGCTGCTACTGCTGCCTTCGCCGCCCGTACCGCCATTGTCTGTGCCGGAAGGGTCTCCGATCAGACGTTCGTCCGGATTCCCGCAACTGGGCACGGCGAACGCACTGGTTATGAGTGATATCGAAACAAACCATACCCACGTTTTAGCCATGTTCTTGTTCATCATTTCATTTCCACCGTAGTCTGTTGAGGGCATCAGAGCAATGGTGGCCTGCGTCGAGCCCTAAGCGACCTTCTGCTCGATGTCCACGTTTATCTACGAGCACGGCCAAGTGCGGACCCTCCCCAAACTGCCCGTTACCGAGACGTCACGCTCGAATGGGATAGATCGCTCGGTAGCGAGCCTTTATTTGCCGCCTTTGACGGCGCTGAGCGAGCCTGGTATCGGGGACACGGAGCTTGCGTTGACCGCTGTGCTGGGCGGTGTCGTGGAGGGCGTGATGAACGGCACGCTCGATGCCGCCGCATTCGCGCCGAGTGCGCAGCAGGCCCTTTTACCCGTGTTACGTACGTTCGGAACCTCGGAAAGCGCATTGTTTCCACCGTTCCGGAGGATCATCTTGCTCGAGGACCGCAAGGATGGTGAACCGCGGAAACGTATCTACCGTGTCGTCTATGGGAAAGACATTTCGATGAAATGGACGTTCAGTCTGGACACTGCGAACAAGATCCTCAATGTCGAATACGATTGGGATTGAAAGCGTTTGAGCTGCGGAGGGCATAAGGCGCAACGTGCACCGCTTTCTTGCTCGGCCACGTCGGCGTAGGGTAGAGCAGCGCAAGACCGAGGTGAACGATGACAACGGCGATTGCAATTGCTTTGCACCGAGCAATAGCCACGCGTCACCCTCACGATCGAGCTGAAACCACGGGCGACATCCAGGGCATTTGGGCACCTGCCGGGTTTCACATGCATCTGCTCGGCTTCACACCCAGCTTACCGAGCTTCGGCGCCATGTACCGGAGCTTCGCCGCCATGTACCGGAGCTTCGTTGCCATGTACCGGAGCTTCGTTGCCATGTACCGGAGCTTCGTTGCCATGGTACCGGAGCTTCGCGGCAATGTCCGAGTTTGGTTGCC
>CAZETM010001122.1:0-3020 GCA_964514885.1 uncultured Polyangium sp. | reverse complement strand
ACCGACGATTTCGGGCGTGAGCAGATAAATCAACGGACTGCTAGACGAAGCTCCGCTCGGCTGATAATGAAAAGACGGAGGACGTATGACGCGGCATAGGCTTTGGATTGACGGCGCGTGGCTCGAGTCTACCCGGACGCATACGATTAAGTCGCCTTATGGTGGGCGCATCATTGCGGTAGCTGAAGAGGCCGACGATGCGCTCATGGACCGGGCGTTGGCAGCGGCGAAAGCGGAGCAGGGCAGGTTTCGCCGAAACAGCCGGCATCTGCGCAGTCGTTTGTTAGCGGTCATGGCGCAGAAAATCGCCGACAGGCGTCGCGAGTTCGTCTCGTCAATCGTGGACGAAGCGGGCAAACCGGTGTTCCTTGCCAATGCCGAGGTCTCGCGGGCCATTGGTACGTTTACGACGGGTGCGGAAGAAGCCAAGCGATATGGTGGGGAATGGTTCCCCGTCGATGTCGATGTAGCTGGTCGCGCTTTTGATGCAGGCCAGAGCTTTTTCGTGCCACGTGGCCCGGTTTTTGCGATCACGCCTTTCAACTTCCCACTCAATCTCGTCGCGCACAAAGTGGTACCGGCGCTGGCCATTGGCGCTCCGGTGATTGTCAAGTCTGCGCCGCAAACGCCGGGGCCTGCGCGATTGCTCGCCGAGGTATTCGAGGCTGCGGCGGGTGAGGTTTCGGACGAGCACGAAGCGATTCCTTTGGCTGCCCTGCAAACGCTCACGGCGCCCAATGAAGTCACGGCGCGCGCCGTCAAGGATCCACGGATTGCGGTATTGAGTTTTACCGGGAGTGCGACGGTGGGTTGGTCGCTTCAAGCGGCTGCTCGCGGAAAACGAGTGGCGCTCGAATTGGGTGGTAATGCGGCGGTCATCGTCCATTCCGATGCGGACTTGGCGCGCGCTGCTGCTCGCGTAGCCTTTGGCGCATTCGCATATGCCGGCCAAATATGCATTTCTGTGCAAAATGTGTGGGTCGAGGAAAGCGTCGAGCCAGCTTTTCGTCGCCTGTTGCTCGACGAAATCGCTCGTCTCGAAATCGGCGATCCCCGTGATGAAGCGGTGCTCGTCGGGCCGCTCATCGACGGCAAGGCAGCCGAGCGAGTTGCCGGATGGATTGAAGAAGCTCAGAAATCGGGGGCGGAAATCCTCGTCGGTGGCCGGCGCGAAGCCAACATGATCGTCCCGACGGTCATCTTACGTCCCTCTGAATCGCTCAATATCGTCCGTGAAGAGGTTTTTGGCCCGGTGATGAACCTCTTTACCTATAACGATTTGGGCACTGCCGTGAGTGCGATCAATCGCTCGCGATATGGTCTTCAGGCGGGTATTTTCACGGACAGCATGCGTGTCGCGCGCCGAGTGATCGACGAACTCGACGTGGGCGGCATTCTCATCAACGAAATTCCTACCCATCGCGTCGACCACGCTCCGTACGGTGGAATGAAGGACTCGGGCCTCGGTCGCGAGGGCGTGCGCTACGCGATGGAAGAATACAGTGAGCGAAAGACGGTGATTTCGTACCGAGGTTAATTGCGAAGTGTCGTCCCCCATTCGTTCAGCCCCCATAGATACCACGGCCGAGATTGAAACCCCTGAGCACGTCTGCTTCCACGTGCCCATTGCAGGTCCCACGTCGCGTGCCGTAGCATGGTTCATCGACGCCTGCATTCGAGCGGGTATCCTATTGGCTTTTGCCGCAACGGCGGCCATTGGGGGATTGGCCGTTGGTGATGCCGTCTCCGGCGTCTCCACGGGCTTCATTCTCGTCGTTTTATTTGTTCTCGAATGGGGCTATTACACTTTCTGGGAAGTCGCGTGGAATGGCAGTACACCCGGTAAACGTGCGATGGATCTACGCGTCGTTTCCGTTCACGGTCATCCGTTGCGTGTTGGCGACAGTTTTCTTCGTAATCTCTTGCGGGCCGCTGATTTTCTTCCCTGGGGCTATGCGCTCGGCTTGCTTTCGATGGCCAGAGACACGCGTTTTCGTCGCCTCGGAGACCTCGTTGCAGGCACGATGGTCGTTGTCGAGGAGCGGCGAACCGTTGCTTCCACCATTCGTATCGACCCACCGCCCACGCCTAAAGAATTGGCCAATTTGCCGCAGCGTCTTCCATTGTCCGGCGAGGAGCTGGACGCGCTCGAGCATTTCTTGCGTCGGAAAGACAGAATCGGCTCGGCGCGTGAAGATGAATTGGCCGGCATGGTGGCGCCCGTATTTGCGCGTCGGATGGGCTTGCGTGTGAACGATGCCAGCCGATTTCTCACGCTTCTGTACGCCCGAGCCCGCGGGGCATCGTCGGCGCGGAGGCCGACGTGAAGAGCCAAGACGAAATCGTTGCTGCTCGCAGCGCGGATTGGCGCGAGCTGGAAAACATCATTTCGCGTGCCCCATCATTCGGTGAGCTCGACGGTGCGACCATATCCCGGGCAGCCGCTCTTTATCGATCTTTGTCTGGGGATCTCATTGTGTGTCGAGCCCGCGCGACGCCTGATTTGGTCGCGTATTTGGACGGCCTTGCCAGCCGCGCACACAGTGCTCTTTACGGTGCCGAGCCATTTCGAGCCCCCGCGCTCTTGTCGCTGCTCACGCGCGATTTTCCCATTGCATTTCGCCAGAACATTCTCTTTTTCGTAGCTGCATGCGCGCTATTTCTCATTCCTTGCACCATCGGAGTGGTTTTGGCTCTTTACGTTCCGCATGCTGCTTCCGAAATTCTCCCTCGCAGCACGCTCGACCAGATGGCACAAATGTATTCGGGCGGCTTCGATTCTGGCCGTGGCGAAGGTACTGATGCATCGATGGCCGGGTTTTACGTGTACAACAACGTGGGTATTGCATTTCGTTGTTTTGCCACGGGGATCTTTTTCGGATTGGGTAGCGTATTTTTTCTGATTTACAACGGATTGTTCATCGGCACCGTAGCTGGTTGGGTCACCGCGTCCGGCTTTGGTCATAACATTGGCACGTTCATGTGTGGCCATGGGCCATTCGAGTTGACGGCCATTGTCA
>CAZETM010001121.1:0-3022 GCA_964514885.1 uncultured Polyangium sp. | reverse complement strand
AAAGCTTATCGCAAACAGACCCCAGAATGCAGTATTCTTCCACCGCTTGGGGTTTGTCTTGTCGCGCGCAGATAATGACGCAATGGCAGCGAAGAATCCGCCTGCAATGACGTAAAGCACCTCCAGGCCGATCATCGGTTGACCTCGGCATGCGCGCGAGCCATGGATCGGTCGAACATGATCAATCGAGTCCCATGGATCAGCAATGCGCAGATTGCGGTCGGAATCGCCCAAACCGAAAGCTGCAACGGCTCCACGACGATTCCATTTTGCCCCAAGAATCCCTTGATCAACAGAATCGAGGCAATCGCGATGAAGATGTCTTCGCCGAAAAAAAGCGCAATGTTATCGGCCGCGGCAGCGTGAGCGCGAATCGTTTGGCGGGTTTGTTCAGAAAGCGGTCCGTGGTGAGTCTCCGCGGCAGCTTCGGCCATGGGAGCAATCAGCGGGCGCACCATTTGAGCATGGCCACCGAGCGAGGTCAGGCCAAGCGCCGCGGTGATTTGACGCAACACGAAATAGAAGAGCAGCAGCCGGCCCGTGGTTGCTGCTTGGATCGAGCCAATCAACGTCTTGGCTCGCTCCTGCAATCCCGCCCGTTCGAGAAGCCCAATCACCGGCAACACCACCCAGACCACACTCACGTAGCGGTTTTCTTTGAATGCTTTTCCAAAGGTCGCCACGACTTCGAGCGGGTCCATGCCGCCGGCCACCCCGGTCACGAGAGCCGCAACAGTCACCACGAGCAGCGGATTGATGCGGGCCACGAAACCCACGACCACGACGAGAATCCCGACAAGCGATAACACGCGCGCCCTCCAATTTTTGACCGAGGGCGAACTCTAGCCTAACCGCGCGTTTCGGCAAAATAGAACTTGCTTGTATTTGAATAACGCTCCACCATTCTGCTCCATGCGCTTCATCTACTACAGCTACTTACCTTTGCTGGCCCTGATTTCGTGGGCGTGCGTCTCTGACGATGACCAAACGCCTCCTGACAATCCCGATGACGTCGTAGACGCAGGCGACGCGGGCGACTTGATCGACGCAGGCGACGCGGGCATGGGCGATGACGCAGGCGATGCGGGCAATCCGCTTCCCATGCCGCAACTCGTCGATGTATCGCATCCGCGGGAATTGCGTGGAGTATGGGTGGCGACGGTGTCGAACATCAATTTTCCGTCGAGTCAAGCACTTTCTGCGATGGACCAGCAATCCGAGCTGCGGGATTTGCTAGATGTGCTCGCGGACAGTCATTGCAATGCGATCTTTTTTCAGATTCGCCCTGAATCAGACGCCCTGTACAAATCGAATCTCGAGCCCTGGAGCCGATTTCTCACCGGTACGCAGGGCAAAGATCCCGGCTATGATCCGCTCGAAACGTTGGTTGCCGAAGCGCATGCGCGGGGGATCGAGGTGCACGCGTGGCTCAATCCCTACCGAGCAAAATCTAACAAATCGAGCACCGCCGCGGCTTCGCACATCTCGAATACGCTCGCGCCGTACGCCTACGTATACGAAACGGGCGTGTGGATGGATCCCGGAGTCGTTGCGGTGCAAGATCATGTGACCGCCGTCATCACGGACGTCGTGGATCGCTACGATGTCGACGGCATTCATTTCGACGATTATTTCTACCCCTACCCCACTGCCACGCCTTTTCCCGATTCGGCCACGTACGCGGGATACCAAGCCGCGGGCGGTCAACTGTCGCTTCACGACTGGCGGCGCGACAACGTCAATACGCTGGTCCAACGCGTTTCCACCGAAATCCAAGCCGCCAAGCCGTGGGTGCGCTTTGGTATCAGCCCATTCGGGATTTATCGACCCGGCATTCCCGCGGGAATCTCGGGGCTCGACCAATACGACAGCCTCTTCTCGGATCCGGTCAAGTGGAAGGCCGAGGGATGGGTGGATTATCTTGCGCCGCAGCTTTATTGGCCATCGACGCAAATGGCTCAAGCCTACGGAACGCTCATTGATTGGTGGTCGAATCTGCCCCAACAGGGACGCTACACGTTTGCCGGCAATTACCTGTCGAAACTCGATAGCAGCGTTTCGTGGACCGTGCAGGAATTCGAAACCCAGGTGGCGCTTTCGCGTGCACAATCGAGCGCCGGATCGCTCGGCAACATTTACTTCCACATCGGACCGCTACAGAAAAATCAATCGGGCATTCGTGACCTCTTCCGGGACGGGCTGTACGCAATACCCGCGCTCTCCCCGCCTGTCGTGGCGCTCGCGGATGTCCCCGTCGCGCCTCCTGACGTGACCGTCGATGGCTCCGTCGTAACCATGAGCCACGAAGCGGACGTGTTTGCCTGGGCAATTTACTACGACAACGGCACGGAATTTTTGATCGACCGCATCGTTCCCGCAGCGACGAAATCGGTTGATTTACCAACAGGTCGTTATGCAATCGGCGCAGTGGGGCGGAGTATGGTCGAAAGCCAGGGGGTCATCGTCGAAGTGAATTGATGGCCGAATCTCTCACCGAATGCCCGCGATCATGAATCGCGATCTCCGTCCCCCACCGGCAGCGAAAACCAGAACCTCGTTTTATTCTGCGTGCTTACCGCTCCCATGCGTCCGCCATGCGCCTCGACGAGTCCCCGGCAAATGTAGAGCCCAAGCCCCGTTCCCTTGCTGCGCCTCGATTCCCCCCGCGCTCGCTGATACCGCTCGAAAAGACGCGGTTCTAACTCCACCGGAATCCCCGCTCCTTCGTTCGTCACCTGCACGAGCACTTTTGCCGCTTGGTGCTCGACAGTCAGCTCGATCGGCGTACCCGGCGTCCCATACTTTACTGCATTCGACAACAAGTTCTCCAGCACCTGCTCGATGCGCTGTGGATCCACACGCACCGTGGGAAGATGCTCATCCACCGTCAAACCAATCCGCTCACGAACCTCGTCGTCAGGAAGCTCCTCGATCACTCTAGCCACGAGCGTCCACAAATCCGTTGGAGTACAAACGATATCCAGCCGTTGCAATTCGATGCGCGACAAGTCGGCCAAGTCCT
>CAZETM010001120.1:0-3024 GCA_964514885.1 uncultured Polyangium sp. | reverse complement strand
GTCGTGGAGACGCGCCGGGCCTGCGCCCGCAGGTCGGGTCGCATGCCGCGCCATTGGCACGTCGCTCGGCCGGGTGTAGCATCGGCTCGTCCCCGGTCACCGGCTGCTCAGCGGCCTCGTAGAGCGGCAGGAGGGGTTTGTCCTGCGCTATCGTCTGCACCAGAAGCGCTCGGTCCTGTTGGCGAAGTGGCACGAGCATTTCCACGCGGAGCGCATCGCCCTCGGGTAGAAATGGTGCAAGCGCGGCGCGCATGGCCATGGCGCTCGCGTAACGCTTGTCCTTGTGGATGATGAGCGCGCCGCCGACGACTTTCGCAAGGTCGGCCGATACCCACGGCACGACGTGGTCGAGCGGCGTGACCGGGCGGGATCCAATGGCCACGAGCAGCCTGGGGAGCGAATGGATATCGAATGGCGGACGTCCGGCGATTGCACAATAAAGCGTCGCGCCGAGTGACCAGATGTCGGTGCAGTGATCGACGGATCGGGGGTCTTCCACCTGTTCGGGTGACATATATGCGGGTGAACCGAGCAAGCCGCCGGCCTGCGTCACTTGCGTCGCGGTACGGATATCGACAGGATCGGGGAGGATCTTCGCGATCCCGAAGTCGACGAGCTTTACGGTAATCTTTCCGTCGGGGCCGCTCGCGAGGAACACATTGGAGGGCTTGATATCGCGGTGAACAACCCGAGCCTCGTGCGCGCAATCCAGGCCACGAAGCGCCTGCGAGGCGATGCGGAGCGCCACGTCCAGCGGGAGCGGTCCGAGACGCGCGATGACCTGCTGAAGATCCTCGCCCTCGAGCAGCTCCATGACGAGGTAGTGCTGCCGCCTTTCGTCATCGACGCCTGCATCGACCACGCGGGCTACGTGTTCACTCTCGATCGACGCCGCGGCCCGGGCTTCTCGACGAAATCGCGCTTCGTCCTGGACCTCGTCGCGCAGGTTTCCAAGGACCTTGACCGCGACACGCCCAGGCGCGTCGACGCGGTCCGCCTCATAAACGGTGCCCATGCCGCCCTCGCCTAGGACGCGGACGAGCCTGTACTTCTTGCCGAGGATTGTTCCGATCAAGTTGCTGGATGATATCGGTTTGGGCGCGTAAGGGAAACAAATTGACAACTTTGACCCCGGCCAAACCTGCGCGGGCAACCCAGAACCAACCGACCGCCCCTTTCGAACTCGCGCTCAGGGGTGTGTTACGATATCGGCGCGCCTTATGGACGCCAAGAAGATCTTTCGATTACGCATCGAGCGAATGCTTCGCGACCACGGTTCGCGAAGGCTGCTCTTGCCAGTTTACCCTGCATAATCCCGCCATGAAGCCCTCTTGTGGCTTCGTGAGCCACAAGTCGTGCGGTTTGTAGTCTCGCAAGCTACGCTCTTGGCGTCCTACTTGCCGACGCATTGGACGCGTTGCACGCGCGAGGAATCGTGCATCGAGACGTGATTGGGGTCGAGACGTAGGATTCCAGCGCCGCTCCGAAACGACATTGCCATTCGGATCGTATTTGACGACGAGCAGATCGTTTTTCCCCGCATCGTCTTGACCGAGTAGGGCGAGGTGGACGTTTCCCCCAGCGTCAATTTTGAGCACCGACCGATTCAAACTGACGCTTCGATTGCTGCTTTTCTTTTGCCACAACAGATTCCCATCGCTCGCGTATTTTAACAACACGAGGTAATCGCCGCCTCCCTTGTTGTTGTAGGCATAGACGTACGCATTGCCGGAATCGTCGATCGCCATGTCCGTACCGACCGTTCCGTCCCCTTCTTGAAACGTTTTCAGCCAGAGCTGCGAACCATCGGGGGCGTATTTGATCGTGAGCACCGGGGGCGTGTTGTCGGGCAATGTCGTCCAGCCGCTGACGTAAACGTTTTTATTGCTATCGACAGCAAGCGTATTGGGGCGGTCGAGGCCACTCGATGGCGCATTGTAGGTTTTGGTCCACAACATGTTCCCATCGAGGTCGTATCTGTAGGTCACATAATCTTCGCTCGACGCGAAGTTGTATTTGCTGCCCGCTTGATACATCCCCGTATTGTCGATGAACGGTTCGCTGCCGCCGACATCGACATATCGCTTCTCCCACACATATCCATCAAGGAAGTCGTGCCAAACGACGAGCCGGTCACATAAACATTGCCTTGGATGTCGACCGTGATGTCACTGGCGATATCGTCGGTTCCCGCAGGACCGTCATAACGTCGGACCCAAAGCTCGTTACCAGACGCATCGTATTTGATGGTTGCGTAATCATTGCCCGAAGTCGTGCCGGCCGAATTGCCGGCGACATACACGTTGCCAACGGTGTCCACGGCAATGGCCCGAGGCTGATCCGTTCCATTACCTGGACCGTTGTACCGGGCAACCCAGTCAGTCTCGAACGCACCACCCGCCCCTGCGGAACCGCCGGAGCCTGCGGAACCACCCGTGCTTCCCGACCCTGCGAAACCACCCGTGCTTCCCGAGCCCGCGGAACCACCCGCGCCCGCGGAACCACCCGTTCCTCCTTGCCCACCGCTGCCGTCACAATCGCCGGGTGGTTTACATGGAGGCCGTTTGTCCAAAGTGACGACGTTCGGGCACCCGGTGACGGTTGCTGCAATAACGACCGTCGACGCAAAGACCTTGATCCACGAGAAGCTGGTTTTTGTTGTTCGCATATGAAGTGGTATCGGCATATTTAGCTCGACGATCCGCGCCTACGCGCTCTGCCGGCCCGTGAGGCCGTTGCCCATCACGTTGCCGCCTGCGCCAGCACATCTTCCACGCGTTTCACCCACGCGCGTTTGCCATCAAAAACCATAGCGTATTCGTAGACGGGCGACGCGCCTGCGGCCACGAGTTCCGTGGCATAACAACGATCACGAACTTGCATGGCGGCCTCTTTCAGCACGCCTTCTATTGTTTCGTCGTCGTCGCATACCTTCAATTCCATCACGACGCCCGGACGTCCTTGCGTTTTGGGTCTCATCAGCACGTCGGCGCGGCCATACCCGGATTCACGATTGGATCGCAC
>CAZETM010001119.1:0-3026 GCA_964514885.1 uncultured Polyangium sp. | reverse complement strand
GGTACGTGGCATGGTTCGATTTTGCGGCGGATTGGCGACGGTCATTGTTTATTCGAATCAATCATCAGCGAATGAAGCATTGGACCTTTTATTGAGCGCAAACTTTCGCGTGGGGACCGAGCTGCTCGTCGATGGCCCTCTTTCGATTCGCGCCGACGTTTTTGGACGCTTTGCATTGGCTCACCGAAGGTTTGGAGACTCGGCAATGGTCGTCGATGGCGCCAGCGCGCTTGCCGCAGGCGTGGCCGTCACGGCCGGGTGGTCGTTGGATTGATGCCACATCTCACTCCACCGCCGCCCTGAGTTGCATCCGCGGTCAATCCATGGAAGAACGGCGGCCGTGATGCCGAATCAAACGCTGCCGAGCGATTCTGACGCCATTCTGTTCCCCGCCTTCTTGTATGGCAATTTGGCTACATGTCGGCGCAAGATGAAGGCCGAGGCGAAGAAGTGGGCGAAACGTTATCAGGAGCGCGGGGGTTTTCCTGAGCCGAAGATGGCGCCGGTGCCTGCCGCATCGGTTATTTTCTGCCGCGAGACCGCCGTCGACATGCTCGAATTCGGGTTTACCCCGGCCGAGCCTGGTTGGTACAACCTTTCGCGGGAGGTCAATCAAGGGCCAAAGCCGTCGAGGTGGCAACTGCATCTCCTACACATGCCGTTTCGAATCGACACAAGCCTGAACTTGAAGCACGCTGGAGAAGCTCGCCGGATCTTCGGTATCGCCTACGAATCATTCGTTTGCCGCTATCCGTGGGGCGCCCTATCCGCCGCCATTAGCCATGCAATGCTCAACACCATTGACGTCGTTTCGCGACGGCTGGAAGCACTGTTCTCGTTTTGGGACAAGCTGGACACGTTGCAATATATCGAGTTTGGCAACCAGCCCGTCCCCCTCGCGCAAGTGATCCGCGCGCATTTCGAGGGGACAATCGCCATGTGGGTCGATCACCCAAGCGGCGACGTGCGCCAAGACTTGCGCGCCGCGATCGATCAAATGCGTCGCGCTTCCGAGGACGAGATTCGCGCACGGCTGATCAAGCGTCTGCGTGAAGTCGCGGAGGTGGAGCCCGATTTGCAGCACCGCGAGTGGCTGAAAACGCCCGGCATCATCGAGGCAGAGCTATCGCATTACCACACCGATTGGCCCGATTCCTACGGTGAGTTGACGACGGGTCGCAATGGTGCCTTGGGGGGACTTCTCGCCCAATACGAGCGGCGAATTTTCCCGCCCTATTGACCATCCGGGCGTTGCGTGGGCGCCGGTCGAAGTCCGAAAACGAAACGCAACCCATCTCCAAGCAGATGCCACCGAGCGATCCCGATCCCCTTCCATTTCCCGGCTATCTGTGGGGGCAACTTGGTCACGTGGGCGCAAACCACAGACCGAAGCTAAGAAGTAGGCAAAACGTGATCAGGGGCATTGCGATTTCCTGAGCTGAAAAACGCGCCGGGGTGAGCCTTGTTTCGGTATCCTCGATGCTGGGAGGTGCTTATGCGGAGCAAGTATCGAGGATTTCGGCGGGTGTTCGTCTTGCCGTGGTTGGTCGCGGCTGCTGTGTTTGTCGCTATGGTCGGGGCGTTTTTCGAGCCGTTGTCAAGGCGCTTGGGGGTGGGTTGGCGTGTGGCGATAGGACGAGCGCTGCTGGTCGTGTGGCTCGTGTCATCGGTGAGCGCGTGCGCGACGACGTCGTATGGGTTGAGCCAACCATGCGATATTGCGGATGAGAATCGTGGGCATCCGCCGTGCTTTGGCGCGAGCGAGCGGTTACGGACCAGTTTTGATGCTGAGTTGCATTCGCGTCCTCGTCCGGATCCGCGGCTCATGGCGCAAACCGCGGGAGGAGGCTCGGGACCGTCTGGGTATTCGCTCAATGGGAGACCTGGTAACCAATGGCCGGGATTCCACTTGGGCAACTCCGCGCATAAAGCCATTGCGGCGTATTACGGGGCCACGCATCTGGGCAGGGTCGTGTACAAGAATACCGCGACCATGGGCAAAATCGCCGACGAAAACGGTGGTAACCGAAGCGTTCTTCACGCCGATGAAGTGCTACTTTGCCCCGACATCACGGACATGCTCGACAGAGTCGTGTTTCAGATCAAGTCCAGCACCGAGGGTCAATTGCAGCTAGGTCAAGCTCGAGTGACGCAAGAGCTCGCGATACTCAACCAGGCACTGCCTGGTGCGAAACCATTCATAGGCGGAACAGGCTACAGCGGCGAGTTGGGCATTCGGTTTGCAGACGACGTTTCCCCCTGGCGCTTGACGTGGCAAACCACGTCGCCGGGGGTCGTGCAATATCGATTTACGAAACTGAATCCGAAGGACGCAAGCCGCGAAGCGTACCGTGAAGCCTACGAAAAAGGTCAATGGGTGGATTTGACGGCGGTCGAAATGGAGCAATATGGCGAAGCGCTGGCGAATGCGGTGGACATGTTGGTGGACAATCGGGAGTTCATGGCCAAAGTCCAGAGCATGGCTGACGTCCCGATTGGCGTGGTGGGTATCAGCGCCACGTCCGTATTGACGGCGGAATTGTCGCGCCTGTTGACGATATTGGTTCAGAAGACGACGCCGGCGGGTCGCTCAGCGCACGTCGTGTTGACGTTTACGCGTACCAAGCCCCCGCCTGCGACGCCAACGAGCAAGACGCCGGCCCCTGCGCCAGCCATGACGCGGCACCAACCACCGCCTCCGCCGCAGCAGTTCGGGCCACCGCCGCCGCCCTGAGTTGCGTCCGCGGTCAACCCATGGAAGAACGGCGGCCGTGATGTCGAAGCAGACGCCGCCGACCGATTCTGACGCCCTTCTGTTCCCCGCCTTCTTGTATGGCAATCAGGCCATGTGTCGTCGCAGAGTGAAGGCCACAGCCAAAAAGTGGGCGAATTGTTACAAGGAAGGCCGCGATTTTCCTGAGCTGAAAATGGCGCCGGTGCCCGCGGGATCGGTCATCTTCTGTCGCGAAGACGCCGTCGACATGCTCGAATTCGGGTTTACCCCGGCCGAGCCTGGTTGGTACAAC
>CAZETM010001118.1:0-3026 GCA_964514885.1 uncultured Polyangium sp. | reverse complement strand
GGCTCTCGCGCCGTGCTCGGAGCGCTAGCGCTTTTGCTTGCTGCATGCATCGAGGTGCCCGCGGCGGCCCCGCGTGATGCGCTCAAGGTGCGCGAGGTCAAGGCGTCGCCTGGGATCGTGCTCGAGACTGCGTGCACGCCATCGGGCATCGAAAAGTGTTTCGATGCGCATGATGACAACTGCAACGGCGTGATCGACGAGGGCTGTGGGTTGCACACGGGCATCCTCCAGTTCGTGATTGCTTGGGAAGCCGTCGAGGCGGACGTGGACTTGAACGTCTACGATCCGAGCGGCGAGATCGCGCGTCTTGGTGAGCCGACCTCATCGGGGCTCGTCAAGGATCGAGATTGTCCGGCGACGGGCAACGAGTGCCAGGGACAGAACATCGAGAACGTGTTTCTTGCCGAGGGTGATCCGAAGCGAGGCACGTATCGAGTCGTGATTCGGCTCGACAAGTTGAACGGAGCTTCTGCGCCTGTGCGAGTGCGTCTGGGCGCACGTGTCGGGCAGCGGTCGTTTGGCATGGTGGTGGAATTGTCGCCTGGGCCTGGTACGGAAGAAAAATCGTTTGAGTTCACACTGTAATGTTTCGATACATGCGGTGCGGAATGTCGACCATGACGGGCTGGTCTTTGTCGCGCGTATGTTGACGCGCCGCCCAATCGCCCCCTAGAACACGATCCGCTCTCTCGGAGAACTGCTGCGATGAACCCCCTTCTCATGTTCCTCGTGATTTTCGGACTCGTCGGCGCCTTTGCGTACAGCGCAGGCAAGCGCTGGCAGCTTCTGCGTGTTGGCAGGGACGAGGATCGATTCGATAGTATTGGCAAGCGTATTGAAGGCGTGTTGGTTTACGCGCTCGCGCAAAAGAAGATGCATTATTACCGGCTCGCAGGGGCCGCGCACATGATGATCTTCGTGGGCTTCGCGGTTCTGCTGCTTCGGTCGATCATTCTGTGGGGGCGTGGATTCGACCCGTCGTTCAATCTCTTCATTCTCGGGCCCGAGGGATTTCTGGGGTTACCGATCGGGCACGTCTACGAGTTCGTGAAGGACGTGATTGCGACGCTGGTCATTCTCGGCGCGCTCACATTCCTGTATTTCCGCGTGATCAAGCACGAGGCTCGCATGACCAAGTCAAGCGAGGCCATTCTCATTCTCGGCATCATCATCACGATGATGGTGAGCGACATGCTTTATGACGGCGCTGCGCAAGTGCTGCATTACCAGGCGCTCAAAGGATGCACTGGCGGGAACCTCGAGGATATCGCGTGTGAATCGATTCGCAAGATCACGGCGCCTTTGGGGCCTGTGCCGACCGAGCCATTGACTTGGCGATTCTTCCCGGCGCCGGCGGGATCGTTTGTCGCGACGATGCTTTCTGGCGTTTCGCACGACACGCTCCGGGTGATTGCGCAAGTTGGTTTCTGGACGCACGCGACGCTCGTGCTCGCGTTCTTGAACCTCTTGCCGTACTCCAAGCATTTCCACATCATCACGGGCATTCCGAACGTGTTTTTCCGGGCCACCAGCCCGGCTGGCCGATTGCCTTTGCTTGCGCCGACGGCGGAAGCGATTGGTGAGAAGGTCATGGCGGCGGCCGAGGATCCGGCGAAAGCCGATCCGGTGGGAGCGAACAAGATTACGGACTTCACGTGGAAGGCCATTTTGGACTTCTACACCTGTACGGAATGCGGGCGTTGTTCGGACAATTGCCCGGCGCACATGACGGGTAAGCTGCTTTCGCCCAAGCAATTCACGCTTAATTTACGCGACCAGCTTTATGACCATGCCGGCGAGCTGATCGATCAAAAAGGCAAACTCGATCCGGTCGGCGAAGGAATGCCGCGTCTCGAGGAGCAAATCGTCGAGGAAGCTGCTGCGGCGCCCGAGGCCAATGGTGCGTCCAAGGACTTGGTTCCGAACATCATTCATCCGGACGTGTTATGGGCGTGCACGACGTGCCGAGCTTGTGAAGAGCAGTGTCCGGTGATGATCAGTTATGTCGACAAGATCGTCGATATGCGTCGGCACTTGGTTTTGGTGAAGGGCGAATTCCCCTCGCAGCTTAATGGACCGTTCCAGGCTTTGGAGGTCAATGGCAATCCGTGGAACCTCGCGCGAATGGACCGCGGGAACTGGACCGAGGGTCTCGACGTGAAGTTCATGTCGGACAATCCGACGGCCGAGGTGCTTTATTGGGTTGGTTGCGCGGCGAGCTACGACGATCGGGCGAAGAAGATTGCGCGAGCGACGGCGAAGTTGCTTCAAGCGGCGGGGATCGATTTTGCGATTCTCGGTCAGGAAGAGACTTGCACGGGTGACCCGGCGCGTCGTGCGGGCAATGAATACCTGTTTGCGATGCTCGCCGAACAGAACGCGGCGACGCTCAATGGGTACAAGGAGCAGGGTGGGATCAAAAAGATCATCACGGCGTGCCCGCATTGCTTCAATACGCTCCTGAACGAATACCCGGATTTCGGGGCGAAGTTCGAGGTCGTGCACCACACGGACTATTTGCTGGGTCTCGTGGCGGAAAAGAAGTTGAAGCCCACGCAGCCCGTGAAGGGCAAAATGGTTTACCACGATTCGTGTTACCTCGGCCGTTACAATGGCGTGTACGAGCAGCCGCGCGACATTCTGAAAAGCATTCCGGGTGTCGAGTTGGTCGAGGCCGAAGGGTGGAATCGCAACAAGGGTTTGTGTTGCGGCGCGGGTGGTGCGCAATTCTGGATGGAGGAGCAGAACAAGGATCGCGTCAATGTCAAGCGTACGTTGCAGCTCTTGCAGACGGAAGCGACGACGATTGCGACCGGATGCCCGTTCTGTCAGACGATGATTACGGACGGCTTGAAAGCGCATGGCAAAGAGGAGAGCGTAAAGCAGCGCGACGTTGCCGAGATTTTGCTCGAGAGCTGTGCTTTGGACGGCGCGAAGAAGGGCAAAGCGAAAAAGAACGCGTCGGCGGAGATTCAGGCCGACGGTTGACGCCTCACCCCCTGGCCCCCTCTCCACATGTGGAGAGG
>CAZETM010001117.1:0-3027 GCA_964514885.1 uncultured Polyangium sp. | reverse complement strand
TGCGCTATGCTGGCGCCTCTATGCCTCTTCAGCACTTTCGCATCGACCGTATCGATATTGCAGCGCTTTCCGTTCCGCTCAGCGAGCCTTTCGTGATTGCCACAGGAAGGGTGGACATCACGCGTGCGGCCGAAGTCAAAGTGACGCTCGTGGACGAAACGTCGGGCCGGCGCGCTTGGGGGCTTGGTGAAGGGGCCACGTTATGGCCGGTGACGAAGGAAGATCAGCCCGAGGTGCTGGCGGCATTGGAAATGGCGGCCAAAAGCCTTTCGGGTTTGCGTGTGGGTTTTCCCGAAGTCAATGGCGTGGACCCGCTCGATCTTGGGGCGATGACCGAGCTGACGGCAGTGCTCGATTCGGCGTTTCCTGGGGCGCTCGTGGCTCGTTCGGCCGTGGAGACGGCAGTGTGTGATGCCTGGGCGCGCTGGTTGGGTTTGCCCTTGCGAACCTTGCTGGGTGGATTGATGGGAGCCTCGACTCGGTTTCTCGAGACGGACATCACCATTACGATTGCTGATCCGGCGCAAATGGCCGAGCGTGCGCGAGCTTGGGCGGCTCAGGGGTTTACCAAATTCAAAGTCAAAGTAGGCAAAGATGTCGCTACGGACATAACGGCGCTGACGGCCATTGCCGATGCGGTTCCGAATGCGCGTTTTCTCATTGATGCCAATGCGGGATTTTCCGCGGCAGATGCCATAAGACTCGTGCGGGCCCTTGAAGCGAAGAAGTTGCAGGTGGAATGTTACGAGCAGCCTTGCGGCGCGGACGATCTCGAGGCGATGGCATTGGTGACGGCAGCGCTGGACATTCCGGTCATTGCGGACGAATCGGTCAAGAATTTGAATGACCTCTATCGCGTGCGTGAACAGCGTGCGGCGGATGGTGTGAATTTGAAATTGGTCAAATCGGGCGGGCCGCTGGGAAGTTTGGCGATTGGTCGTGCGGCCAAAGCGTTTGGAATGCCGCTCATGATTGGGGGCATGGTGGAGACGCGTCTTGGAATGACTGCGGCGGCGCATGTGGCCGCAGCGCTTGGAGGCGTCGAATTCGTGGATTTGGACACGGCGTGGCTGTTGGCTGCCGATCCGTATGCGGGACGAGGTTATACGGCGGATGGACCTCGGTATGAATTGCCCGACGAGCCCGGGTTGGGATTGAGCCCTGCCCAATAATATGCTATAATCGTTCAGATACTTCGTTTGGTTTCCCTTCGACGAACCTGATTGGACGAAGGGCAAACGTATCGAGCGAGTGCGCTTTGCCGTCCATGATGATTTCCGCAAGCAATTTTCCAAGCGCTGGCGAATGCATCACTCCGTGCCCGGACGAGCCATTGACGAGATACAGGTTCGGACAATCGGGAGCTGGGCCAAGAATCGCGTGTTTGTCGGGGCTCATTTCGTACAGCCCCGCCCAAGACAACGCGGGATCGATCCGGATATCGGCCAGGCACGGAAAACGCTGGGCTGCCATGGATTGAACTTGTTCGAGCCATTCCGGATCGACCTCCGTGCAAAACGCATCATTCGCGCGTCCTGGCGTTGGCCATAGCAGCATTACGCGTCCGTCGCGCACGCGCAGGTGGAAACCGTCATTCATGAAAATGGTGAGTGGCATATTGTCGGGCAATCGAGCACAAGGTTCCGTGAGGGCCACTTGCCTTCGTAATGGCACCACGGGCAGATCGACACCGGCGAGCTTTGCAATGCTTCGCGACCAAGCTCCGGCTGCATCGACCACGGCGCCCACTTCGATAGCGCCTGCACCTGTGGTGTGTAGCGTATGAATGCGACCATTCGCTGACCGTTCGAATCCGACCACATTTGTATTCGATACGAATGACGCGCCAAGGCGTTTGGCTGCTTCGACATACCCGCGCAAGATTTCGAGCGGCCGAATGAATCCATCCGTCGGGCAAAATGCGCCACCGAGAATGCCGTTTCGCCAGACAAACGGGTTTGTCTGGCACACGTCTTCGGCTTTGAGCAACGTGGCTTCGTCGAGCCCTGCGGCGTGTTGCACTGCGTGCGCTCGGTGCAGGTCTTCAAGCTCGTCACGGCTTGTGGCGATCCACAAATACCCAACGGTCCGGTATCCAGGATCGACACCGGTCAGCTTGACGAATCGTCGCAGCTCTTCTCGAGCGAGCAGCGAAAGGCGCACGTTGATCTCGGTGGAGTATTGCGCTCGATATCCGCCCGTTGCGCGGCCGGTGCTTCCCAGCCCTGGTGCGTTTTCGCGATCGACGACCACAATCGAGCCGGCGCCTCGTGCGGCCAAATGGTAGGCAACGCTCGCACCGACGACTCCGGCGCCGACAACGACGATGTCGGCGCGTTTTATCGAGATAGGATCGCTCACGATGGCACGGTAGCGAACGACCGATTCGGAAGCAAGTTGATCGGGAGGTTAATTGGGGCTTGAAAATCGACCGCAACTTCTGCGAACATGCTGGTCATGTTCGACGCGCAGCGGATTCTGGGTGCTTTGGTTTCCGATGGTCTGGGTGGCGGCGGGGTTCGTCATTCGCGAGATCGTCGAGATCGTGACGACGGTGTTTTCGGTCGCGATCATCGTACGGACGGCGGGATGCTTGGCGGCATTGGAACCGGGACGGCGATCGCGGGTGCTGCAGGAGTTGCGGCAGCCGGCGGGCTCGCGTACATGGCGTACCAGCATTTCAAGCAGCCTGGGGCTCCGGCGATGCCTGGCGCGCCCGCGCAGGCTGGTTTTTTCGATCAAATCATGGGCAGCTCATCGGGGCCGATTCCTCCGGGAGGGGCGCCGGCGATGGGGGCTGCGCCGGGTTATCCTGGGGCGGCGATGCCCGGCCTTCCTCCGGGCGGTGGAATGCCGAATTATGGCGTGCCAACGTATCACAATGACCCGTCGAACTGGGGGAGGAGCGCTGCGCCACCACAGCAACAATGGGGAGCTGCGCCAAACCCTGGTGCGCCACCACAGCAACAATGGGGAGCTACGCCAAACCCTGCGGCACCTCCGCAACAACAATGGGGAGCTGCGCAA
>CAZETM010001116.1:0-3027 GCA_964514885.1 uncultured Polyangium sp. | reverse complement strand
CGGTACGGAAGTGGATCGGATCGATGCAGGGGTCGATCCGCATGAGTACGCTTACAGATCAGCCCCATTGTCGCCGGTTTCGTCACTGCGCCATGACGACACGTTGGTCGCACGGCAGGTCTTTCTCGTCCTTGTGCAGACCCGCAATGCGCAAAGGATTGCCATCTTTCGCAGTTATCGCTGCACGCACTTTCGATAGAATCAGCGCGTCCAGATTGCCGCTCGAATAATCGGTATGCGTTCCCCCGCAGCTCGAGCGCGGATCGCCACCGCCCGTCGATTGAGGCCCAGCTCCGCCACGCAAAACGAACATGTGCGACCCTCCTGTGTATTGCGCAAGCTGCCGGAAAACCACTTGCCCTAGCGTTTCCATACCCGATGCCGCAATCGTGAACATCTGCACCCCCGCATGATTCGCTTCTTTCATTGCGCCCACATACCCCTCGTCTTGCGCGTAATCCAAGTGCGGCGGAGCGTCACCAATCAGAAACACCAGCCGCGCTATGGATTCCGGGCGGAAATTCAATGAACGCACCGCAACTCGAACCGCTTCATTCACGTGCTCGGGCGTGTCCCCACCACCGTCGGCATGAAGCGCCGTTATGCGACTTTGCAGCCCCGCCACGTCCGTCGTCATTTGATGCAAACGCGTAACGTACGAATCGCCACGATCTTTGTATTCGACCAGCCCCACCCGCGGACGAACGCCCACCGTCCCCAGCGCGCCAGCTACCTTTTCGAGTGTGTCTCGTAATGCATTGATTTCTTCCGACATCGACCCCGTCGTATCGAGAACGAAAGCAACATCAATGGTTTGAGCATCCGGCAACACGCGTCCAGCAGGCAAAACCAGGTCCACGATTCCGTCACCCGCCGCCGCTCGGAAGGATGACGTCACATTCGCGCCTTGGCATTTCGCCGTGGCGACGAAATCGCTCCCCACGAGCCCTTCGGCGCGCGGAAACAGCAGCGCTCGTCCATGGCTCGAGGTCCGTAACGTCAAGGTTTTTCCGGACGTATCTCGCACCTCGACATTGCAGCTCGGTACGGGTTTGCCCGCGTTATCGCGTACCACAACGAACCTGCGCACCGAAACGTCGAATTTGGTAGCTCCTCGGCCGCCTTCCGTCGCGAGCCAACGGCCATATTCGCGAAAATTGGCATTGTCGTCCCATTCGCCCGTACGCACGCCCGCGGGCACTTGCGACAATGCGCCACCTCCACCACCGCTTCCGTCCACGCGTACGCCTTTGAGCGTCGGCACGACGCGATGCGATCCGCTAAGTCGTCCATGCCCCGAGCCATAACCTGAGCCCGTGCCCCAAGCTGAGCCTGAGGCTGCAACTGGACCCGATCCCGATACCGAAATGCCCCCCGACATCGCCCGAGGTACTGCGCTTGCGCCGCGTCCAACGGTGCCCACGCTGCCTAGTCCAATGCTTTCGCCTCGACCGCCTCCGCCCTCGCCGACGCCGGAAAGCCCCAATCCACCCGCGGCATGACCGGAAATGGAAGTCGTGCCCCAATGTGTTTCCACAGGCGCCGCAAGAGGCTCGTCTCCGGCGGTTACAATGGCAATGGGGGCCGCAGGCGCATCCGTCGTAATGACGGCAGGCTGGAGCGGCTCTTCAATGGGCTTTTTTGCAATCGGTTCCGTGAACGCGACGGGATTCGATACCGGACGCGACGTGGAGCACGACAGAAGCACGAGCGACGAAATAGCAGCAGCAAAACACAACGAACGACGTTTCATGACGAGTTGCCTCGCGCAAGGGATAGCGGCCATGGAATCGATGGCGCGATCTGAGCAGCGAGCGAGGAAAAAGTTCCCGCCAAAATGTACGAAGCTATCGGTGTTGGATTTTCGTCGCGATGTTCAGCCAAAAGCCCGCACACGGAATTCCGCACGCTCTTTGGCTTCCGCAAGTACCGAGCGGATCGTGCGTCCGAATTCGTCGGCGGTCATGTTCTTGGTGACGGCTCCGTCAGCGTCAACGTGCTTGGCAATGCGATCGAGCACCGGCTTTTCCATGTTGCTGTGAAGAAGAACCGGCAACTGATTGTACGTGTGTCTGATGACGCGTACGAGCGACGGCCCGTCGAGGCTTGGCATATTCACATCGAGAAGAACCACGTCGCAACGCGTGTCACGAATGGCGGCGAGCGTGCCGAACGGTCCGCGATGAAAACGCGGGGCGAAACCCAGATTGGTGAGTTTCTTGAACGTCAAAAGGCCGTCCGTCTCGTCGTCGTCGATGAAGAGAACAACAGGTACTGTCATGGCGTGCTCCAGGCTCCGAAGACGGAGCGGGATCCGATCATTTGGGATGGTGATTCATTCTCGTATGTCGAGAGTAAGAGAAATCTCGTCCAGCCGATGTTGGTCCGTCGTGTCGATCCCAGTAACGACATACGAGCTTATGCCCGTTGCGGGATCCAATAAGGGTGCACCTTTGAAGCAAACCCACCGAATGGCGTTGTCCCGGCCAACCACTCGACACTCGATGCCGAAGTGAACGTGCTTTCTGGTTGCAATGTCCCAACTCGCAACGGCAGGCAGCAAATCATCCGTGTGCACCGTCTCGAACCACAGTTGTCCCACGGCTTCGCTGGCAGGGACGCCAATAAGCTCGCACCACTGAACATTAGCCCACGTTGCCGTCGCGTCGATGTTCGCTTCGAACATTGCGATGGGAGCCATCGCTACGGTTGCATGCAGCCGCCTGTAGTCGCGAATGAGCGTCGACCTATCCGACATATCCGGTCCGCACACGTGAATCCCCTCGTCATGGGCCTGCTTGAATCAGCGCAAGGTGGTTGTTACCCAACTGCCACGCGTGTGAATGTAGATCGTCACTGACGGAACGAAAAGTCATTTTTGATGTTCGTACAAAATAAAAAGCACTGGCCTGTCAAACAAATTTTACACTTCAAATGTTAGGTGTCGTAACAGTACGGACATGCGTGAGGAGAACAACACGTCCCCAACGAAATTAGCACGCTCAGAGCTCGCCCTGGAGCATGACC
>CAZETM010001115.1:0-3030 GCA_964514885.1 uncultured Polyangium sp. | reverse complement strand
ACATCCGCCAAGGCAAGAGCATCCTCGAACACCTCACGCGCGCGAACGAGGAAGCCAATCCGGAGCTGTTTCGCATCGCGCTCAAGCTCGCGACGGGCGCGTGACAAAAACACTTGCGAAAATTGCTCCTGCCGCAAGTCTTCCTCGCACGGCGGTCGTCGTTGGCTCAAAGGGGGCCTGCTCAAGATCGAAGGACTCGCCCGCCGCGTCGAGCACGAGTATTTTCCCGTCGAGGGTGAAGAACAAGTGCTCGTTCTGTGCGCGTCGAAGCCTGGACAGTTGGTGCTCGTCAGCGGAGGTAGCGAAGTTTTCCGGTATGAAAATGGACGTATCGTAGAGATTCCCCGCCGACCAAGTCTCTCCGATTTGCTTTATGATGACAAGAGCATGGTTCGCGCTGCTCTCGCGAGTATTTGCACCCAAACCATCAATGAACTTCCCCGCCCAGGCATGTTCGAGCGGAATTGTTATCGAATTGTTGCCACCGTGGTTAAAGGGCTCGTCGAACAAATGAGCGCGGGGAATCACGGTGGGCTCATTGCAGTGCTCCCCAAAGCGGAAGAGATTGAAAAAGATAAGCAAGTTGCCGCAGGCAAATATAGATTTGTGTCCGAGCATCGTCGGGCATTGGCGATGAAGGTCGCTGAGTTGGCGGAAAGTCGAGCGAATAACAGCCGTTGGTCATTGCAAGGGAAGAAGCCCGTGACGGAAGACGAAGAATTTGAACGTGCAGTGGAGGACGACGACGAGGATAAAGCAGAAAACGACCTGAAAGAGTTTGTCCAGAACATCGGACGGCTCTCGACGATCGACAACGCGCTCCTGTTGGGCCCGGAACTCGAGGTCCTTTGCGCGGGTTACTCGATCGCTCCAGATCCGGATAACGAGAAGGTTCCCGACGTATGCGAAGCTGAGACGCTCGAGGGGACGCAAGGGATAAACTTTCCGCTTCTTCGACATGGCTCACGCCATCGGGCCGCCGCGAACTTTGCGCATAGATTTCCGGGTGGGCTCGCATTTCTTTGTTCCCAGGACGGCGATCTGCGCTGCTTACATCGCCCGGTCGGACATAAGCACGTGCTACTATGGAATATTTCCCGGTCAGAATGGTAAATGTGCCCGGCCATGCGCGTGCGTTCGTAGGATTGCTCGGTGCCGGTACCCATCGTGCCGCGGAAAGCGATCGTGTTTTCGGATTTGGTGTCGGAAGGGCGGAAATGATTTGTTTTTCGATCCGAGCGCGCTCGTGAATGAAACGGCATGTAGACGAGCCGGGTCGGCGTATCAAGCAGCAATTTGTTCCGTGAGTCTTTTTCGACCACTCACAACGGCAATGCCGCTTTCGTCGCGCACGCCATGCGGCTCGAGCTCGAGGACGTGTCCGGCGGCGGTCAGGTATTTATATGATGTCGTCACGTCAAAGCGCTTGTTGTGTGACGTATCGACCCGGATCTTAATCAGTTCACCGGAATCTGCCTCGGCAAGACGAACGAAATCCTCGTGAGGGATAATCACGGAGGCATCATCCATCGTCATGTGTTCAGGTGAATGAAAACGAAGCATACCGTCGGCATCGCCTTTGAATCGCGCTTCGATGTCGTTCATTCCGTCACGAAATTCTGTGATCAGATTCTTTAGATATGTCTCGAACCGCGACGAATCGTTGAATTCGTCTTGTTGAAGGCCAAGGACCGACACTGCGCATTTGTCTTTGAACCACAACGTAACGAGCGTCATGGATTCCGCAGGTCTGAGCTTGGGCCATATGACGATGCGCCACACGCCGGGTCCGGCTCCTGTTCGAAGAGCAGCATCCACGAAAGGCTTCGTCTTCAGCCATTCCACGAAATCATCCAATACCTCCCTCATGTTGCCTTCCGGAGGAACGGGAGGATTTTGCCCCGCTTCTTCATAGGCGGCGTCCCATTCGGCCATCCTATTCTTCTTTGTTTGGCTATTCGACATTTTTCACCTATTCGAGACGTCAATCTTCATCGTAATGGGCAGATGATCGCACATTTTTTCTTTCGGATAGCCGCCGGGACCACGCCCATCCCTTGGCGTTATGAGCTGTTGGGCCTCGAGCGTCGACAAAATATTGGGCCCGTCGACAATTTTATCCATCAAGTCCCTGCTCACGAGAATTTGGTCATAAACTCTAGAACTCAGCTCACCATACTTGTCCGTGAATTTGTTGGTTCCTCGGGCTTCCGGTATATCCTGCTCTCTTTGCGCAAGAAGATGGGTGTTTTTTTCCTGAAGATGCCTCCACATCGGATTGTAGAGTGGGAATCGCAGCCACTTACGGCTGCTCGTAGGTTCTCTGGACCATTCGATGATGTCACGATCCCTGAGCGCGTAAAAGCCAGACTCGGATGCGCACATCTCCATGTGGTACGGATCCGCGTTGAAGTCTCCGAGCACCACCAATGGGCCACCTCGCCACCAATTGACGATTTGGCCAACGCTGGTGCGAATGTTGTCCTGGCGACTTGAAGGGCTCCCATGTAGGTGACCGTCAATGTGAACACCCATGACCTGAAGATCGCCCCAAACATCGCTTGCAAATGCCGCCCCCGACGTACGGGAAAACTTTTCGGACCTCAAGGTTCGAACGTTCGCACTATGAAGCAGCATCACCTTGGCGCCTACCGTGCGCTCAACGGGACGAACACGGAAATTCGAACTCTCCATGGTGAGCGTGGCACTGACGTCGTTGGGCACTTCCTGAAGTGCCGCAATGAATTCACCCTCCTGTGTCGCCAGGTGCTTAACAGCAAGTTCGAACGCTCTCCCTGCACGTTGGGCGTTCGTGTTGGCTCCCAAGTTCCAACTGAAAAAGTAACAAGATGACATCGTTTGAATCCGCAGCCAGGCGCACTAGAGCACGGATATGTGCGAGCGTCAAGAGTTTGCCGCCGTAAACAAGCCCGCGTCACCCGCGCACGGATCATGGGCGCGCGATACCCCTTCTACCTGCTGGCCGATTCCCGCAAAGGCCAAATCAAAGAAGCCGAAGTCACCCGCTCA
>CAZETM010001114.1:0-3036 GCA_964514885.1 uncultured Polyangium sp. | reverse complement strand
GGGGTGGGTCCGCAGAAGCTGGTCATTGACCTTGCCAAACCCGTCAAAGGCCCACGAGGGACCATGGCTGGTTGGAACGTGCTGGTGGGTCCCAATGGTTATGGCAAGACGACCATTCTGCAGGCCATTACGGCAAGTCTCATTGGCCCTACGGGTAGCGCTTGGCTTTTGCGTGCTGACGAAATTCCCGATTGGATACGCCACGGAGAACCCTCTGGTAGCTGCAAAACCTGGGTAGAACGTGACGTTGAGGATGACGGCTCAACGTCGACGCAGCAGAATATTCGTCCAATCCCATTGCAGGTGGAATGGACGCGAGGCCGGGAGCCGAAAACGATTCGACCGCGTGGTCATGTGGAGCTATTGAAATATTTTTGGAATGCGTCGACAGGGGTAGAACCGGATGGCTGGATCTTTATTGGTTATGGTCCGCGTCGTTCCGTCATGCGATCGTCGCCGGACGCAAAGAGTTTATTGAATGCGCCACCTCGTACAGCCGCGGTGGTGACACTTTTCCGTGACGATGCTGCGCTCGAAAAGGGCTACGAATGGCTCAATACGTTGACGATCGGCGCCACCAGCCGCGACGGTGCGGACAAAGGCATGATGTTGGAGGCGATTTTTCGCTTGCTTTCGGACGGATTGTTGGTTCCAGGCAAACGAGCGTATTTTTCAACCGACGAAGAGGGATTGAAGGTTCAATTCGAACCGGATGACAAGCCCATTTCGACGCGGTTGTTGGGCGATGGTTTTCGTATGCTCATCGAAATGGTACTCGATATTTTATTTCAAATGGAGCGCTTCAAGCCGGGACGATTGCTCGAAGAATGCCAACAGTGGTCGGAAGATGCCAGTCGTATGCCAACGATTGAAATGTCTGGCGTTGTCGTGATCGACGAACCGGAAAATCACCTACATCCGAGTATGCAGCAGCATATTGGATTTTGGCTCAAGAGGCATTTTCCGCGAGTACAGTTTCTTGTGGCAACGCACAGTGCACTCGTGTGCCAAGCCGCTGATCGAGACGGACTCATGCGAATGAAGCGGCCGTTCGAGGTGGAAACAGTCGACGAAAATACTTGGGAAGCCGTAACGAATGGCACGGTCAATGACGCGATCTCTACACACCTGTTTGGCCTTCCAACGCCCTACGCGCCGGAAGGTCAAAAACTTCGCAATGAACTCAATGCGTTGGAAAGCGAGATGCAACGACGACGTGCAACGACGGAAGAACTTCAACGCCGCGACGAAATTCTATCGAAACTCCCTGATTCGACGGACCGCAAAGTAACTGCCCTTCTCGAAAAACTCGCCGCAGGCCGCCGATGAGACAGTACACTCGTCCAGATCTCGATAAATGCACGGCTGATGATTTCTTGGCTAGAACAAGGAAAATCAAACGCAAGAGAAAAACAAAAGTAGCGGAAGCTAAAAGGCTCTGGGATGGCCACAAAAAGACTTCCGCAAGAAAAGAATCGGTCGCCAAGTTATGCCAAATGAATGGCGGAATCATGCGTTGCATGTATTGCGAACATGACCAAGCTATTGTCAAGGATAAACGCGGGAAAGAACAGACCATCGTCGATCACTGGCAACCGCGAATCAAAGCCCCGGAACGCACATTCGATTGGACGAACCATTTTCTTGCGTGTTACCGATGCAACACGGTCCTGAAAGGCGATGATTTCCCCTTGGATCACAGCGGTCAACCACTGCTCATTCACTTGGTGGATGATAATCCGCTCAATCATCTCGAATACGAGCCGTCCTCGGGTGAATTCAAGGAACTGACGCCCAAGGGTAAGAAAACGATGGATCTCTTTTGCCTCAACGATTTCTGCAGCATACGCAAACTGGTTTGGATTTCACTCATTGAATTGCTGCGCGAGTATGATTCGGCATGTCATCGAGGTGATTCGGCGCGCGCCCAAGAGATCATGGAACTTTGGCTCGAGCTGAAGGATTTTCGCTCCATTCTGCATTACCTTGTCAAAATTGCGCTCGGCCCATCGGGAGACATCCTTACTGGACCCGATATTCCTGATATCGTCCAACGTCGCAATCCACTTGCTACGTGGCAATAATCCTTTTTCACGGCACATGCATTTCGTACATCAGTACGCTGTTTCGCGAATTCTGACGCTGTTTTCCCTGTCCAACCCTTTCCGAGCGTCCCCAAACCCGTGTACGACCTGTCCAGACCCATTTTGTCCGCCAACCACGCCGTCGGAATTTCTGTCCATCCACTTGCGGGCGTCCAGCTCGATGTCATCACGGCTGTCCACGCGAGTTTGCGCGTGCGCGTAAGGAAAACAAAGCCAGAATGTTGCCGATGACGCGTCTACGTCGCTTCGCGTCATCCGTGGGCGGTTGTGCTCTCGCACGCATCCACACACGGCGCTTCTTCGCCAGGCGCTCTTTCGTGTTCGTTCGCGTCGAAATCTCCTGACCCGCGGACACACGTGTGCATCGGCGCCGGTCGATACGAGCGTTACCTCACGCAAGACGCATCGATTCTCACCCGCGACGTTTCTTCGGAAACGGTAACGAGAGCTGCCCGAGCGGCGCTCTGTTGCGTTATGGCGGCCCGCGCGCAGATAAGCCCGCTCGAGCCATTCCTCGCCGAATCGCATCCGCCGTCAGCGTTACCTCGCGCCATTTCATCGGCCCGGCGCATTGTGGACACACGTTCACATCGATCGTGAATACATGCCGCAACAGCCACGCCCAAGGCTTGCGACGCTTGCGGCTGACATCTGTGTCCGGCTCCTCGAAAAGCTTTCCGAAGAGCGGCAATTGCACCGAGTTTGGCGCGGTATTCTCCTGCGGTGGTACGTACGGCCTCGCCGATGCCACGACTTGCTCGCGCAATGCACTGTTCGGCGCCAATACCCCGTGAAACCTCAGCCCGAGCATGACAAGTGGACCCTGGAAGTCACCGCCGCGCATTCTGCTCTCGCCCAGCTCAATGGCCACGTCCGCCGCGCCCACGGCGTTACCGACGACGCGCCCGAACAGGCTCCGCAAAATTGATCA
>CAZETM010001113.1:0-3040 GCA_964514885.1 uncultured Polyangium sp. | reverse complement strand
CGCCGCAGGAGAATACCGTGCCAAACGCGTTGCAGCTTCCGCTATTTGGCAAGCTATTCGACCAGCCCGAAGCCGACGTGAAGCATGCACGGCGGAAACGCTGGGCATAGTTGCTCCGGGCTCTCGCTTCCGTTTCCGAAGATGCGTCGCACCTGAGAAAGAGCGACGCATCTTGCGTGAGTTTGCGCCCATATTGACTGGCGCCGATGCACACGTGTGTCCGCGGGTCGAGAAAAATCGACCTGGAAGCGTAGCGTCTGTCAGAGCGCAATGCGTATGGGCGGCGGTACGGAAGCCGAGAGCGATGCGGCGCGGAGTAGCGGGCGAGAGTGCCAAATGATAGGATTGAAAATTCTAAGCACCCGTTGGTTGCCATGTTGCAACCGATCTTTACCCTGCGACAGGCTATACGCACTTGCCCGTCGTCAACCTCATGGCTGACCCAATGTGCACGCGGCGTGCCACCGGCGTGCCTGTGCGACGGGGTGGATCCGTAGAGCGCCACGCATCGCACCATCAGGACCAGCGCCATGGATCTATAAACCGCCACGGGGTGGATCCAAGGAAGGGTGGCGCTAAAGGACGTCGAGGACGCTGTGCAGAATGTCGTCATTGTAGCTTGTAGGCTCATTGCGGAAAAACGAGTCCGAGGGCAGTATGCCATGCTGCCCGAAAATCGTTTGCAGAGCCTTCTTCGCGTCATTCTCCGGAACTTTGCTGCCAACATCAAGAGGTTCCAACGCAGCACCTCACGCATCTTCGTCGATGGCACTTCATTGGCTGAGATTGTCCCCGACGCGCAATCAGGCGCGGACGTGAAGCTCGAAGCCTGCAAAACACTCGGCGCGATTCGTGCCGACGATCCGAAATGCGTCCGGATGCTTGTGCGCATTGCAATGGGCGATGAGCCGGCAGAGGTTGCTCGCGAGATTGGCAGGCACGAAAATACCATTCGGTCGGCGGTGAATCGAGGGCGCAATAAGGTGAGACAGAAGCATCGGAGCGGTCGGCACTGAAACCGGTCTCTCGTTCAATTCGACACGCTCCGCAAGTCACCAGCCGATTGTAATCTTCCTACATTTTTTTCTGCGAATTGAAGGCGACAGGCTCTACGCGGGTTTGGCATGTTGCACCTTGCCGTCCACGCGGCCTTGCGGTAGCTTGCGCGGATGGATCATCGCGCTGTCTATGACCGGTTGCTTTCCCCGAAAGACGAGCGAGCACTCCTCAATCTCCTCAGAAGGGACGGTCTTTTCGCCCCGGTGCACGTGCGTAGTGTTGTTCGTCGCGACCATACCCCGCCCTACGTTCTCATGACCGTCGACGGTAAAGATGACGTCATCGCGCAATGTATGTGCGTTTTCATTAAAGTGGACAAACTCGTCCCTGAACACGGGGCAATGCGATATTATCTGCCAGTCATCGTCGTTGCCGAGCACATCGATACATCCAGTGGACGCGGCGCGGCGATCCTCCAGCACGAATTGCGGCATTTGTATGATATTTTAGATTTCGTCGAGCATGATCCGACCTATCCACAACGCGTGCTCAAATACGCCATGAATAACGCGTCGGATGTGGCATTGCTACCGCAATCGATTGATCTTGAAGTCTTCAAAATCTTTTATTTCGAGCCGCAAACGTTTGCTTTGGACTACGACAATGGGGAGACGGCGCTGGAAGTTTCCATCCTGGGACCCATCAAAGTTTGGATCGATTGCCACTCTCGGGAGGAATTCGTTCAGCATCGCATCGCAAACTACGTTGAGGGGTTTGAGAATATGTTCATCGAGCGTTATCCCGCGCAAGAGGAACGAATCCGCGCCGAATTCAACCAGGCCGTCGACAAATATGGCGCCGAATTGCTCGGCCCGTCTCCGTATCGTCGCGTAAAAACAATCAATGAGAGGTTGACGGAGAAAATAGCGGAGCAACGAGGCTGGAACACGAGGGCTCGACGTGATGCATTCTGACAAACCTTTACGAAGAACCGTTCAGTGACGCGAGCACATTCCGCTCGCGTTTGCCCGGGACCGTGCTACATCGCCTGCCGATTGGTTGGCGCGTGCCACGCCAGAGGCGAAGGAAGCCGACAATGTCGTTGCCGTTCTCGAAGACCCGTGGTGGGTCACTGCGATCGGCTTCATTCCCATCGTTGGGGATGCATTTGACCTGGCACGAGTCCCCAAGCAGATTGGACAGGCCATCGCAACTGCCGACCGGTTGGAGGACAAAGTCAAGAAGATCCTAAGGATCCAAGGCATGCGAGCGAGCGACCTATTGCCAGCCACACTGAAACGTAGTGAAAGTTATGCGGATGAGCTCGCGGGCAAGACTTATGCCCAGTTGGTAGAAATGGCCGCTAGCTCTGAAAAAGCGGCCAAAATTAAAAAACTCATCGAGCAAGAGATACGCTTGATGCATAAGCTATGAACACCATGAGGAGATCAATATGGACGTCCAATCATTTCGCCGCGCGCTCGACAACATCGATGCACTGCGACGGGACAAAAAGTTTGGCGAAGCGCTCCGCGCCGTGAATGAGCTAATGCCGAGCGCACCGTATGCCGGCGAGCTTCTGGTGCGGCTTGGTATGTTGCTGCAGGTCGTGGATGACGACAGCACACTCGAAAAGGTGGAGACGGCACTTCGTGCTGCGGAAACTTGCGCCCCGGGAAACCTCGATGCATCGATCGAATTGGGGCACTTCCTCTATGCCGTTCGAGACCAACCTCGTGAAGCATTGGTACATTTTGAGGCGGCGCACGAAAAAGCAACGACGTCGCTCAAAGACGCATTGATTGGCAAAATCAAATGCCACGCAGACCTTCATGATTGGAATGCTGTCGAATCCGCACTGGACGAAGCCAAACTGCATTTCCCAGACGATTCCGACCTCCAAATGCTACGCGATGAATATCAATCCGGCCGAGACAATCCATAATCTTTCACCATCCCGCAGCACGAATCCGCGACCTCGCCACACCTTGACTCGAACGCTCCACGCACGTGCTTCTCGCGGTCCTCTGCCACGCTTATT
>CAZETM010001112.1:0-3041 GCA_964514885.1 uncultured Polyangium sp. | reverse complement strand
GTCTTTGCCCACGTTCGAGGCGTTGATTGCCTGTGTTCACCCGTTACGAAAGCAGTGGCTTCTTCAATTCGACCGTGTAAATCTGGAGCGCGCGTCCCTTCCCTGGTACGTGCTTCAAGGAATAATATGCGATCAGCCTCGGCTCGTCCCCATATTGCAGGTGCCGCACTGCAATCATCGCGTCCAACAATGGCTTTATCATTACCCATTTCTCGGCACCCACCATCCGCTTCGCCGCTCCCTAAGTCCATTCCAACATCCCTTCAGGGACCGGGTGCCGGAAGAAGATCCGCACGACCATGACGCACCCCATAATAAAAGCCCAGTCGTCGTCCGTCGAGTTCCCGCCTCTCGGCACTCACCGCCCGTTTTTCCGAGCATAACGGGATAAATACCAAAACGTCTCTGTCCCGGCCATCGGGAGTTGCGTACATCCCGAGTCCACCATATCGCCACGTGGAAAAATGGAAATTCCGCGCAAGAACGATATGAACCGGCGGCCACACTAAAATGAATGCGAGAATTACCCTGCCCGCATATCTGTGTATCTGGCGAACGGCGTCACCGGCGTTCATCTTTTCACGAGATCGTGATCAACGGCATAAGCGCAGAGCAGTGCGCGCAAAGGTCGATCTGAGTGGAATTGGCCGCTTCCCAATGCAATGATTCCGATTCCAACCGTGGGTTCGAAGGCTACTGCTACCTGGTGGCCGCAATGAGACCGCGCGTTGTGCCAGACAACCGTTTCCAAGGGTCGATCCGAAAGCAACTCCCATCCAAGACCTTTCGCCCGCGGCCCAAGAAGCTGCAACCCGCCAATGCAGTGAGATTCTCTCACGGAGGCGCGTTTCAACGGCCCTGGGTCGGAATCATCACGCGGTGGCCATGCATTGAGCTGGAAATTCACAAAGCAAGCCAATTCTCGGGCGCTAAGGCATAACCCATCATCGGCAATCATCACCCCCGAAGAAAATGTGGCTGTCGCCATGGACAGTGGCTCGAGAATGCGTTCTTTCACGAATACATCATAGGGCTTTCCGCTTTTTCGTTGGATCACGAGGCCCAGAAGCGCGAATCCGAGGCTGGAATGAGTTACATCAGAGCCAGGAGCGTGGTCGAGCGTCAGTTTCGGAAGATACCCCAAGAATTCATGTTCGTCCGGGTCATGCCCGAGAGATTTGTCCAAATGGACCATAACGCGTGGAAGTCCCGACGTGTGGGTCAATAGGTGGCGCAGCGTAATGCGTGGACTGTCAAGCGTGGGATATCGTAACGAGGTACTCTCGGGTACGCTGTGTTCGAGTGGCTCATCCAAAGCGAGCAGCCCCTCGTCGCGGAGAATCAGAATGGCATGACCCGTAAATGCACGAGTGACGGAACCGACGGAGAATGGCGTGTCGAAGTCAACTGGAATCTTGCCGTCAGAATCCGAATAACCACATGTATGTTGCCATGAGATGCCATTTCGATCGCAAATAGCAATGGCAATGCCTGGGCTCGATATACCCGCGAGGACTTCTTTGAGTTTGATATCGAATAACACTGGTATGTTCCTTGGTCGAAAATGATTTCAGGGAACCGTCACGAGAACGTCCACCGAAAGACGATTCGTTGCGCCTTTCGCCCAAGCGCATGCGTCGGGACAGAGCGGTGCGATTTGCCTGCGGTCGTGGTGCAAACCGAAACCAGCCTTCGTCACATTGCTACGACCAAGCCATTGAAGAATCGTCGCGCGACAATTCGAATCGTGCATTTGAATGACCCATGCCTTGTCCACCGTCGCCAACTGTACCAAATGGGGGCCGTCGGATACTTCGCCCCGCTTGAATAGCGCCTTCGACTCGGTATCGAACCCGCAGACATCAACACCCACCAGCTCAGCGCACGTTTGCTCCGCGTCTGAAGCCGACGAAACGAGTGTAATGCGGTCGAGACCGAGCGGCGCAAACGGCGGCAGCAACTTGATTTGCTCCTTCGTCGGTATGACCGCGGTATTTGGCTCTTCCACTCCTCCAGACACGATGCCTCCAAGGTGCGTGATGCTCCCCCACCTTGCGATGATCGTCAAGTAGGCCCCCCAGTTACGTCAACCTGACCCCAATCACCTCCCACCACAATGGCCGTGATCGCGATCACCTCCACCTGCCTCCATCGCACTGAAATCCATCACGAAAAAGACAGCGTGCGCGTTGGCACGAAACGTGCTTTCATGGCTCTTCGTGCTTGTCTTTTCGTGCTTCGTCACCATGAATGATCGTCTCGTAAGGAGGACTGCTATGGGTAAAGGAAGCGGCGGCGGTAAGGGCAGCAGCGGCGGGGGCGTCAAGTCGGGGAACGGGCCGAGCACGACGGGCAAGCCGTCGGGCGGCGTTCGCGGAAATAACCCGCCCACGAAGTGAGCCATCGCCCGCGGTGGGAGAACTCGGCCGACGCGCTCGAGCCGCCCACCGCGGGCTCTTTTCGCCATGTCAAACCCCACCATCCAGACGCACCCTCAAAATTGCTGGGTTCAATGTGGTGCCATCACCGAAAGTGCCAACGGTAGGGGCGCGATTCATCGCGCCCCTTGAAGGCGTTTCGTGGGGCGCAATGAATTGCGCCCCTACAACGAATCAATCATCATCCCTGTGTCGAGCTACTAACTCGAGCACCTCGGACATTTCTCGTCCGGTCGTCACGTTGCGACCTTGAACGCTTGTTTCACGCGGCGTATCCTCGCCCCAGGCTGAATTGTCCGACCGACACATTGCATAAAGCCGTACCCGTTGCGCTGCCGCTTGCCGCAAAAACCATTGATGCCGCGTCGTCGACTTGGAAGCAACTGCGAAATTGGCAAACAACTCGAGTAGAAGCACAAACGACAAGGACGAGGACGACATGCTTCATTATTTGCGCATAAGTACCGCGGTGGTTTCTTTGGTGTGTGGCACGGGGGCCATGGTGGTCGGTTGCGGACATCGTATTGGTCCGGTCCAAGCGACCCAGAGTGCTGGTGGTGTCGACCATCCCAACCTTCCAGATATTTTCGTGGAAAAAGCCAA
>CAZETM010001111.1:0-3042 GCA_964514885.1 uncultured Polyangium sp. | reverse complement strand
GGCGTTCGATTCGATATCTACCGCTCGGGCGCAGCATCGGCCACCAGCGTTTCACCGCGTCTTTCAATGACCGCGCAGGTCCACCCACGCGTGCGTATTCTCCACGCGCTCGGCATTGCCACCCAGCCTCCATCATTCGTCATTCCGCTCCCCGGGCTTTCGGTCGGAAGCTTGCAAGGCGGGCTGCAAACGTCGGTGCAAGCGAGCGCGGGCGTCGAAGTCGAATTGCCTCTCGCCATTACCGCGACGCTCTCCGTCTTCGACAATGTGTTCCTGAACATGAGCGATACGCTGAGCGTCCAGCGTGCATCGACCGACGCATTGCTCGAAGACCCGCGAAGCCTCGGATACGGCCGAGGACTCGAGCTGTACGTGCGCCGCAAATTCACCTCCAAGCTGGGAGGTTTCTTGTCGTATACCTTGTCCGAATCGATGCGCACCCTCGGCAGCTCCACGTTCCCCAGCGCATTCGATCGCCGACACGTGCTCAATACCGCGCTCGCGTACGACCTGCCCAAACGAATCCGCGCCGGAGCTCGCGTCACGTATTACACGGGCGCGCCGGATCTTGCTTCGCCCGAAGCCCTTACCGCCGAGGACCCAAAGAATCCGCCGCGTAATCCTGACTTTTTCCGGCTCGATGTACGCATCGAGAAAAAGTTTGAAATGCGAGGATCCAGGTGGTTATCACTCGTCGTGGAAATGATCAATACGACGCTGAACACGGAAGTCATCAGTGGTCAAGAAGTTGGGCCTATATCCATTCCCAGTATCGGTGTCGAAGGAGGTTTTTGATGAAACTCGAGATTTTGGTGCATGCTTTCGTTGCCGCGGTGCTTCTTCCGGGTTGTTTACCCGGAGATATTCGCCCCGAGCCGGGGCGCGTCTATGTCACCGCAGAGGCCAGCGGATCGTCCGTGGAAGGTTTCCAAACGGACGACGGCTGGACCATTCAATTCGAGCGGCTGCTCGCGGGGCTTGGCAGTGTCGCTTTGCGCGGCGAAGAATGCGCCGATTACAGCAATACGCGTTACGACCGGCTCTTCGATTTCACCGTGCCGGGCGCTGAAAAACTCGGCGAAGTCTATGGTCTTGGCACGTGCGACGTTCGCGTGCGCTTGACCTCGCCCTCGGACGACGCATTGCTCGAAAAAGGAACGACCGCAGCCGATCTGGCGTTCATGCGCGAGCCAACGGTAGAGCTTCCCGACAATTTGCCCATTTCGGGGTTTGGAGATTTCACCTTGGGCACGGCGGCGTATGCGCGCGGAATCGCCACTCGAGCAGGCGTGACGAAACGTTTCGATTGGCAATTCAGCGGTCGCATTTCCATTGGCGATTGCGTGAACATGCCGGACGACAAACCCACCAGCGCGTTCGAATTGCGCGGAGGTGATGATTTACGCCCGAAGGTCACCTTTCATGGGGACGAGCTATTTCGGGCCAGCGCGGAAAACGAGGCGCCATTGCGTTTCGATGAGCTGGCCGCGGCAGACTCGGACGCGGACGGGAATGTCACGCTGGCGGAGCTGGAGAAACTAACTGCACCCATGGTGGAAATGGAAGAACCGATGATGCCTAGCACAAATCCCTTTGAGACTCCTGTAGCGGCCCCGCTAAAGGGATTGGCGGGATACATCAACAACGAGCTGTTGCAGCGGACGGTGTATCTGGATGGCGTCCGATGCAAAGAAAGGGTGCAGCGTCGGGACTGATTTTCAGTAATGGGCCCCTGCTCTTCAAAACGCCGCGGGGCGCGACTTTCGATCGCGCCCCGCCCAGGAAACTAACGCAAAACCGACTGGCAATCAGCTCGGCGTCGTGCCGACTCCGGCCGCTTGTGTCGAGAACTCGAACGCATCCATAAGCACGGTCGAATCCCACGACCGGTCGCCCGTGTCCCAGATGATGAACTCGATCGTCATGGTTTCGCCGGGTATGATCGGCGAGGTCGTCGTGAGCCAAACCGTACCGCCACCATCGGTGAGCGCGCCGCCCGTGCCGCCCATTCCAGTTCCAACGAGTTCGGCTGTGCCCGCAGGGCAACCTCCGCCGCTGCAGACGTCGAAGAAGCCGTTGTTGACGCTGACCGGGTTGTTTAACGTATCGAACGAGATGTTCCTGTCCGCCGGAATGCCCGGAACGTTGGAAGTCAGCAACGCGACGTAGAAGTCGTTGAATTGCGTGCAGAGCCACTCGGGGTACTCCGACGAATAGAACTTGAACTTGTACGAGAACGATTGCGCATTCGTGGGAACGCGAATCTGCACTTTGAGGTTAGCGGAGTCATTGGCGTTGTTGGCGGTGGTGCAATTGGGGGTGCTCTTCAAGACGCCGCCATTGCCGGCGAGGTAGACGGGCGGAGGATTGCCGTTACCGCTCGCTTGGAAACCGCCGTTCGGATAGATGAAACCCAGATCGGTCTCGTCGCGCGCCGTGCCCGACGAAAGAGCCGCCATTCGCACGCCCTTGCGCGGTGTCACGTTCGGGCCGTAGTTCGTGAGCACGCCACGCTGCAGATCCACCGGCGGCAGGGACACTCCGTCGGCAGCGGTGAGCGCTGCAGTAATGACGCCCCATTTCTTCTGCGCAAGCGGCGGATTGAGCGTCGTCGTTTGACACAGATCCATGGCATTGACGAGATTCATGGGCGAGGTGGGCGTGGCAAGCGCTGCGGGCTCGCATGATGCGGGCTGGGTAACGTCGCTCGACGCCGCATCGCAATCGTCGTTGATACCATTGCCCACGATTTCCATGGCGCCCGGATTGACCTGCGCGGCCGAGCCACACGTGGCCGGATTGTCGCAACAATCGCCTCCACATGCGCCCCAGCCATCACCGTCGAGATCCGCGTTCTCGTCGACCGTGCCATTGCAGTTGTCGTCGAGGCTATTGGCGCAGACTTCGTTCGGTGCAGGCTGCAGGTTTTGCACGCACGTGAGCGCACTGTTCACGCACGTCACGAGCCCTGCGCTGCAAATGCCGGGATTGCCCGTCGAGCACGCTGCGCCGCCACCAGGATTGCCCTCGTCAATCAAACCG
>CAZETM010001110.1:0-3042 GCA_964514885.1 uncultured Polyangium sp. | reverse complement strand
AGCGACTGCATCTTGGGGCTCGTGATGTCGTTCGGCGCTACCTGCGCCGCCGCAGCGCGCAGAACGATGTTGCCAGCTTGAACAATCGAGGGGTTGGGCATGTCGACACCCAAGACTATACGAAGTTTGGTTTGTCGCACGTTCGAAGTCGTATACACTGCGCCGTCATGAAGATTCTCTACGGTGTCGTCGGCGAAGGCATGGGACATGCGATGCGCTCGCGCGTCGTGCTCGAACACTTGGTCAGCCAAGGCCACGAAGTCGAGATCATGGCCTCGGGCCGCGCGGTCGAGTTCTTGCAACGTCGCTTCGACGCCGTGAAACGAATCCACGGATTTCACGTCATCTACGAGCAAAACCGAGTTCGTCGCGGAAAGACGCTTCTGTCGAACGTCACCCAAGGCGCTGCGGGTTTGCCCAAGAACATCGCTGCTTATTTCGATCTCATTGGCGAATTTCGTCCCGACGTCGTCATCAGTGACTTCGAATCCTGGACGTACCTCTTTGCCAAAACCCACGGTTTGCCCGTCATCTCCGTGGACAACATGCAGATCATCAATCGGTGCACCCACGGCCCCGAGATCATCGGTAAGCACGACGGAGACTTCACCGTCACGCGCCTATTCATCAAAAGCAAGCTCCCGTTTTGCAACCATTACGTCATCACGAGCTTTTTCCATCCGCCCGTGCGCAAACCCCGAACCACGCTTTGCGCCCCGATTTTGCGTCCCGAAATCCTCGCGGCAACGCGTAGCGATGGCGACCATCTGCTCGTTTACCAAACCGCCGAAGGAAACGAAGCGCTCGCCGATACGCTCACCAAGACCGGATTGCCTTGTCGTATCTACGGCATGCGCCGAGGAATCACCGAGGATCAGGTCGAGGGCAACTTGTGTTATCGCCCGTTCAGCGAAAGCGGATTCATTGCCGATCTCGCGTCGGCCAAAGGCGTCATTGCTGGTGGTGGATTCACTTTGATGGGCGAAGCGGTTTATTTACACAAACCCATGCTCGCCGTACCGGTCGTGCACCAATTCGAGCAGGTGTTGAATGCTCGATACTTGCAACACGAAGGTTATGGCAGGGCCGCCGATTCGCTCGCGGATCCGCAAACCGTTTGGGACTTCATCGAAGCGATTCCGGGGTGTAAACAGGCGCTCGAGCGGTATTCGCAAAACGGAAACGAAGACCTTTTACGCACGCTCGACGAGCTGCTGGATCGTGCTGCCGCGGGACTGCTCGATTGAGCAGTCCGGGCCGCGTCATTTCACTTCGTCTTCTGTACGCACGCCTTGACGTTCGTACCCGATACGCCGTTGCAATCCTCGGTCGACGCGCATTCGGCCGCGTCTTTGCAGACCTTGAGGCACGTCGGCTCGGCGGCCGACGAAGTCTCCTGCTCGCAAACGGCGCCATCGACGCACTCTTCTTGTGAGCCACGCGTTGCGCAAGCTTCGCCGAGTTCGGCACCGCCACATGCGGGAAGCAATCCAACGAGAGCAACGAGCACGAGTGTGGCAAGCGAATATTTCAACATCGGTATCTCCTTGGCTACAGACCTACACGATCTTTGCGTCTCCCGTAAGCCTGGTTGGGACAACACGTGCTTCTGGTGGCTCTCGCTACGGCACACACCGATCCACCAGGCCGATCATCGGCATTGATCTCGCGATCAAATCTTTCCTCTCCGTGCGGAGCTGAGCTAGCCTTGCGGCGTTGGAAATCATTCGCCTCTGCCCATTTAGCGTTGCCACGTTGGTGTGGGGAGAGCACCCGACGGGGCATCGGCTCACCATCAGCGTCAAGGGCACGTTTGTCCTTACGCACCGTGCCGACGCGTCGCTTGCACCGCAACAAGATGCGGTACACGGCGACATCTCGTGGGATCACAATCCGCAGGCTTCGCTGTTCGCGCCGAGTGACTTCGTGCCGTACAAGCCGCGGATCGACGTGGTTTTCTCGGGGCGTGCGTATGCGCCTGGTGGGACTCCGGTCGAGTGTTTGACACCGACGTTGCAGGTCGGTCAGCTGCGCAAGTCGTTGCGGGTGATGGGGCCGCGCGTGTGGATGGAGGGAAGCTCGGGGCTTGGTCCGAGTGCTCCCGAACGATTCGCGACGGCGCCGCTGCGTTACGAACTCGCTGCGATGCAGGGCGAAAACCTGAGCGGTATTCAGCTCACGGGCAGCGGTGGTTGGCCTCTGCCGCGAATCGAGTCGACTGACGATCCTGCTGGGCAGCAACTGACGCCTGGGTTTGGGCCGCTGCCTGTTCGATGGCGTTCCGAACGACAAGGGCTCACGGACGCAGGCAATACCTTCGTTCGGCGTTTGCGCTCGCAACATGCCGTCGCTCCTGAAGCCTTTCCGTTTTCGATCTTCAACTGTGCTCCGCGCGAACAGCAGCTCGACGAAATCGAACCTTCGCCGACGATCATCCTCGAGCATCTCCACCGCAAGATCCCGCGCCTCGAGACACGCCTGCCGACGATTCGGCCTCGTGCATTCTTCAGGCCTCACGGTTCTATTGCGACAAACGAAGTCGACATGCGCCTCGACACCATCTGGATCGATGGCGTGCGCATGGTCGTGGTTCTTTCATGGCGCGGCTCGGTGCCTATTCCGGACTATGAAACCATTGGTCTGAGCAGGCTCGTCATTGCGGCCGAGAGCCCGGAGATGACGGTGAGTCCAGAGGACGTCGAGTCTCCGGCGTTCAACTACGACGATTTGGATGTCAAGCCGATTTTGCCTCGGCCGTTCGAGGGGGAAGCTCCGGACGACGAAGGCTACACGCTTTTGCCCACGAAACCTGCGCGTCAGGGCGTGACGGATTTGCCGCCTTCGCCTGCGCGAGCGCCTCATCCGCGAGACGGCTCGGCGTCAGTTGCTTCGGGTGAGCGTCCGATTGAAGCGCGGGGCTCCAAGGTCGTCGGTGGCATACTCCCGGGGCCGAATCAGACCGTCGAGCGCGCGTCACTTGGGCGTGTGGGCGACGAGTCGCTTGCCAAGGATTTGGCCATGCACATTGCTGCGTCCAAACCG
>CAZETM010001109.1:0-3049 GCA_964514885.1 uncultured Polyangium sp. | reverse complement strand
TCTTGCATTCGATACATTTCCCGACTCGACAAGTCGGGATTTCGCAAAGGCAATGGACGCAACCTGGTTAGCGACGCGCGACAGCGGCTTTGCCGACATGGTAGGCCAATACAAGCTCATCGAGCTCGAATATGTGGCGCGTGCCGCGGATCATGAATGCGATATGCTTGAAATCAAGCGCCGAATTACCGAGGCAATTTTCAAGGAAGCCGTCTTCCGTCAACAACCATTCGACACATGCCAAACATTATGGAACGATCTGGTTCGACTCGGATTTACGAACCTCGAACGCAGGTGCATGATGTCGTGGTTTTATGGGGATTGCTGTATACAAAACAATCAAAGCTCGATCGGACGAAGCGTGCTCGATCCGCTGATCTCAGAACTGGAGGGAATGCTCACCGAACCCATGGTCGCCGAGGAATTGGCAGATTTTTGTCGATATCAACTAGACGCCATTCAAAGGCTCGTCGCTGAAACGAAAGCAGAGTAGAACACCACGTCGACCTGATATCGCTCGAACAATGATGAACGCTCGCAACGAAACCGAAGATGATCTCGTGCTCGAGGGTTTTGACGATCCGATGAGTCGAGATTTGGCGCATGCAATGGATGTCGCTTGGCTGAGGACAAAAGATGCCCCATTTGACGAGGCAAAACGCGCATTCCAGCTCGTCGAGAGGGAATTCATCTTGCGCGCCGGTGACCATGAATTCTACGTGATTGAAACGAAGCGACGTGTAATCGAGGCGATTTTCAAGGCTGCATACCTTGATGAGCAACCTTTCAACACGTGCCAGATATGGTGGAATAGCCTCCTTCAACTCGGCTTCTCGAATATCGAGACATCGTGCATTATGTCCTGCATTTATGCGGATTGCTGTCGCTTCAATCGACGACCATCCGAAGGACTTGGTACCCTCGAGCCCGTAATGGCTGAGCTGGAGCGATTGCTCGCCAAGAGCACCGTCACCGATGACGCAGCGGAATTCTACCGAGATCAGCTCGACATTATGCAAAAGCGCCTCGACGAATTACGTGCGCAATTGGGCAAGGTGTCGACCTGAAACCGATCGAACCAGGTTACGAGCCGGTTTTCGCTTTCGGCTGCTTGTTCTCCGTGATCTCGTACAAAGCGAGAATGGTTTCCCCCAGCGTATCGCGCACGGGCAATTCCACTTCGTAACCATCGGCGATACGTTGCACGACTTCGCGCCACGATTCGTCGACCGGGCGTCCGGCGTTTTCAGCGAATTCGACGAGCGGACGCATCCAATACCGTGCTGATGCCACATATTGCGGATCTTGCTCGCGAAAGGCCTTTTCGTACACGGCCAAGGCTTCGGCATGCTTTTCCAATCCTTCAAAAATTCGCGCTCGGAAACCTGCAAGCGACCAGCGATCCGTGATGTCCCTGAATCCGAGCTGCTCGATGATATCACAAGCTCGTAGGGCTTCTTCGTATCGTTCAGCTTCCCATAAAGTAAGCTCGCGATATCCAGCGAGCTCGCGCGCCAGCCAGCCCCCTTGATCTCGATGCAGATTGGCTGCTTCGAACTCGTCGAGCCACGCCAGGATCTCATCGTATCGTTCTTGATCAGCCAGCTCATATGTTTCAGCCATTCCTCGACCAAATGCTTCTTGCAACTGAAGCAGATCGAGACACGGCTCGCATACCAGCTCGCTCAGCTTACCGCTTTGATTGTTGTATCTCGTGGTGGCTGGCCGCTTCTTGCAAGACCAACAGAGGGTGACGATGTCGTTTGAATTTGAGTTCATCAGAGGCTCCGTACGGAATCAGTTCGAGCTGGACCGGGGACATGCACGATCGTTCCAAACTCCTTGGAGCAGGCAATAGCGGAAGCACTCTCCGCAGATCCCAGGCCGAGTTGAAAGACACTCGTCCCGCCACTCTTTGCACTTACGCTCCAGTCTTTTGTTCCGCTTCGCCGCCTCCACCACATCCTTCGTTGCCTCGCCGACGATGTAAACCGCCAGCGTCACGCCCATGGCAATGACGATGATTGGCCCGAGCGCGATCATCCCCCCGGCTGCTTGCGCAATCCCCAGCGGCTCGCGCGAATGCCGCATCGATTCGCCGCCCGAAAATGGCTCGGACGAACGCATCGGCAACATCGACGGCGGTATCGACAAGCCCGCGAGCGCCCCCATCATGCACGATTCGATCGGCTCGTGACGCAATGTCGAGCTGCGCAGGTTGACTGCCGTAATCGCTCCATCGTCGGTCAAACGCACGTCGAACCTTGCTTCATGCGCATAGGTTTTCAAGTCGCCAGCGTGCTCTTTCACGCATCCGCGCAACTGTTTAACGATGGCTTCCGGGATCGCCCATTCGTTGACGGCTGCTGGTGTCTGCTGCTGCGCATCCGGCGTATGGGGATACTCCTCTTGCGCGGCGCCACAACCAAGCGGCAGCACGGCCAGCGTCAAACCGGTCGCAACGATGGCACAAAGTGTAGATCGCGTCGCCATAGACTCCCTCGGCCGACGAGCAGACCATGCCCCGCTGGGCTTGTCAAAAACTTGTCCCGCCTCGTCCGTTGCCTTTAGGGTTGCGCGTCATGGCGATAAAAAATTGACGGCGACCGGCCTTGCAAGCGCCCTGAAAAAGGCAACCTCGGCAGTCCTTATCATTGCATTGGGCGCCGTATCGATCCCGCTCGGTTGCGCGACCAGCGATGATTACACGCTTCTGCCGCATGAGCCGACCTCCACGGAACCAGCTTTGCCCTCAGCGCCCGAGGAAATTGTTCAGCAGCTTCGTGAATGCGTCAAACAGCATGCGCACGGCGCGGGCGGTGATTTCCACGTTCAATTCGAGGTCGACGTAACCAAGGACGGCCAGGCGTTCGATGCGCGCGTGAAAGGGTCGAACCTGACCGAGCGCAAAATTGAAGAATGTATGCTTCAAGCGCTTCGAGCGATGACGGTTCCTTCGGCCATTCTCGACGATTCGTCATCGTCGCCGATTTCCAGGTCGCATTCATCGCGAGCGCTGATGGGATACGCGATACCCAATCCGGTCGTC